>CAXTFG010000037.1:0-22256 GCA_964243415.1 uncultured Beijerinckiaceae bacterium | reverse complement strand
CCGACGTAGACGTCGCGGCGCACCTCCGTTGCCGCCGAAAGGATCGCGAGCGCGACCTCGTGCGGCGTGTAGGCCGGCGGCGGCAGCGTCGGCTCGGTCTCCATGTAGTTGCGAGCGCGTCCCGGTAGAGGCGTGTCGATCGAGGCCGGCTTGATCAGGCTGACGTTGATTGGAGCGTCCTCGGCCTCGAGCTCCATGCGCAAGGCGTCGGTGAAGCCGCGGATAGCGTGCTTGCTCGCCGAGTACATGCCTTGCATCGGGATGGCGAAATCGGAAGCGACGCTGCCGACATTGATCAAGGTGCCACCGTTGCGCTTCAGGTGCTCGACGGCAATGAGCGAGCCATACACGGTGCCCCAGAAGTTCACCTGAAAGAGCCGTTCGTGATCCTCGTCGCTCACCTTGTCGAGGCGGCCGAAGATCGATTGCCCGGCGTTGTTCACCCACGTATCGAAACCGCCGAACGATGTCCGCGCCATCTGAGCGATGGCTTCGACGTCGCCGCGCTTGCCGACGTCGGCGGCGACGAAGGCGACCCCTCCTGCCTGCGCCTCCAACTCGCGCCGGATCCGCGCGAGATCGTCACCGCTGCGGGCGGCGAGCACGAGACTGGCCTTCCGTTTCGCGGCCAACCGCGCCGTTGCCAGACCGATCCCGCTCGTCGCGCCGGTGATGACGATGACCTGATCGCGGATGCGTTTCTGCTTGTGGAACATGGGATCTCCGGGAGGCAACGATCTCCGACAATGCGTGACGGCATGGCGACGTTCGGCGGCGTCATGAAGCAGGCCTGTTCGCCGGTATCGGACGCGGATCGAATTGGACCTTCAAACGTTCTGTGAACTATCGCGTATTGCGAGCCCCGACACAGGAGAGCGTCTTGGATCCGAACCGAATCGATGGGACGACGACGAAAGCCAAGGGGTCGATCAAGGAAGCGTTCGGCGACGCGACCGGCAATCCACGCCTTCAGGCCGAAGGCGCAGCCGACCGGTCCGCCGGTGGCATGCAGGCCGGCTTCGGTCGGTTTCTCGACGCTCTTCGCCGCATCTTCACCGGCCGTCCCACGCTCTGATCGACGGTCGACCGACTTGCTTGTCCTAACCGACCCCAGCGCCTAACAAGCGCGCGGGCCGGGTTGTGACATGTTTCAGAAGATTCTCATTGCCAACCGGGGCGAAATCGCCTGCCGGATCGTCAAGACCGCCCGGCGCATGGGGATCGCGACCGTAGCGGTCTTCTCCGAAGCCGACCGCGACGCCCTCCATGTCGCGATGGCCGACGAGGCCGTTTGCATCGGGCCGCCCGCCGCGGCGCAATCCTACCTCGACAGCGACCGTATCATCGACGCCTGCCGCACGTCGGGGGCGGAGGCGGTACATCCTGGCTACGGCTTCCTGTCGGAGCGCGCCGCATTCGCGACGGCCCTCGCCGATGCCGGCATCACCTTCATCGGGCCGAATGCGCGCGCGATCGAGGCTATGGGCGACAAGCTCGCCTCGAAGAAGCTTGCCGCCGAGTCCGGCGTCTCGACGGTGCCGGGCCATCTTGGCACGGTCGAGACGGCCGAGGACGCCATCAGGATCTCCGAGGAGATCGGTTTTCCCGTGATGATCAAGGCCTCCGCCGGCGGCGGCGGAAAGGGCATGCGCATCGCCCACGCGTCCGCCGACGTCAGGGAAGGCTTCGATCGTTCGCGTTCGGAGGCGAAGTCCTCGTTCGGCGACGACCGTATCCTCATCGAAAAGTTCATCGAGAACCCGCGCCATATCGAAATCCAGGTGCTCGGCGACAAGCACGGCACCGTGCTCTACCTCGGCGAGCGCGAGTGCTCGATTCAGCGCCGCAACCAGAAGGTCGTTGAGGAGGCTCCTTCGCCGCTCCTCGACGAGCCGACGCGGCGGCAGATGGGCGAACAGGCGGTCGCGCTGGCGAAGGCTGTTGGCTACGACTCGGCCGGTACGGTCGAGTTCGTCGCCGGGCAGGACCGCAGCTTCTACTTCCTCGAGATGAACACGCGCCTGCAGGTCGAACACCCGGTGACGGAGTTCATCACCGGCATCGATCTCGTTGAGCAGATGATCTGCGTCGCGGCCGGCGAGCCGCTCGACCTGCGCCAGGACCGCATTCGTTTGCACGGCTGGGCGGTCGAGACGCGCATCTATGCCGAGGATCCCGTTCGCGATTTCGTGCCTTCGACCGGCCGTCTTGTCACTTACCGGCCGCCACCATCCGGACGGTTCGGCGAAAGTGCCGTACGCGTCGACTCTGGCGTTGTCGAAGGCGGCGAGATCTCCATCCACTACGATCCGATGATCGCCAAGCTCGTGACGTTCGGGCCGACGCGGACGGCGGCGATCGAGGCCCAGGCCGATGCGCTCGATCGCTTCGTCATCGAGGGAATACGCCACAACATCCCGTTCCTTTCCTCCCTGATGGAACGGCCGCGCTGGCGCGAGGGCAGGCTGTCCACGAGCTTCATTTCGGATGAGTATCCGACTGGGTTCGTGCCGAGCGCGCCCGAGGGCGACATGGCGCGCGTCTTCGTCGCTGTGGCGCTCGCCATCGATCACGCGCTGCATGAGAGACGAGGCCGCATCGCCGGTGCGACGCGGCCGCAACCCGCCTTTGAGGGCCAGCGAGCCGTCCTGCTTGGGCGGGAGCGGCACGACGTCGACGTGAGTGTCGGCGACGATCTCGCGGTGACGTTCGAAGCCGATGGCCAGCAGCCGCTTCGCGTCATCAGTCGATGGACCCCCGGCGAGAAGATCTGGGCGGGAGTGGTCGATGGACGGTCGATCGCCTTCGCCGCGCGAGTATTGCTCAACGGCTACGCTCTTTCACACGGCGGATTCGCCGCCGACGTACGCGTCTTTTCTCGCCGCCAGGCCGATCTCGCCGCCCTAATGCTGGAGCGGGAGGAGGCCGACGACAGCAAGATGCTGCTTTGCCCGATGCCGGGTCTCATCAAAGCGATCCACGTCAAAGAGGGGCAGGTGGTCAAGGTCGGCCAGCCGCTTTGCCTTGTGGAGGCGATGAAGATGGAAAATGTGCTGCGCGCCGAGCGCGATGCCACGGTGAAATCCATCGAGGCGAAGGAAGGCGAGTCGTTGGCCGTGGACGCGCCGATCATGACTTTCGCCTGATCGGCCGTGCCGCTCTATTTCGCCTACGGATCGAACATGGACGTCGTTGCCATGCATGCGCGCTGTCCCAAGGCGCGCCTCGTTGGCCCGGCGCGGCTGGCGCGCCACCGTTTCGTGCTGATGGGCCGGACCGGCTACGCTTCGGTGCGCCGCGACCCCAAGCTGACGGTGCATGGACTTCTGTTCGGTCTCGCGCTGTCGGACATTCCGCCGCTCGACCGCTATGAGGACGTTGCTCATGGCCTCTATACGAAAGCCGTGCAGCCCGTGCTGCTCGCCCTCGGCGAAGCGAAGCAGGCGCTGATCTATCTCGGCACCGACGAGACCGAAGGCGGCTCGCCACCTGCCGGATATCTGGAGGGCGTCGTCGCCGCGGCGCGCGCGGCGGAACTGCCGTCGGCCTATGTCGCGAGCCTGGTGGCCTTGTTGCCGCGAGGCTCGCGGCAGCAATCGTCCGTTCACATCAGACCGCCCGTGTCGTGACTATCCCGCTGTGTCGCGATCTGCGAGAGCTTCGCTCGACAGTGTCCGCTTGGCGGGCGCAGCGAGACCGCATCGCCCTGGTTCCAACGATGGGCGCGCTTCACGCCGGTCATGTAACCCTGATCGAGGCGGCGTGTCGCAGCGGCAGCCGGACGATCGTCTCGGTCTTCGTCAATCCGACCCAGTTCGCACCGGGTGAGGACTTCGGCGGCTATCCCCGAAGTCTTGGGGCCGATGTCGCGAAGGCCGATGCAGCCAGGGCCGACCTCGTGTTCGCGCCGAAGGTCGCCACCATGTATCCGCACGGGTTCGCGACGACGGTCAGCGTCGGAGGGCCGGCGCTGGCCGGCTTGGAGGATCGCATCCGACCTACGCACTTCGCGGGGGTCGCCACGATCGTGAGCAAGCTGCTCCAGCAAGCACAGCCGGATCTCGCCTACTTTGGCGAGAAGGATTTCCAGCAGTTGCGCGTCATCGCGCGGATGGTGCGCGATCTCGACATGCCGGTCAGCATCGTCGGCGTCCCAACCCATCGCGAGGACGACGGCTTGGCGATGTCGTCCCGCAACGTCTACCTCAGTAAGAACGAGCGGGCACGCGCGCCGATCCTTTATCGCGCCCTCTCCACCTGTGCGCGAGCCGTCCGCGAGGGCGAAAAGGTCGAGCCAAGCCTCGAGGCGGCTCGAAGGGTCCTCGTTGCCGCCGGCTTCGAGCTCGATTACGTCGAAGCTCGCGAGAGCGAGACCCTTGAGCCTCTCACGGAGCTACGCTTCCATGAACGTCGCATTCTTGCCGGGGTCCGGCTCGGCCGAACACGTCTGATTGACAATGTTCCGATTGCATAAAGGGGAGCTTTACCGCGCATTCGAAACACGACAGGGTTTCGCCAAATCCCGGAGCGCAGGATGTTCGACGAACTTCGCCAGCTGACATCTAAACAACGCAGCGCCATCATGGCGAGCTATCTCGGGTGGACGCTCGATGCGTTCGACTTTTTCATCCTCGTCTTCGTCCTGAAGGACGTGGCAGGCGAGTTCCACACCACCATCCCGACCGTCGCTTGGGCGGTGTTCCTCACCCTCGCGATCCGTCCGGTCGGCGCGCTCCTCTTCGGACGCGCCGCCGACAAATATGGACGACGCCCGACATTGATGGTCGACGTGCTGATGTTCTCGATCCTCGAGTTCGCCACCGGTTTCGCCCCTAGTTTGGGTATCTTCTTCGTCCTGCGACTCTTGTTTGGCGTCGCCATGGGCGGCGAATGGGGCGTGGGCGCATCGCTCACCATGGAGACGATCCCGCCGAAGACGCGCGGCATCGTCTCCGGCTTCCTGCAGGCCGGCTATCCCAGCGGCTACCTGCTTGCCTCGATCGTTTATGGCCTGCTTTACAGCCATATCGGCTGGCGCGGCATGTTCATGGTCGGCGCGATTCCGGCGCTTCTCGTCCTCTACATCCGCAGCCACGTCGATGAGTCGCCCGTGTTCGTTGCGAAGAGCAAACAGGCCGTCCAGGCCTCGCTCAGCGACGTGTTGCGCGCCAACGCCGGCCGCTTCCTCTTCGCCATTGGCATGATGACCTGCTTCAATTTCTTCAGCCACGGCTCGCAGGACCTCTACCCGACCTTCTTGCAGAAACAGATGAAGTTCGACGTCCACACCGTCTTCATCATCACGGTCGTTTTCAACATCGGCGCGATCCTCGGTGGCATCTTTTTCGGGATGCTGTCGCAACGCTTCGGGCGCGGGCGCACGATCGCTCTCGCCGCCCTTTGCGCACTTCCCGCCGTGCCGTTCTGGGCCTATGGGGTGACTCCGGTCGGGCTCGCGACCGCGGCGTTCTGCCTCCAGTTCGCGGTCCAGGGAGCCTGGGGGATCGTCCCGGCCTACCTGAACGAGCTGTCGCCCGACGAGGTGCGCGGCAGCTTCCCCGGGTTTGCTTACCAGATCGGAAACCTGATCGCGGCCTCGAACAGTCAGATCCAGAGCTACCTCGCGGAGGCGAGGGGTGGCGATTACTCCTTCGGGTTGGCGCTCGTGATCGGGATCGTCGCCGTCGCGGTAGCCGTCTTCGCCTTCTTCGGTCCAGAGGTGCGCCATGTCGTGTTCACTGGCACGGAAGCACCCGAGCCGGCGGAGTAGAGCTGGCGACATGAGTGGGAACGAGCGCGTCGTCCTCGTGCGCGTTGCAGGCAAGGTCCAAGGAGTCGGTTTCCGCGCCTTCGCTAAGGCGGAGGCGCAACAGCTCGGACTAGCTGGTTGGGTCGTCAACCGGGAGGACGGTTCCGTCGAGGCGGCCCTGCAGGGACCGGGAGAAGCGCTGGGCGACATGATCTCGCGACTTCGCCGAGGGCCTCCGTCAGCTCAGGTCGAATCGCTCGACGTTCGCTCCGTCGACCCAGCTTGCGTCATCGAAAAGCCGGCGCATGGCATCGCGTTCTGAGGCTCCACCGGCCGCCTTGGTGTCGCGCGGCTGATCGCTACCGCAACCGCCGATATTGACGTGATACCGTTGCTATAGCACCGCGGCTCAGGCCGCCTTCTTCAATGCGATCGCAGCAAGCGTGCGAAGGATCGTGCGCGTGCCCTCAAGGCGCTTCTTGGCATCGGCGAAATCGCGGGTGAACACCAGCTTCATGTCCGGCCGCACCTTGGCATCCGCGCCCTGCTCGGCGACGAAACGGACGAGCCCCTGCGGGTTGGCGAAGGCATTGTCGCGGAAGGCGATGATGACACCCCTCGGCCCGGCATCGACTTTCTCGATATGGGCGCGTCGGCACAGAGCTTTGATCGAGGTGAGTTTCATCAGGAGCTCGACTTCCTCAGGCATCGGGCCGAACCGGTCGATCAGCTCCGCTGCGAAACCCTCGATTTCGTCGTCGCCCTCGAGGGTTGCCATGCGCCGATAAAGCTGCACGCGAAGTTGCGCGTCGTCGATGTAGATTTCGGGGATCGTTACCGGCGTGCCTGTCTGGATCTGCGGTGACCAAGCCTCTTCCGCCGGCTCGTCGGCGATCCCGAGCTTGAAAGCCTCGATCGCCTCCTGCAGCATCTCCTGGTAGAGCTCGTAGCCGACCTCCTTAATGTGGCCGGACTGTTCGTCGCCGAGCAGGTTGCCTGCGCCGCGGATGTCGAGGTCGTGGCTGGCGAGCTGGAAACCGGCGCCGAGCGTGTCGAGCGAGTCCAGGACTTTCAGCCGCTTCTCCGCTTGCGCTGTCACGGTCTTCTTCGCCGGGAGGGTAAGGAGCGCATAGGCACGGGTCTTCGAGCGGCCGACGCGACCCCGTAATTGGTAGAGCTGCGCCAAGCCGAACATGTCGGCGCGGTGCACAATCAACGTGTTGGCGCGCGGGATGTCGAGGCCGGACTCGACGATCGAGGTCGACAGCAGGATGTCATATTTGCCGTCATAGAAAGCCGACATCTTGTCTTCGAGTTCGGTCGGCGGCATCTGCCCGTGCGCGACCACCACCTTGGCCTCTGGAACGGCTTGGCGCAGGAAGGCCTGCGCCTCATCGAGGTGCTCGATGCGCGGGCACACATAGAAGCTCTGGCCGCCGCGATATCTCTCGCGCAAGAGTGCCTCGCGGACCAGCAGTTCGTCGAAGGGCGACACGAAGGTGCGCACGGCGAGACGGTCAACCGGCGGCGTCGCGATGATGCTGAGATCGCGTACCCCCGTCATGGCGAGTTGCAGCGTGCGAGGGATCGGCGTCGCGGAGAGTGTGAGCACGTGAATTTCGGCGCGCAGGTCCTTCAAGCGCTCCTTGTGTTTGACGCCGAAATGCTGCTCCTCATCGACGATTACGAGCCCGAGGTCCCGGAAATCGACACCCTTGCCGAGCACGGCATGGGTGCCGACGACGATGTCGATGTCGCCCGTGGCGAGGCCACTCTTGTTGGCCTTGAGGTCGCCGGCGCCGACCATACGCGAGAGCTGGGCCACTTTGATCGGCAAGTGGGCGAAGCGCTCGACGAAGTTCTTGTGGTGCTGGCGAGCGAGCAGGGTGGTCGGGACGACAACCGCCACCTGCTTGCCATTGATGGCGCAAGCGAAGGCGGCGCGCATCGCGACCTCGGTTTTGCCGAAGCCGACATCGCCGCAGATCAGTCGGTCCATCGGGTGCCCCGAAGCCAAGTCGTCCAGCGTCGATTCGATGGCGCCGCTCTGGTCCTCCGTCTCGTCGTACGGAAACCCTGCGCAGAATTCGGCATAGAGCCCATCAGGGGGCACCAGCTTCGGCGCGGGTTTGGTGGCGCGGGCGGCGGCGATCTTGATCAAGCCGGCCGCCATCTCCAGCACGCGCTTGCGCATGCGCGCCTTGCGTTTTTGCCAGGCACCCCCGCCGAGCCGGTCGAGCTGGACCTCGGTATCTTCCGACCCATAGCGCGACAGGAGTTCGAGGTTCTCGACCGGCAGGTAGAGCTTCACGCCTTCGGCATAGTGCAGCTCCAAGCAGTCATGACGCACGCCGGCGGCCTCGATAGGTGCAAGGCCACTGAACCGGGCGATGCCGTGGTCGGCATGGACCACGATGTCGCCGGCGGAAATCGACCCGATCTCGGTGAGGAAGTTCTGTGCGCGCTTCGGGTTCTTGCGCTTGCGGACGAGTCGATCGCCGAGAATGTCCTGCTCGGAAATCACGGCGATGTCGCCGGCCTCGAAGCCTTGCTCGAGACCGAACACGGCAAGCGCCGCCTTTCGACCCTTGTGATGCATCGCGTGGGTCAGCGTGGCGACGGTGACTGTTGCGGGGAGCCCGTGATCGGCGAGAACGCCGGCGAGCCTTTCGCGTGATCCATCCGACCAGGCTGCGATGACGACATGCTTGCTCTGCGCTTGCAGGGTGCGAACGTGCTCGGCCGCCGCCTCGAAGACGTTCTTGCTCTCGTCGGCACGTTCCGGCGCGAAGCTACGGCCGGCGCGTCCGCCGACGTCTACGACGAGCCCGCGTCCTTCCGGCTGGGCATGCGGCGTGATCTGCACGACCGACATCTCGGCGAGCCGCTTCAGCCAGCCCTTTTCGTCGAGGTAAAGCGCGGCCGGGGCGAGCGGTTTATAGTTTGAGGTCGCGGGCGCAGCTTCGTAAGCGCTCCGTCTCGCATCGTAATAGTCCTCGATCTGCTTCAGACGTTCCGCTGCGGCCTCGCGGATCGAGCCGTCGAGAATCAGCGGTGCCCCGCCAGTATAGGCGAAGAGCGGGTCGAGCGTGTGGTAGAAGAGCGGCAGCCAGTGTTCCAGGCCCGGAGCACGGCGCCCTTCGCTGACGGCCTCGTATAGAGTGTCACCCCGCGTCTGACCGCCGAACTCGGCGGTGTAGGCGCCGCGAAATCGCTTGATGGCCTCGCTCGTCAACTGAACTTCACTCATCGGCACAAGGTCGAGCGCCTTGAGCTGGCCCGACGTGCGCTGCGTCTCCGGATCGAACGTGCGAATGGATTCCAGCGTATCGCCAAAAAAGTCGAGCCGGATCGGCTCGGCGAGCGACGGCGCGAACAGGTCGACGATACCGCCGCGCACGGCATATTCGCCGGTGTCACGCACCGTCGAGTTGCGGGTGAAGCCGTTGATCTCCAGCCATTGAACGAGGTTGTCGAGGTCGATGGCATTGCCCGGTGCGGCGGAGAACGTATCCTTTGCGACGCGGGCGAGGGGCGGCACCTTCTGCAGCATGGCGGCGATCGTGGTCGAAAGAATGCGCGGTCGCTCTTCCGACGAGCGCGAGCGCGCGAGCCGTGCCAAGGCTGTCATGCGACGCGCCTCGATCGAGGCGTTGGGCGAAACGCGGTCGTAAGGCTGGCAGTCCCAGGAGGGCAGGTCGACGATCTCGATGTCCGCCGCCGCGAAGGCGAGCGCTTCGTTGAACGCGCGCGCGCGGGTCTCGTCGCGCGCGATATGGACGAACACCACGGCTCGCTTCTCCGCATCGCGGGCAAGCGCATGTGTGAGGGTCGCGACGCAGAACGCGTCGAAGCCCTCGGGCACGGACGAGAGGGTGAGGGAGCCGCCCTTCTTGAGTTCGGCGACGGCGCGTTTCAGGTCTGTCACAATATCGGAAAGGGTTGAGCCAGGGCCTATGTGGAACGTGGCGGCGCGGATGTCGAGCGCGGCACAACGCGTCTCCCGACGATCGACTCGGTCTCTCTCCTGAACAAGCCTCAACCGATGCGAAAGGACGGCGCCCGATATCGCGCGCCGTCCGCAGAGAAGAGTTAGGCGTGCTTGGCAGCGTTGCGCTTTAAGTTGTGAGACACGGCGACGCGCTTGGTGGTGTGGCCGACAGGGGCCTTGGCGATCCTCATTTGCTTGACCGCGCGATGCGAAACGTGGAGCCGAGGCTGCCTGGCGGACATCTTGCGGAGGTGCTTGTGGCCAAGAGCCACCTTCGGCGTCGCTGTCGTTGTCTGGGCGGCAGCGGCTTTGTTGACGACAGTGCCTGTCGCGGTGGTGGCCGAGGCGTCGGCGACGGTGCCGGCGAGGGCGAGGCCGAGCGCGGCGACGAGGAGTTTGCGGGAAAACATGACGGGTCTTTCCTGGTTCGAGGCGCTCTCTTGAGCGTGGAAAGACCCTATCGGGACCGAACTGAACGCCGCTGGAAGGACACGTTCAGCTCCTCTTCACCGTCGCCGGCAGTTTCCGGAACGTGACACCGGCGCCAATAGGCGGTCCGCCATGGTGCGAACCATCGTCGGTCCGGCGCGAGTACGCGTGGAACGGGATCGAAACCCTCCGTTCCGAAGGGATGGCACCGGCACAGGCGCGCGGTGCCCATCCAGCCGCCGAACCACAGACCGTGGCGCTCGATGGCCTCGTCGGCGTAGCTCGAACAAGTCGGCAGATGCCGGCACTGCCGGCCGATGAATGCCGACGCCGTCAGTTGATAGAACCGTATCGACAGGTGGGCGACCCGACGCGTCGCCGAGGAGACCGCGTTCACGCTATGCCTCAAGTGGCTTCGAGCCCGCCGCCAGAGCGGCCGAGAGGCTCTTAGATCCAATATAGGTGCGTGCGCGGAAACCTCGAAAGCCGCGTTTCGGGGCGACTGGACCGGACAGGGACGTCAGCTTTGGAAGCCTAGCGGTATTCGTCCAAAAAAGCCCGGCACAAGGCCGGGCTTCGCGATCGCTCAGGAACAGTGATCAGTATCGGGCGACGACGGGAGTCGCCGCAGTGCTACCAATCTTGTAGCCAAGGCCAACGCGGATGAGGTCGCCCTCAACACGGAAACGCGAGTTGTAGCCACCCGGTCCGCCGGTCGGCGTGGCGTTGATCGTCGCGGTCTGCGTTCGCAGATCGTAGTGGATATATTCCGCGTGGATCGTGCCGTCGCCCAAGTTGATGCCGAGCTTCTTGTCGAGACCGAGCAGACGCTCGACCGAAAGATTGTTGAGGAAGCTGTTCGAGGGAATGGCGTACTCCACGCCGCCACCCACGTCATAGCCGGCTCGCAGCGTGCTCGCTGTCCCGAAATATCCGGGGATGGTGGCGGCTGTGTGCACGTCGCCGAAGGCCAGACCACCGGTCGCATAGACCAGCACGCGGTCGAAAGCATAGCCGAGGCGTCCGTTCGCCGTGCCGAGGTAGGACAAGCGCTCCTGGAAGTTCACCTTGGTGCCCGGTCCGACGAAGATGTCCTCGTAGGCGTGCAGGTTGAAGTAGTCGACCTCGGCCATCGCGCCGATCACGATACCTGTGCCCGTAAACTGGTAGTTGCCACCGAACTGGCCGCCGATGTCGTTCAGCCCGCCCTTGTTCAGCGAAATGGGCGAGACCGTCGCGGCGGCTCCCCCGAAGGGTGTGCTGACGACGCTTTGACCGCGCGGAAACGCGACGCTGGTCGTCAAACCGAAATCAAGGCCAGTCCAGCTATAGGGAAGACCAACGGGAGCGACGAACACCGGCGGCGCGCGGCGGCTCGGTAGGTCGGCGGCCATCGCGCCCGTGGTCACAAGGACTACACTGGTCGAGGCCATAAGGACTTTTTTGATCACGCTCGGCTCCCCCGCCGCCGTATGTGCAGCTGATCGCATTGTGTCCAAACTTTGCCGATTCACCTATCACCGAGATGCCACACTCCTGGACATCTTTGCTCGCCAAGCCACGCCCGGGGGCGTTCAACGCGCTGCAGCGTTAGAGCGTCCTCGCCTCGATGTCGCTGGCGGCCGCAGCCGCGGCTTCGAAAGCGAGCAAGGTCGAGGCATGGCGCGCTTTGTAGTCCCGAACGGGTTCGAGGATGCCCGCCTCGGCCCACGCGCCCGTTGGCGGAGCGCCGCCGGTCTTGAGCATGGCGCGCATATCGTCGCGGACGCTCCGCAGCTCTTCCGCCGTCGCTCCGATCACGTGTTTGGCGACGATCGCCGCTGATGCCTGCCCGAGTGCGCAGGCTTTGACGTCCTGTGCGTAGTCGCTGACTTTGCCATTCGCCATAACCAGATCGACGATGACCGTCGACCCGCACAGTTTCGAGTGCTGCCGCGACGTTGCGCTCGGGTTCTGAAGGCGCCCCAACCGCAGGATGTTGCCGGCGAGCTCGAGGATCTGCGCGTTATAAATGTCGTTCAGCATAGCAACTTTGGATCGATCCTATCGATGACGGCGTGGGAGCCTTCCTATATAGGAGTGCGCGCCGTGGCGGACGAGGAGTCCGTCGCCGTAGTCGCCGGACTGTTTCGAGAGGAATGGCTCGTCACATTGTTTCATTCACTCCTGGAGGCGCCACATGGACGATGTGGTTAAGACCTTGCGCGACCGGCCTGCGCTGGAAACCGCTTCTCCCTTAAGCAAGCGCCCCAACCGCGATGAAGCCGAAGCGGCCGTTAAAACGCTGCTCGCCTATATCGGCGAGGATCCCGTCCGCGAGGGGCTGATTGAAACACCGCGCCGGGTCATCGCAGCGTTCGACGAGTTCTATGCCGGGTACAAGCAGGATCCGGCTGAGGTGCTGACCCGCGTCTTCGAGGACGTGCATGGCTATGACGACATCGTGGTTCTTCGCGACATTCCGTTCGCCTCGCATTGCGAGCACCACATGGTGCCCTTCACCGGACGCGCGCATGTTGCGTACTATCCGAGCGAGGAGGGTGTCGTCGGCCTGTCGAAGCTGGCACGACTCGTCGAAATCTATGCGAAGCGCCTGCAGACACAGGAGGCGATGACGGCACAGGTCCTCCGCGCGCTCGACCTTAACCTTCGCCCTCGCGGGTGTGCGGTGATGATTGAGGCCGAACACATGTGCATGTCGCTCCGCGGCATCCGGAAACAAGGCGTTTCGACCGTGACTACGCAGTTCGCCGGCTGCTTCAAGGATGACGCCGCCGAGCAGGTGCGCTTCATTTCGCTTGTTCGGCATGGTGCCTAGGGCTTGGCCGCTCCATGACGAACGGGTCGGCGAAGTCCGAACTGGAGGAAGGCACATCTTTCCGCCCTCGCTTCGATAGCGAGGGATTGATCACATGTGTGACGGTCGACGACCGCGATGGCGCGGTTCTCATGCTGGCGCACATGAACCAGACCGCGCTGGACCTGACCCTTGCGACCGGCGTGGCACATTACTGGTCGCGCTCGCGCAACGCGCTCTGGCGCAAAGGGGATACGTCAGGCCAGACGCAGACCGTTGTCGAGATCCGAACGGATTGCGACCAGGACGCCCTGCTAATGCGGGTGGTGCCCGGCGGCGATGGCGGGGCGTGCCACACCGGGCGCCGCTCCTGCTTTTATCGGGCGGTTCAGCCCGGGGGCCCCGGCGACGAGGCGGCTTGCCTCGTTGAACGCCCGTGAGTGTCGGGGGTGCACTCGCGTCGCGGCCCGAATAGCCGTCCCCGCCTAGGCCGAAGCGATGTACTCCCTCAATGCTGACTGTTCCTGTTCCATTTGCTCGAGGCGGTATTTGATGGCATCGCCGGTCGAAATCATCCCGACAAGCCTGCCGTCGGCCACAACGGGCATATGTCGGAACCGCCCTTTGGACATCGTTTGCACGGCAGAGATCACACCTTCGCTCTCCGTCGTGGTCACGACATCCCTCGTCATGAAATTCGAGACGGCGTCATCAAGGGCATCGCAGCCATGCTTGGCGAGCGCACGAACGACGTCGCGCTCGGACACGATGCCATGCATCTTACCTTCTATGTCGGCGACCACGACCGCGCCGATGTGTTTTGCCGCCAGAACATCGACCACATCGAGCAGTGTTTGGTGAGGTTGAACGGAGGTGACACTCCGCCCCTTCTGCGCAAGGATACGCGCAACGGTCATCCGTGCCTCCCGAACTGAAAAGAGATAACGTCAAACCTGACGTTTGAAGGCGGTAGGATGCCTCGGGCGCAACAAGCGAGCAAGCGCCGAGCAACGTTCGCGATCATCCTCCGTTAGGCAGAAGAATGGTAGACAGGCGGGCCTCGTCGACCCTTGATGCCGGCATTGAACGCGACTATCGGCTTGTCCTCCTCATGATGGCGGACGGATGAAGGCGGACTTGCGGAGCTCAAGCGTATGATCGACAGCGCGCTGGCGGAACGGGACATCGCTCGGCGCATCGACGATTCCTCGACGGCGGCTGGCATTAATTTGATGACCAACCTTGGCGATCTGCCAACGACGCCTGGCGCGCTCGCGCGATCGCCGCAACGCTTTATCAATCGAGAGCTTTCGTGGCTGGAGTTCAATCGTCGCGTTCTGCAGGAGGCGTCCAACCGCAACCACCCTTTGCTCGAGCAGCTGCGCTTTCTGTCGATCTCGGCGAACAACCTCGACGAGTTCTTCATGGTCCGCGTCGCCGGCCTGAGAGGGCAGGTGCGGCAGGGCCTGACGACGGCTTCGGAAGACGGTCTGACGCCGACCGAACAACTCGCCAAAATCGTCGAGGGTGTCACACACCTCGCCGCGGAGCAGCAGCGTCGCTGGCGAGAGTTGCGGGGGGAGCTGACGAAGATCGGGATCGTTCTGGTCGACCCGCCGGATCTCGAGACCGAGGATCTGGCTTGGCTCGACCATCATTTCCACAATCACATTTTCCCCGTCCTGACCCCGCTCGCCATCGACCCCGCTCATCCTTTTCCGTTCATTCCCAACTTCGGCTTTTCCATAGCGCTCGAACTGGTGCGCCCCGACGATCGCAAGATGCTCAAAGCGCTGATCCGCCTGCCTGCCAAGAGCGAGCGATTCATCCATCTCCCCAGGGCCGAAGGCGGCCCGACGCGCTTCGTCTCCCTCGAGACTCTCGTGGGCATGTTCACGCAATCGCTATTTCCAGGCTACCTGCTCAAGGGGTCCGGCGCGTTCCGCGTGATCCGCGATTCCGACCTCGAAATCGAGGAAGAGGCCGAAGATCTCGTGCTGCTCTTCGAGTCGGCCCTGAAACGGCGACGCCGTGGATCGGTCATCCGGGTCGAATACGACAGCTTGATGCCGGTGGAACTCCGCACTTTCATCGCGGACGAGATCGGCGTGGTGCAGGACGAGACTTTCGTCCTCGATGGTATGCTTGCGTTGAACGAACTCAGCGAGATCGTCGGTCTCGATCGGCCGGAGTTGAAATTTAAACCTTACAATCCTCGCTATCCCGAACGGGTCCGTGATAACGGCGGAAACTGCTTCCTGGCGATCCGGCAGAAGGACCTGGTCGTTCACCATCCCTATGAGTCCTTCGACGTCGTGGTGCAGTACCTCAACCAAGCCGCGCGCGACCCTTCCGTCATCGCCATCAAGCAGACGCTCTATCGTACCTCGTCAGACAGCCCCATCGTTCGCGCGCTGGTCGAGGCGGCCGAAGCCGGGAAGTCGGTCACCGCTCTTATCGAGCTGAAGGCGCGCTTCGACGAAGAAGCCAACATCAGGTGGGCGCGCGATCTCGAGCGCGCGGGCGCGCAGGTGGTGTTCGGCTTCATCGAGCTGAAAACCCACGGCAAGCTGTCCATGGTGGTGCGGCGCGAGGGGAGCGCCCTGATCACCTATTGCCACATCGGGACCGGCAACTATCACCCTAACACGGCCAAGATTTACACGGACATCTCCTTCTTCACCGCCGATCCAGCGATCGGTCGAGACGTTTCGCGCGTCTTCAACTTCATCACCGGCACGGCGACGCCCGATGGTCTCGAGCGCCTCGCCATCTCGCCGGTCTCGCTGCGCAAACGCTTTCTTAAGAACCTCGAAGCCGAGATCGCCTTCGCCAAGGCCGGGAAGAAGGCGTCGGTCTGGCTCAAATGCAATTCGCTGGTCGATTCCGGCATCATTGATGCGCTGTACAGGGCGAGTCAGGCCGGCGTGCAGATCGACTGCGTGGTGCGCGGAATCTGTTGTCTTCGGCCCGGCGTGCCGGGGCTGTCAGATAACATTCGGGTCAAGTCGATCATCGGGCGTTTTCTCGAACATGCCCGCATCTATTGCTTCGGCAATGGTCACGCCCTGCCGCATCCCAAGTCGCTGGTGTACATATCCTCTGCCGATCTCATGCCGCGCAACCTCGATCGCCGCGTCGAGATCATGCTGCCGGTGCTGAACCCGACGGTGCACGAGCAGGTGCTCGATCAGATTATGGTCGCGAACCTGCTCGACAATCAGCAGTCCTATCGCGTCTCGCCGGACGGCTCGTCGATGCGCGTCGTCCCGCCGGCGACGGAAGAGCCCTTCAACGCTCATTCCTATTTCATGACCAATCCGAGCCTGAGCGGGCGCGGCAAAAGCCTGAAGGAATCGAGTCCGCGCACGCTGTTCAAGCGCTTGGAGAACCGTTGAGTCCGACATCGCCGCCGACCGACGCCTCGAATCGCCCGGTCGCGATCATCGACATCGGCTCGAACTCCGTTCGCCTCGTTGCTTTCGATCAGCTCGATCGCGCGCCTGTTCCCACCTTCAACGAAAAGTCGCTCTGCGGTCTTGGCAACGGTGTCGTCACCACCGGCAAGCTGTCGAAGGGAGCCGTCGAGAAAGCTCTCGTTGCCTTGCGGCGCTTCCGCGTGCTGACGCGCATCATGGGGATCGAGGACGTTCGCGTCATCGCCACAGCGGCTTCGCGCGACGCGACGAACGGACCGGACTTCATCGCATCGGCGCGCGAAGCGCTGGGAGGTTTGGATGTCGCGATCCTTTCGGGACCGCGGGAAGCGAAACTATCCGCTTACGGTGTGGTCTCGGGCGTGTTTCAGGCAGACGGCGTCGTCGGCGACCTCGGCGGCGGCTCGCTCGAGATCATTGATATCGAAAAAGGTCAGGTCGGCGAGGGTGTGAGCCTGCCGCTCGGCGGCTTGGCCCTAATGGACGCCTCGCAGCAGTCGCCGAAGGTCGCCGTCCGGATTGTTCGCGACGCTCTTGCAAGATGCGAGGCGCTCGACGCCCTGCAAGGGCGTGCTTTCTTTGCCGTCGGCGGATCATGGCGCTCTCTCGCCAAGCTTCACATGGGGCAGCGCGAATATCCGCTCATGGTCATGCATGGCTACAGGATCCCGGCGCGCGAGGCTGCCGAGCTCGCCGACCTCGTCGAGCGGTCCGATGCGAGCAGCTTTCTCGCCATCGAGTCCGTCAACTCGGCGCGGCGCCCGTTGCTCGCCTACGGTGCCATCGTTCTCGACGAACTCATCCGCCGCGCCAAACCAAGCGAAATCATCCTCTCGACCTATGGCGTCCGCGAAGGATTACTCTACGAAGCGCTGGACTCGACGCAGCGCTCCGACGATCCGCTGATCAGCGCGACAAAGAAACTGAACCGCCTGCTGGCGCGCTCGCCCGATCATGCAGGCGAACTCATCACCTGGATGTCCGCCTTCCTTGCCTCTCTCGGCGCCAACGAGACCATTCGCGAGCGCCGGTTGCGCGATGCCGCCTGCTATCTGTCCGAAGTGAACTGGCGAGCCCATCCGGACTATCGCGGCGTGCAAAGCTTCAACCTCGTGTCAAGCGCGATCCTGCCGGGGGTCGACCATGCCGAGCGATCCTTCCTGTCGTTTGTCGCCACGCTCCGCTACGTCGCTCTCGACGACAAGGTTCTTTCGCAGTTCCGCGCCATGATGTCGGCAGCGATGATCCAGCGCGCCCAGATCATCGGTGCCTGCTTCCGCGTTGCTTCGGTGCTCGCAGCAGGCATGCCCGGCGTCATGCCGGTTGCGCCGATGACTGTCACCAGGAGCAAAGTCGTCCTGAATCTACCACCACATCTCGCCGCGCTCGAAACCGAGCGTCTTTGGAGCCGGCTGAAATCGCTCGGCAAGTTGCTTGGTCGCGATCCGACAGTCGCCGTCGCCTAAGGCGCGTCTGCACCGCCGTTGGGCAGCTCCGCCTCGTCCTGCCATTCGAGGGTGACGACTTTCCCGCGCTCCACGGTCAAGGCTAATCGTCCGTACTTCAGCTCGAGCGCCTTGGCGCCGAACAACTCGCGGCGCCAGCCGGTAAGGGCGCCGACGTTGGCCTGGTCGTCCAGCGCGATCGCTTCGAGGTCGTCCACGGTGGCGATCATCTTGGCGGCGACGCCATGGCTCTCGCTGACCTGACGCAACAGGACCTTGAGGAGTTCGACAGTGGCACCGCCACCGGCTTGGCGCCGGTCACGATCGATCCTCGGAATCGTTTTCGGATCGCGTGCCAGCCCTCGCTCGATAGCCGCGAGGATCTCGCCGCCGGCTTTCGAGCGTTCCATGCCTCTAGGGAAGGCACGCAACTCGCCGAGCGCCTCGGCGGCGCGCGGAGCGGCGAGGGCGATCTCAATCATGACATCGTCCTTGAGCACGCGCGAGCGTGGGACGTCGCGCCCCTGCGCCTCGGTTTCGCGCCAAGCGGCGAGCTCCATCAGGACGGCGAGGTCGCGCGTTTTGCGGGCGCGATTGCGGAAGCGCTCCCAGGCCCGATCCGGATGCTGCTCGTAGGTCGAGGCTGCCGTCAGCGTACTCATCTCGTCGGTCAGCCAACCGACGCGACCGGACCTTTCAAGCTTGGCAAGCAGGAAATCGTAGACGTCGCGCAGATGGGTGACGTCGGCAATGGCATAGGCGATTTGCGCGTCGCTGAGCGGGCGCCGCGACCAGTCCGTGAACCGAGAAGACTTGTCGAGCTGCACTTTCGTGACGGTTTGGACGAGGTCCGAATAGGAGATCTGATCGCCGAAACCGCAGACCATCGCCGCGACCTGCGTGTCGAAAAGCGGCATCGGCACCAGCTTGGCGAGATTCCAGAAAATCTCGACGTCCTGTCGCGCCGCATGGAAAACCTTGATCACGCGCGGGTCGGCCATCAACGCGAAGAGCGGCTGAAGGTCGATGTCGTCGGCCAAGGCATCGACGGCGGCCGCCTCGTCTTCAGAGGCGAGCTGCACCACACAGAGCTTCGGCCAGAACGTGGTTTCGCGCAGGAACTCGGTATCGACGGTGATGAAGGGGTGGGAAGCGAGACGGCGGCAAAGGTCGACCAGATCCTGCGTTTTCGCGATCAGTTGCATCTAGGCTTTCTCGGCGCAGCAGCCGTTCGAAGGTCGCAGGAAAGACCGTAAGTGTGCGTCAGCGTGCTGTGGTGCTGCAAGCGCTTTCCCTTGACACGAACCACCTCGCATGCGGTTCTCCGCCCGCTTTCGCCCGATGCGGCGCGACCTCCGATCCGAGATTTCGTCACTGATGCATCGCTACCGTTCGCATACCTGTGGCGCCCTGCGTGAGGCCGACGCGGGATCGGACACGCGCCTGTCGGGCTGGTGTCACCGGATCCGCGATCATGGGGGGGTACTCTTCGTCGATCTGCGCGACCATTACGGGATCACGCAATGTGTCGTCGATCCCGATTCGGCGGCCTTCGCCCAGGCCGAGAAGCTGCGATCGGAATGGGTCGTGCGTGTGGACGGTAAGGTGCGCCTGCGCCCCCCCGGGACCGAAAACGCCGACATGGCCACGGGTAGGATCGAGATCTATGTGACCGGCATCGAGGTGCTGGGACCAGCGGCCGAACTGCCGCTGCCGGTGGCGAGCGACCAGCCCTATCCCGAAGACATCCGGCTCAAATATCGCTTCCTCGACCTGCGCCGCGACAAGCTGCACGCCAACATCATGCTGCGCGGCCGAGTGATCGATTCGATCCGGGCGCGGATGAAAGCGCAGGGCTTCTTCGAGTTCCAGACCCCGATCCTCACGGCCTCGAGTCCGGAAGGCGCGCGCGACTATCTCGTGCCTTCGCGCATCCATCCCGGCAAGTTTTACGCGCTCCCGCAGGCACCGCAGCAGTTCAAGCAGCTGATCATGGTCGCCGGCTTCGACCGCTATTTCCAGATCGCGCCGTGCTTCCGCGACGAGGACGCGCGCGCCGACCGATCGCCCGGCGAGTTCTACCAGCTCGATGTCGAGATGAGCTTCGTCACGCAGGAAGACGTCTTCGCGGCCGTCGAACCGGTGCTGCGCGGCGTCTTCGAAGAGTTCGGCGGCGGCAAGCCGGTCACCCAGCGCTTCCCGACGATCACTTTCGCCAACGCGATGCTCAAATACGGATCGGACAAGCCGGACCTGCGCAACCCGATCCTGATCGTCGACGTCACGGAAGAGTTTTCGCGCGAGGCGGTCACGTTCAACGCCTTCAAGAACGTGATCAAGCGCGGCGGCGTCGTGCGCGCGATCCCGGCTCCCGCCGCCGGTGCGCAACCGCGCTCCTTTTTCGACAAGCTCAACGATTGGGCGCGCGGCGAAGGCGCGCCGGGTCTCGGCTACGTCATTTTTGAAGGCGACGGCGCAGAGCTCGTCGGAAAAGGTCCGATCGCAAAGTTTCTGCCCCCCGACGTGCAGCAAGCGATCGCTGCCAAGGTCGGACTGAAGGGCGGCGACGCCGTATTCTTCGCCTGCGACATGCCCGATAAGGCGGCGAAGCTCGCCGGTCTCGCGCGGCTGCGCATCGGCAATGAGCTCGGCGTCACGACGTCGGGCACCTTCGAGTTCTGCTGGATCGTCGACTTCCCGATGTACGAGTGGAACGACGACGACAAGAAGATCGACTTCTCGCACAACCCATTCTCGATGCCGCAATTCGAGCACGACGCGTTCCTGGCTTTGGAGGCCTCCGATACGCAGGACGTCCTCGGCATGAAGGCCTACCAGTATGATATCGTCTGCAACGGCGTGGAGCTGTCGTCGGGCGCGATCCGCAATCACCGACCCGACGTCATGAAGAAGGCGTTCGCCCTCGCCGGATACGACGAGAGCGTCCTCGAGGACCGCTTCGGCGGCATGTATCGCGCCTTCCAGTACGGCGCTCCGCCGCACGGCGGCATCGCACCCGGCATTGATCGGATCGTTATGTTACTTGCCGGCGAGGAAAACCTGCGCGAGATCGTCCTCTTCCCGATGAACCAGCGCGCCGAGGACCTGCTGATGGGAGCGCCGGCGCCGGTCACGCCGAAGCAGTTGCGCGAGCTGCATGTTCGGCTGAACCTGCCGGACGCGAAGAGGGCGGAAGCCAGCACGCCGACGATCGAGGTCAAGGACGAGAGCTGAAGCTGCGTGCCCGGACCAATCTGGCCAACCCATCGATGACGGCCGTGTCAGGCGATCGACGATTGGTTCCTTGCGGCGCGCGCCGTCAGTCGCGCCCTGATGTCCGGTCCGACCGGCGCGACGATGTAGCCTGACACGAGATCGCCGACCATCACGCACTGCTCGCGATTGGCGATCCAGAGCGCGGCGACGAGCAGGCAGATAATCGAGTCGAGCGAGTCCTGCATCGACTTGCTCGGCTTCGTGCCTTCATCCAGGCGGCGGCACCAATCGGCCACCGCCCTAAACCCAAGCGTCTCAGCGGTCTTTATCACCGCGTTGCAGACGACTCGCCAAGCATCTTGCCGGAAGGTTTTCCCCCGTGCCGGATTGTAGCGCGGCCCGGCCCGCAGCGCTGCGAAACTCGGGTCGAAGCCAAGCAGGGCCAGCGCTGGGAAGACCTCCAACACGAACCCGCCAGCTGACGCCTTGGTGCACGCTTCCGGATCGTCGATGAAATCTAGCCGATCGAGAAATCGCCAGATCGGCGCATCGTCGCCGAACATTGCGGTCTTGCCGCGGTTAGCTGGCTGGATACCGCCGCCGCTCCAGCTTATCACAGAGGCGATTACCTTCTCGCACGGCCGCATGCCGGTCTCGTTCGGGACAATGGTTGGTTGGTCAATCGCGACGAGCGTCTTGCGCTTCGTGGTGTGCAGCTTTTCGATCATCTCTGCGGCTTCATCAAAACCGACGAGAGTCGGCGATCTGAAGAATGTCTGTCCTGCTTGATCGAACTCCAGAGCGCAAATGGCGCCAGGCCTCCGCTCGTTGTCCGCCCATGCGGAATCGAAACCGATGAGCGTCAGTTGAGCAAAGCTGGTTTGGGCCATCGGACTCTACTTGAGCGGGGTATGAGGCAGAGGCTCGGGACGATGGATGCGCATCGCGCGGCAGACGCTCCACGCTGAAGGCATAGGTGTTTTGGCGAGGGTACAGGATTGATCGCGCCCGGATATCGAGAAGTGATAGGGAGTGATCGGAAAGGACGAAACAATGACCGCACACGCCAAGCCGCAGAACCTTGTCACGGGTGCCACGGGTGAATGGGAGATCGTCGTGGGCATGGAGATCCATGCCCAGGTGACCTCGCGCTCGAAGCTCTTCTCGGGCGCGTCGACGTCGTTCGGCGGCG
>CAXTFG010000036.1:0-22514 GCA_964243415.1 uncultured Beijerinckiaceae bacterium | reverse complement strand
GACGAGCAGCGTATCGACATGCTGGAAACCCGCTGGAAGGTGCTCCAATCCTAGCCGACCCCACGAGAACCGAGAGAGCCGAGGCTTGAAGGTCGTCCTCTCATGAAAGCCGTTCTCTCATGAAGGTCGTCCTGCTAGCGGGCGGGCTCGGCACGCGTCTGGGGGAAGAGACCCAGACGAGGCCTAAGCCGATGGTCGAGATCGGCGAGAAGCCGATCATCTGGCACATCATGAAGTACTACGCCTCGTTCGGGCTCACCGACTTCATCGTCTGCCTCGGCTACAAGGGCTATTTGATCAAGGAGTACTTCGCCAACTACTTCCTCCACACCTCCGACGTGACCATCAATCTCGGCACCAACGATACGCACGTCCACGCCAACACATCGGAGCCCTGGACGGTGTCGCTGATCGACACGGGGCCGACCACCCAGACCGGCGGCCGCTTGCGGCGGGTCAGGCAGTATCTCGGCGACGAAGATTTCTGCATGACCTACGGCGACGGCCTCGCCGACGTCGACATCGCCGCCCTGATCGCGTTTCACTGCAGCCACGGCCGTTTGGCGACGCTGACCGCGGTGGCGCCGCGCCAGCGCTTCGGCGCCCTGACGGTCGAGGACAGCAAGGTCACCTGCTTCGAGGAGAAGCCGCACGATCCGAGTGCGATGGTCAACGGCGGCTTCTTCGTTCTCTCGCCCAAGGTCATCGACCTCATCGACGGCGACGCAACCGCATGGGAAGGCGAACCGATGGAGCGCCTCGTGCGCAGCGGCGACCTGATGGTCCACCAGCATTTCGGGTTTTGGCAGCCGATGGACATGCTGCGCGACAAGCTGCTTCTCGAGAGCCTGTGGGCCAAGGGCGAGGCGCCCTGGTTGCGCTGGTAGCCGCCAGGCGAGCGCTACGACCCGAGCCTTGGCTGTGAGAACTCGCCGCAGGTTGCACGCCGCGATATCGGGGCGGAAGGCCAATCCTGTCCGAAGGCGCGAGCCTGGTCGGACGACAGCCTTGACCGCTGGGTAAAGACTGACGCGCTGTGCCTCGGACGCGACGGGGAGGATAACATGAGACGGGTCGACCAATCGGGCGGGCTGGATCGCCGCTCTGTACTCGCTGCCGTGGGATCGGCCCTGGTCGCCGGCGCCTCGGCACGCCCGGCGCTTGCCGCGCCCGTCAGTCCCGTGATGGCGACGCTCAGCAGCTACATGGCAGACTCCGGCGAGCGAGCGCTCCCCGACGAGGTCGTGGAAAAGGCGAAACACCATATCCTCGATACGTTCG
The DNA here is from genome assembly GCA_964243415.1 of uncultured Beijerinckiaceae bacterium. Taxonomy (GTDB): domain Bacteria; phylum Pseudomonadota; class Alphaproteobacteria; order Rhizobiales; family Beijerinckiaceae; genus RH-AL1. The sequence continues at coordinate 21,233 of CAXTFG010000036.1, read as the reverse complement.
CCGCCATGATCTCCGGGTCGGATCTTCCGCCGGCGCGTGCGGCGCTCAAATTCGCGCGCGATTACACGACCGACGCGACGGCAACGATCGCCGCCTCCGCCATGACGGCGAGCCCGCTCGAAGCCGCCTTGGTCAACGGCATGCTCGCCCACTCCGACGAGACCGACGACTCGAACGAATATTCGCAGTCGCATCCCGGCTGCGCGGTGATCCCGGCGGCGCTCGCCGCGGGCGAGAAGTTCGGGACGGACGGCCTGCATTTCCTGCGCGCCGTGACGCTCGGCTACGACATCGGCCCGCGTGTCACCATCAGCCTCGGCGCCGTCGAGTTCCGCGACAACAGCCACAAGGCGACGCACGCCATCGCCGGCCTCTTCGGCGCCGCGGCCGCAGCGGGCTCCCTCGCGAAGCTCGACGCGCAGCAGATGCGCTGGCTCCTCGATTACAGCGCCCAGCAGTCGTCGGGCATCGGCGCCTGGGCCCGCGACACGTCGCATATCGAGAAATCCTTCGTCTTTGCGGGCATGCCGGCGCGCAGCGGCGTCACCGCCGCCCTGGTCGTTCAATCAGGCTTCACCGGGATCGACGACATTTTCTCCGGAGCGGACAATTATTTCGAGGCCTATGCACCGGAGGCCAAGCCCGATCTTCTCATCGAGCAACTCGGCCAGCGCTATGAGATCACCCGCACCAACATCAAGAAGTGGACGGTCGGGTCTCCGATCCAGGCGCCGCTCGACGCGATGAACGCCATCTTCACCAAGCGCCAGATGAACCCCGACGACGTGAAAACCATCGTGGTCCGTCTGGCTCATACCGAAGCGCGTACGGTGAACAACCGGGAGATGCCGGACATCTGCCTGCAGCACATGATTGCCGTGATGTTGCTCGACAAGACCGCCTCGTTCAAGGCGGCGCACGACAAGGCGCGAATGAGCGATCCGGCCGTCCTGCGACAACGGGCGAAGGTCCAGCTGGTCGAAAGCCAAGAGCTGCAGAAGCTAGAGCCGGCGCGGCAGGCCATCGTCGACATTACCCTCAACGACGGTACCGTCCTGAGTGACCGCGTCACCGCCGTCCGCGGCACGGCGGACAATCCGATGCCACGGGACGAAGTCATCGAGAAGGCCTGCGGCCTGTGCGAGCCGGTCATCGGCAAGGTGCAGACGAAAGCTCTCATCGAACAAGTCTTGGCGCTCGAAAAAATGCGGAGCGTTCGGGACCTTAGGAAAGTGCTTCAGAAGGTCTGACCAGCCAGGTCACGCCTTGTGAGACATGTTGAACCGGGGCGGCACCAGTTTGAGATGCCGCCCCGAGGTCTCGCGTTGAGGCTCGCCCGCCTGTCGTCACACCAGATCGTATCGATCGGCGTTCATCACCTTGTCCCATGCCGCCACGAAATCCGCCACGAATTTCGGCTGCGAATCCGCGCAGGCATACACTTCGGCGAGCGCGCGCAGTTGCGAGTGCGAGCCGAAGATCAGGTCGACGCGCGTCGCGGTCCAGATCGGTTCCTTGGTCGCCCGGTCTCGGCCCTCGAACTCGTCTTCCGAGTCGGTGGGCCGCCATTCCGTGCGCATGTCGAGCAGGTTGACGAAAAAATCGTTCGTCAGCTTCTCGGGCTGCTTGGTGAGGACTCCATGCTTGGATCCGCCGGCATTGGCGCCCAGGATGCGCAGACCGCCGACGAGCACCGTCATCTCCGGGCCCGTCAGCTTCAGCAGTTGTGCCCGGTCCACCAGGGCTTCCTCCGGAGCCATGAAGCGGCGCCCGCTCAAGTAGTTGCGGAACCCGTCGGTGCGCGGTTCGAGCGGAGCGAAGGACATGACGTCGGTATCCTGCTCGGACGCATCCATGCGTCCGGGCGCGAAGGGCACCTTGACGTCGGTCCCGGCATCTTTCGCGGCTTTCTCGATCGCCGCGCAGCCGCCGAGAACGATCAGGTCGGCGAGCGAGACCTTTTTTCCGCCTTCCGCCGAGCCGTTGAACTCCGTCCTGATCGCTTCGAGCTTTTGCAGAACCTTTGCCAGCACAGGCGGGCTGTTCACCTCCCAATCCTTCTGCGGTGCGAGCCTGATGCGCGCACCGTTCGCCCCGCCTCGTTTGTCTGAAGCGCGGAAGGTCGAGGCCGAAGCCCAGGCGATCGAGACCAGTTCCGACACCGACAACCCGGATGCGAGCACCTTCGCCTTGAGGGCGGCGATGTCCTGCTCTCCGATCAGCGGATGGTCCGCAGCCGGAATCGGATCCTGCCAGATCAGCCGTTCGCTCGGCACGAGCGGGCCGAGATAGCGCTGGATCGGCCCCATGTCGCGATGCGTGAGCTTGAACCAGGCGCGGGCGAAAGCGTCGGCGAACTGGTCCGGATGCTCGTAGAAGCGCCGCGAGATCTTCTCGTAGGCCGGATCGAAAAGCAGGGCTAGGTCCGAGGTGAGCATCGTCGGCAGATGCGTCTTCGACGGGTCGTGCGCGTCCGGCATGATGGCGGCCGCATTTTTCGCTTGCCACTGATGAGCGCCGGCCGGGCTCTTCGTCAGCTCCCATTCGTACTTGAACAGGTTGTCGAAGTAGTAATTGCTCCACTTCGTCGGTGTTTGCGACCAGATGACTTCTGGGCCACCCGTAATGGCGTCGCCGCCAAAGCCCGTGCCGTGCTTGCTTCGCCAGCCGAGACCTTGGTCTTCGACGACGGCGGCTTCCGGCTCCGGTCCGAGAAACGACGGATCGCCGGCACCGTGTGTTTTGCCGAAGGTGTGGCCGCCGGCGATGAGCGCGACCGTCTCTTCGTCGTTCATCGCCATCCGCGCGAAGGTCTCGCGAATGTCGCGGGCCGACCCAACCGGATCGGGTTTGCCGTTCGGCCCTTCCGGATTGACGTAGATGAGGCCCATCTGCACCGCGCCGAGATGCGTGTCGAGTTCGCGCTCGCCGCTGTAGCGTTCGTCGCCGAGCCAGGTCCCTTCGGGGCCCCAATAAAGCTCCTCGGGCTCCCAGGTGTCCACGCGGCCCCCGGCGAAACCGAAGGTCTTGAAGCCCATCGATTCGAGGGCGACGTTGCCGGTGAGCACGAAGAGATCGGCCCAGGAGAGTTTCCGGCCGTACTTCTGCTTGATCGGCCACAGCAGCCGGCGCGCCTTGTCGAGATTGGCGTTGTCCGGCCAGCTGTTGAGCGGCGCGAAGCGCTGCTGGCCGCCGCCGGCACCACCGCGCCCGTCGGTGATGCGATAGGTGCCCGCGCTATGCCATGCCATGCGGATGAACAAGCCGCCGTAATGACCGAAGTCGGCCGGCCACCATTCCTGCGAGTCGGTCATCAAGGCGTGAAGATCCTTGATGACGGCGTCGAGGTCGAGGCTTTTGAAAGCCTCGGCATAATCGAAGGATTCGCCCATGGGGTTGGACCGTGGCGAATGCTGGTTGAGCATTTCGAGGCTCAGCTGATCTGGCCACCAGTCGCGGTTACGGCTACCGCTGCCGCGGCCATGCCCCATCGGGCACCCGCCCGGTCCCTTATCGTCGACTTTTGCGTCCAAGGTTTTCTCTCCGTCACGGGTGATCGTGGCGTTCCGGCGGCAAGCACCTATTCCCGGTCGCACGTGCGGGGAGGAAGCCTTGGCGCTCTCAAGCGCGGCGAACTTAACGCAGTCGGGCTCGTTGTATAATTGATTGATGTTATGATGACCATAGATCAAAGCTATCGCTGAGCGCGGCTTCCGCCCCGAACGGGTCTGATCAGACGCGATGGACACCTTGCGGCAGATGATTGCGCAGGGTCCGGGCCAGCAGATGAAGATCCGAAACTCTCGGGTAACTGCGGCGCCAAACGAGGCCGATGCGACGCCCGACGCCGCCTTCGAGTGGTCGCGCGGTGACAGCGTCGTCATGGAAGCCGCTGCACGCCATGGCCGGAAGCAACGTACTTCCCATCCCGGTCGCGACCATCTGACGGATTGTTTCCAAGCTGGTGGCACGGAAATCACCTTCGTTGTCCCGGTCGGCCGTTCCGCAGATCGCAAGGGCCTGGTCGCGCAAGCAATGACCCTCCGTCAGCAGCAGCAGCTTCTTTCCTCGCAGCTCGCCCTCCTTCATCACTTCGACGTTCGCAGGTGTGGGGCCTCTGGGCTCGGCAAACCAGAAGGGTTCATCGAAAAGGGGCAGGCTTTCGACGCGGTCGTCGAACAGCGGCAGGGCGATCAACGCGGCGTCGAGGCGGTGCGAAACAAGCCTCTCCAAAAGGTGAGCCGTCAGGTCCTCGCGTATCGCCAGCCGCAGCTCCGGATAGTCATCCTTGAGCGCCGGGACGAGCCACGGCAGGAGATAGGGTCCGAGCGTCGGGATCACGCCCAGGCTGAAGGCGCCGGCAAGTGGCCCGGAGACGCGCCGACCCACGCTGATGATGGCTTCGACGTCCAGCAGGATCTGGCGCGCGCGCGCCACGACGTCCACGCCGAAAGCCGTCACGTGAACCGACTTGTTGGTGCGCTCGAGCAAGGTCACGCCGAGTTGCTCCTCGAGCTTCTTGATTTGTGTGCTGAGGGTTGGCTGGCTGACATGGCAGGCTTCGGCCGCGCGTCCGAAATGACCGTGATCGACGAGAGCGACGAGATAGCGGAGATCCTGCAAAGTCATGCGCGACTGTGATCCATGAAGCGCATAATGAAGATCACCGTTCGCTTGATGCAACCCGCGGCGCGGCGGGCCATCTGCTCCTTCGGTCGCGCCGAACTCAACGGGCTAGACAGCCGCTCGTTCAAGAACCGTCTGCCGGCGTGGCGAGGAGCGGCATGGACCCAGCGACTTCTGGTGCGATCGGATCTCGTAGACGGCCGCATTCGGGTGCATGGTGCAGGTCGAAACGGAAGGACCGACGAAGCGCATGCTCGAAGAGCTACTGGGAATCGAGTACCCCATCATCCAGGCGCCCATGGCCGGCGTGTCCTCGCCGGCGCTGGCAGCGGCCGTCTCGAACGCGGGCGGGCTTGGCTCGATCGGTGTCGGAGCCACGAACGCCGAGGACGCCCGCGGCATGATCGCGGGTCTCCGCGAGCGCTCCCCGCGGCCGTTCCACGTGAACGTATTCTGTCATCGGCCCGCGAAGGCCGACAAGGCTCTGGAAGCGGATTGGATCGAGCGGTTACGCCCCGAGTTCGAGCGCTTCGGCGCGAGGCCGCCGAGCGCTTTGGCGGAAATCTACAAGAGCTTCGTCGTCGACGACGCGATGCTCGCGGTGTTGCTCGAAAGTCGGCCGAAGGTCGTCAGCTTTCATTTCGGCCTGCCTCCGCAGGACCGGGTCCAGGCGCTCCAGGATGCCGGCATCGTCCTGCTTGGCTGCGCGACGAGCCTTGCGGAAGCGAAAGCGAACGTCGAGGGCGGCGTTCACGCCGTCATCGCGCAGGGCTGGGAAGCCGGCGGCCATCGCGGCGTGTTCGATCCCGCGGCGGACGACGCGCGCCTCGACACGCTGAGCCTGACGCGCTCGGTCGCGCGGGAGCTGGGCGTTCCCGTGATTGCCGCGGGAGGCATCATGGACGGGGCCGGCATCGTCGCCGCCCTGCGTGCGGGCGCCGGTGCGGCGCAGCTCGGCACGGCGTTCATTGCCTGCCCCGAGTCGCTCGCCGACGATGGGTACCGTGCGGCGCTGTTCAGCGATGCAGCACATCACACCGTCATGACCCGGACGATCTCGGGCCGACCCGCGCGAGGCCTCGCCAACTCTTTCACGCTCTGGGGCTCGCAGATCGACCCGCACCATGTCCCGGCCTATCCGATCGCCTATGACATGGGCAAAGCACTCAACGCGGCCGCCAAGCTGGCAGGCGAGACGGGCTATGGCGCGCAATGGGCGGGAACGGGGGCTCCGCTGGCCCGGTCCATGCCGGCGGCCCGTCTGGTCGCGCAACTCGCCGAGGAGATCCGGCTCGGAGATCGTTAACTTGGTCCTTGCCGTGGTTGACGGATGACCGATCACCTCGCCCAGGTCCCTCAGCCTGCCTTGATGTATTTGCCGACGGCTTTCTTCAGCGTCTCGGCGCTGCGCTGCAGACCCTCGGCCTCCTCGCTCGACATTTCCGGCCACAGGACTTCCTCGACGCCGGCGCTTCCGACCACGCTGGGCAGCGACAGCGTCGTCCCGTAACGGGCGTTGTGCGACCCGACGGGCATCACGGCGCGCTCGTTGCGCAAAACCACTTCCGCCACGCGCCCCGCGACCATGCCGATGCCGTACTGACTCGCGCCGAGGCCCTCGATAATTGTGATGTTGGCGAAGCGAACTTCGCCTTCGATCTGTTTGCGGAACTCGTCGAACCCGATCTTGTGCTGCCTCAAGTACTCTTGCACCGGCATGCTTCCGATCCGCGCCGAAGACCATAGGAAGACGCTCGATGTGCCGTGCTCGCCGACGACATAGGCGTCGACGCAAGCCGGGCTGAGGCCGAAACGCTCGGCGAGATGCACGCGGAAGCGAAGGCTGTCGAGGTAGGTGCTGGTGCTGAACACCCGCTCGTGGCCGGCCAGATGCCGGGTGATCTCGACGAGCGGCTCCGGCGGATTGGACGCGATGAGGATCGCCGCTTCGGGAGCCGCCTTCACCAGGCGCGGCACGATGTCTTCGAACACCTTCACGTTGGGCTCGAGAAGGCGCAACCGGCCCGCGGGATCGTTGCGGTCGGTGGCGCCGCCGGCCTTCTCGTTCACGCCGGCGGTGACGATGGCGAGCCTGGTACCTTCGAGGTCCTCGTAGTCGCCATCGATGATCGACATCAGGGGCGACAGCGGGATGCCGTAATGCATGTCGGTGGCAATGGCCTTGGCGCGGGCGCGGTCGCTGTCGATGAGGACCACCTCCCGGGCGCGAGCGCGCAGGACGATCGCCATCGCCGTGGCCGCACCGACCGCACCGACCCCGATGATCGCGACTTTCATCTAACTCTCCTTGGCAAGCTCACCTCGAAACGGCGGTCGCGATGGCGTGGACTGCCACGGTCGGCGCCCGCAAGCATCAGCCTTCGGGCGCGACCCTCTGATTGAACAGGATTCGACGCTCCTCGTCGGTCGGCGGCGCGCTGCGGCGCAGCTCCTTGCCGAGATCGACACCGCGTCGGACCGCAGGGCGCTCCTTGATGCAACCGCGCCAGCGCGCGACGTTGGGCAAAGCATCGAGCGACTGTCCGAGCGGCTTGGCGATCAGCACCCAAGGCCACGCCGCCATGTCGGCGATCGAGTACTCGCCGAGGATGTAATCGCGAGCTTTGAGACGCCGTTCCAACACGCCGAGGCAGCGTTGGTACTCGCCTGCATAGCGCTCGTGCGAGTAGGGATGCTCGCCTTGGGCGTAGTTCACGAAATGGCTGAGCTGGCCCGCCATCGGGCCGAGATTGCCGACTTGCCAGAACAGCCATTCCATCAGGGCCGAGCGCTGGCGCGGCGCGGTCGGCGCGAACCGCCCGCTCCGCTCGGCGAGATGAAGCAATATGGCGCCCGACTCGAAAACCGACAGTGGCCCACCCGGCGCGTCGTGATCGACGATGGCCGGCATGCGGCCATTGGGGCTGATCGCGAGGAACGCGGGCGCGTGCTGTTCGCCGCGCCCGATGTTGACCGGGATCGTGCGGTAGGAGAGCCCGCACTCCTCCAGCATGATCGACACCTTCCAGCCGTTGGGCGTCGGCCAGTAGTAGAAATCGATCATTCCGCAGCTTCCCGCTGCGACGGGTCCGGTCCGAACGCTCCCTGCCGGCGCAGAGCGTCGATCTCCGTCTCGCCCAGCCCCGCTTCGCGCAGCACATCGGCGGTGTCCGCGCCATAGGCCGGCGCGCCGGCGCGGATCGCCTGCGGCGTGGCCGAGAACCGGGCCGCCGGACGCGCTTGGCGGACATGGCCGGCCATGGGGTGCTCGACCTCGACGACGATACCGTTCGCCCGGACTTGCGGATCGTCAAGCGTGGCGGTGCGCGTCAGCACGGGAGCGCACGGCACACCGGCTTCGGCGAGCAGGGCGAGCCATTCCGCCGCGGGCCGCGTGCGCAAGAGATCCTGCGTCAAGGCCAAACGGTCGTCGATGTTTCGCTGCCTGAGCTCGACGGTGCGGAAGCGCGGGTCCTCCAGCCATTCCGGCTTGTCGACGGCGCGGGCGAGCGCCGCCCATTCGCCGTTGGATTGCACGGCAACGCTGATCTGCAAATCGGCGGTATCATAGATCAGATCGGCGAAGCTCGCGGCCGCTTGTTGCGGGATGTCGCCGTCGACAAACGTTTGGCTGCCCATGTCAGAGGCCCACAGGAAGGCGATGACGGCATCCAGCATCGACAAGCGCACGTGCTGGCCCTCGCCGGTGCGGGTGCGGGCGAAGAGGGCGGCGGTGATCGCCTGCGCGGCGACGATGCCGGTCAGCTTGTCAGGCAGGATGGTCCGCACGAGCCGCGGCCGTTGCTCGTCCGAGCCGGCCTGCACGGAGGCGAGGCCGGAGACCGCCTGAACGAGCGGATCGTAAACGGGCTTGTGGGCATAGGGGCCGTCCTCGCCGAAGCCGTTGATCGAGACGTATACGATGCCGGGCGCGACGGCGCGGATTGCGGCCTCGCCGACGCCAATTCGGTCGGCGACTCCGGGCCGAAAGTTTTGCACGAAGACATCCGCCTTCTCCGCCAGCCGAAGCACCGCGCTTCGTCCCGCGTGGGTTTTCAAATCGAGGACGACGGAGCGCTTGTTGCGATTGTTGTGCAGGAATGAAGCGGACATCCCCCCGCGTCGGTTGGCGCCGGCACGCGTGTGATCGCCGCCGCCCGGGTTCTCGACCTTGATGACCTCCGCGCCCTGATCGCCGAGCATCATCGTGGCGAGCGGTCCGGAAATCATGGAGGTGAGATCGACGACGCGGATGCCGTGCAGCGGTCCGGGCATTGGCAGAGCTCCTTGGGCCGTCGGCCAACCGAGTCTCGATCTGGCGGTTCCCGCCATCTCTCCTGGACGGATCTCGCCAAACCGGCATTTGCAAGATCCGCCAGCGGACCTCTACTGACAACCCCGGTGTCTTTCGCCTCGATCGGGGCCGGGGACCGGCGTTCTCAAAACCCACCCTCGGAGACCTGATCATGGCAGCAACCCTCCCGAGCCTCGAAGACCTCGCCTTCGACGCCGACGAGATGCTCATGGGCCTCGAACGATGGGTGCGCTGCGAAAGCCCGACCTTCGATGCCGATGCCGTCAATCGAATGATTACGCTGGCGGCGGACGACTTGGCGCAGGCTGGCGCCGCCCTTCGACTGGTGCCGGGGCGGGGTGGCTGCGGCGACTGCGTTGTCGCCGATTTTCCGCATCCACGTCGCGGGGAGCCTGGCATCCTCATCATGGGCCACCTCGATACGGTACACCCGGCCGGCACGCTCACCGCGCTCCCTTTCCGGCGGGAGGGAGAGCGCTGCTATGGGCCCGGGATCCTCGATATGAAGGGCGGAAATTACGTGGCGCTGGAGGCGGTCAAGCAGCTCGCCCGGGCGCACGTGGAGACGCCGCTTCCCGTCAGCATGCTGCTGACCAGCGACGAGGAGATCGGAAGTCCATCGACTCGCGAACTGATCCTCGAGACCGCCCGGCAGCACCGTTACATGCTTGTGCCCGAGCCGGGGCGCCCCGGTAACGGCGTGGTTAGTGGCCGCTACGCGATCGCACGGTACAACCTCGCGGCGACCGGCCGCCCGAGCCACGCCGGATCGAAACTCAAGGAGGGACGCTCGGCCATTGGCATCATGGCGCGCCAGATCCTGGCGATCGAGGAAATGACCAGCGACGCCTGCACGTTCAGCGTCGGGGTGATCCACGGCGGCCAATGGGTGAACTGCGTCTCGACGGACTGCCGGGCCGAGGCTCTCAGCATGGCCAAGCGGCAGCAGGATCTCGACGAGGGAGTCGCCCGGATGCTCGCGCTCTCCCGCGTCGACGACGACGGAACCGCCTTCGCCGTCACGCGCGGCGTGACCCGTCCCGTGTGGGAAGCCAGTGACGACACGATGCGGATGTTTGGTGTGGCGCAGGCCGTCGCGGCGCAACTGGGACTCGATCTCACGCACGGTTCGGCGGGAGGCGGGTCGGACGGCAATTTCACGGGCGCGGCAGGTCTCGCCACGCTCGACGGGCTTGGATGCCTCGGCGCGGGCTACCATACGCTCGGCGAATACATCGAGGTCTCGAGCCTCGTCGATAGGGGCCGTCTTATCGCGGGATTGCTGACGCGCCTCAGCTAATCCTGGTCTCGCGCTTGCACCGGGCCGCCGGACCATGGACGCTGATGGTGCCGACCACGAGAGGCGGGTCGCTCACTCGTCGATCCATTTGGAGCTTTGCCCGATGCAAAAAGGTTTGCCCGTCGTCCGGTCCGCAACCAGCATGCTCTTTGATAGGCACCGATCGATCGCGTCGTGGCTCGGCGCCGCCCTGGCGATCTGGTGCAGCGCCGTTCAGCCCGCCTCCGCCGAAACCACGCTGCGCATTGCGATGACCGCTTCGGACGTCCCCACGACGACCGGCATGCCGAACAACGGGTTCGAGGGCATGCGCTTCCTCGGCTATCCCATTTTCGAAGGCCTGGTCCTGTGGGACCTGACGCGCACCGACCGGCTCGCGACTCTGCGGCCCGGGTTAGCCGATTCCTGGGAACAGGCGGCCGACGACAAGAAAACCTGGATCTTTCATCTGCGTCACGGCGTCAAATTCCACGACGGTACCGATTTCAATGCCGACGCAGTGATGTGGAACCTCGAACGCTACTTCAACAAGGACAGTCCGCAGTTCGAAGTGCAGGCGGCGGGCGTGGCGAGGTCCCGCGTCCCGGTCCTGGCCAGCTACAAGAAGATCGACGACAGCACCGTCGCGATCACGACCAAGACGCCGGCCTCCTACTTTCCCTACATGCTTGTTTACATCCTTTTCACCTCGCCGAATTCCTTCGAGCAAGCGGGCAAGGACTGGGCGAAGGTCGCGGTCTTGCCGGCTGCCGGAACCGGCCCGTTCAAGATCACGAAGGTGGTGCCAAGGCAGGTTGTCGATCTCGCGAGATGGGCCGGCTATTGGGACAAGGCCAAGCTGGCCAAGGTCGACCATATCGCCTTGCTGCCGATTCCGGACGCCAATGCCAGGCTCGCCGCCCTGCGGTCCGGTCAAGTCGACTGGATCGAGGTCCCGCCGGCCGACGGCATCGCGTCGCTCAAGGCCGCCGGGTTCACCATCACGACCGGCTCCTACCCGCACGTCTGGCCATGGTTCTACAACATCGGCAGCGCAACCAGTCCGTTCAAGGACGTCAGGGTCCGACAAGCCCTCAACTACTGTGTCGATCGCGAGGGCCTCGTCAGCCTGCTGAACGGGACGGCGGAGCCGGCAGTCGGATGGTTGAAGACGAGCGATCCCAATTTTGGTTCGCCGGTCAACCATTACTCGTTCGATCCGGCGAAGGGCAAAGCTTTGCTCGCTCAGGCCGGGTATGGTTCGGCGAAGCCGCTCAAGTTCAAGGTCATGATCTCGACGTCGGGCTCCGGCCAGATGCTACCGTTGCCGATGAACGAGTTCGTCCAGCAGAATCTGAAGGAAGCCTGCGGCGTCGACGTCGACTACAACGTCGTCGATTGGCAGGTCCTTCTGACATCCAGCCGCGCGACGCCCGACGCTCCTTCCCTCCAGGGCTCCGAAGCCCTGAACGTCAGCTCGCCGTCCTCCGACCCTGGGATCATGGCACGGTATTTTTCATCGGCGAACTTCTCGCCGAACGGCTTCAACTTCGAGCATTGGAAGGACGACGGGTTCGACAAGGCCCTGGCGACGCTGGCGGACGGATCCGACAGCACGGCCATTGCTCAAGCCTTCCGCACGGCTCACGAGCGGTTGGTCGACGATCCGCCTTGGCTCTTCATCGTTCACGATCTCAACCCGAGAGCGATGAGCCGCAAGGTCAAAGGGTTCGTGTCTCCCCAATCCTGGTTCGTCGATCTCACGCTCGTCAGCGTGCAGTGAGATGAACGCCCCAGCCGACCCCTGTCTTCTTTCCGCATCGGAGCTTGTCCATGCGGTCGGAACACGCCGGCTATCGCCCGTGGACGTCGTCGATGCCTTCCTCGCCAGGATCGCGCGGCTCGAGCCGATGTTGCAGGCCTTCGTCGCCGTCTACGGAGCGGACGCCCGGCTGGCGGCGGAAGCCGCCGACAAGGCAATCCGGTCCGGGCACGCGATCGGACCGCTTCATGGCGTGCCGATCGCCCTCAAGGACCTGATCGAACTCGAAGGCCGGGTGACGACGGGCGGATCGGCGCACTGGCGGGATCGGCGCTCCGCCGTCACGGCGACGATCGCGCGGAAGATGATCGCGCAGGGCATGATCGTGCTCGGGAAAACCCACACGGTAGAGTTTGCCTTCGGCGGTTGGGGCACCAACCAGCACGTGGGGACGCCTCTCAACCCGCACGATCTCGAGACGCCGCGGGTTCCCGGCGGATCGAGCAACGGTTCCGGCGTCGCGGTCGCGGCCCAGCTCGCGCCGTGGGCGATCGGCACGGACACGGGAGGTTCGGTGCGCCTACCGGCGGCCTTTTGCGGGATCACCGGGCTGAAGGTGACGACTGGGCGCGTCAGCACCTACGGCATCCTGCCGCTGAGCGCCACGTTCGATACGCCGGGCCCGATGGCGCGCTCGGCCCTCGATGCGGCGCTTCTGTACAATGTCCTGCAGGGGTCCGATCCGCTCGACCCGAAGACGCGCGGGATCGTGGTGGCGGATCCGATGCCCGGCATCGGACGCGGCGTCCGCGGCATGAGGCTCGCGCGCATGCCGTCTGCCGAGAGCGATGGCGTCTCGCCCGACATGCTCGCGGCCTACGACGCCTCGCTCGACCGGTTCGCCGAGCTTGGCGCCGAGCTGGTCGACATCGACCTGCCATTCTCCTTCGCGGACTGCTTCGTGATCCAGGCGATCATGCAGGCCGAGGCCTATTCGAATGTCGGACATCTGGCGGAGGACAGGAGTCTGCCGCTCGACGACGCCGTGCGCACGCGGGTGCTCGCCGGCAAGACGGTGCTAGCGCAGGATTACCTCAAGGCTCGCCACATGCAGCGCGAATGGAAAGAGGCGATGGCCCACGCACTCGACGGTATCGACGCTCTGCTCACGCCGACGACGGATGCTGCCGCGATCGCGCTCAAGGAGGTCGACCAAAATAAGCTGCCGTCGCGTTTTACGAGGTTCGGCAACTTCCTCGACATGTGCGCCCTAGCCCTCCCGAACGGGTACACCACAGATGGTCTCCCGTTGTCGTTGCAGATCGTTTGCCGCGGCTACGACGAGGCGACGGCCCTGCGGATCGGGTGCGCCTTCCAGGCCGCGACCAACTGGCACCTGCGTCGGCCTGGTCTCGACCGAAAGGATTGACGGTCGGCCGAGAGGTAAACGCGTGATCCGGCGCGATGAACAAAGCGCGGCCGCCGCTGTCCAGCACGATCCACCTCGCGTTTTGTCGGTCAGGCTTTCGCCTCGATCTTGTCTTGCGTCTTCGTTGCGAAGTCGGCGGCGTCGTGCCGCTCGTGCAGCTGGCTCGAGGGCTCGCCGGAGAGCCGGTTGACCATGCGCCCGCGCCGAACGGCAGGCCGCTTGGCGATCTCGTCGGCCCACCGCTGCACATGCGTATACTCCTCCACCCCGAGGAACTCCCCGGCCCCGTATAGCAGCCCCTTCGCCAGCCCGCCGTACCAGGGCCACACCGCCATGTCGGCGATCGTGTACTGGCCGCCGGCGAGGTACTCTTGCGCTGCGAGGCGCCGGTCGAGCACGTCGAGTTGACGCTTCACCTCCATCGCGAACCGGTCGATCGCATATTGAATCTTGGTCGGCGCATAAGCGTAGAAGTGACCGAAGCCGCCGCCGAGGTAAGGCGCGCTCCCCATCTGCCAGAATAGCCAGGAGAGGCATTCGGCGCGCGTGCCCGGATCTTCGGGAAGGAACGCCCCGAATTTCTCGGCAAGGTGCATGAGGATCGCGCCGGACTCGAACACCCTGACGGGCGTCGGTCCGCTGCGGTCCATCAGCGCCGGGATCTTGGAATTTGGGTTCGCCGCGACGAAGCCGCTGCCGAACTGATCGCCGTCGCCGATCTTGATCAGCCAGGCATCGTATTCGGCGCCGGCGTGCCCGAGTTCGAGCAGTTCCTCCAGCATCACCGTGACCTTGACGCCGTTCGGCGTCGCCAGGGAGTAGAGCTGCATCGGATGGCGGCCGACCGGCAGCTCCTTGTCGTGCGTGGCACCGGAGATCGGACGGTTGATGTTCGCGAACCTGCCTCCATTCGCCTTGGTCCAGCTCCACACTTGAGGTGGCGTGTAATCGGGCGAGTCGGCCATTTCTCAGGCTCCAAGGATTCGGCAAGCGCGCGGGAGCGGATCCTCCCGACGAGGCTACAGATGAGGTGAAATCGAGCATCCGCAACGCGCGTCCTGACGATCGAAGGCAGCGGCGAAAGCTTGAGGCCCGAACCATGCGCGCCGATCCGCCAGCCCCGGAAGACGCTTCGGCCCGTGTCGGCATCGCCCATCGCCGAATGGTCAGGGCGCAACGGCAGGTCTTTATAGCTTTCTACCGAGGACGGCTTATGAAATGCTGTCGTGGTTGATCGCCGCCAGATACGGCGGCTTTGTTGGAGTTCCCCAATGCATTTCGACCGCCGCAAGCTTCTCGTCGCCGGCGCTGGCGGGATGTTGGGAACGCTCCCGAGCTTGCGGGGAGCTTTCGCTCAAGGTCCGGCGCGGATCGGCACTTTTCCCGACGGCGTCGCTGCTGATTCCGTGTTCGTCGGCATCACCGTGCCGCTCACCGGCGTCTTTTCCGGCGATGGCAACGATCTCAAGCTCGGCTACGAGCTGGCGATCTCGCAGATCAACGCCGGGGGCGCCATTCCGCAGTCCTGGGGTCTCAAGGGCAAGGGCGTCCTCGGACGCACGCTGCGCTATAAGATCTCCGACACGGAGGGCAAGCCGAACGTCGCCGTTCAGGCCGCGACGCAATATATCCAGCGCGACAAGGCGATCCTGCTCACCGGGTCGGTCAGCAGTGCGGTCGCCATCGCCCTGGAAGAGTTCGCCACGCGCGAGAAGGTCCTCTACATGGTCGGCGTCGCCGGATCCAACGACGTGACCGGCAAGAACTGCCAGCGCTACGGCTTCCGCTCGCAGCAGAACGCGTACATGGCGGCCAAGGCATTGGCACCGGTGCTCGGCAAAAAGCTGGGTAAGAACCTCAAGGCTGCCTACCTTGTGCCGGATTATACTTACGGTCAGACGGTATTCGACAGCTTCACCATGTTTGCCAAGCAGCAGGGCTGGACCCAAGCCGCCAAGGAGGTGGTGCCGCTCGGGACATCCGACTACAGCTCCGCGCTCCTCAACATCGCCAACAGCGGCGCTGACGTTTTCGTCAACATCGCCTTCGGGACCGACGCCGTCGCCTCGACCAAGCAGGCCGAGCAATTCGGCGTGCTGTCGCGCATGAAGCTCGTCGTTCCGAACCTATCCTCCTTTCAAGACAAGGAACTCGGCGCCCAGCTGATGCAGGGCGTCTACGGATCGTGCGATTTCTGGTGGGCGCTCGAGGACCGCTTTCCTCTCGCCAAGACTTTCGTCGAAAGCTTCTTTGCGAAAAACAAGTATCATCCGCGTTGGGGCGCGCACGTCGGCTACATGCAAGCCTACCTCTGGGCGCTCAGCGTCGAGCGCGCCGGCAACTTCAACCCGGTCGACATCATCAAGGTCCTCGAAGCTTCGAAGGCGCAACCTTACGAGACCACGCTCGGCAAGGTCTATTTTCGCGCCGAAGATCATCAGATGGTCCGTCCCATTCCCATCCTCGTCGGCAAGGCGCCGTCCGCGATGAAGGGGCCGGATGACTTCTACGACGTCGTGGATGTGGTCGACGGCGAGTCGGTGATGAACCCGCCGACCCTGCTTGGCTGCAAGCTCGGCCCCTATAGCTGAACCCGCGGTGCCGAGCACTGCCGTCCTCCTGTCCCAAGCCTTCAACGGCTTGGCCGTGGGAAGTCTGTTGGCACTCGTCAGCAGCGGGCTGACCATCATCCTCGGCACGCTGGGCGTGCTGAACTTCGCCCACGGCGCCTTGTTCGCCGTCGGCGCCTATCTCGCCTTCGTCATGTTCTCCCTGACGAACTCGTTCGTGATCGCCATCCTCGGCGGATGCGGCGTCATGCTGGTCCTCGGGTTCGCGATGGAACGCCTCGTCATCCGATACTTCTACGATCGGCCCGAGGAGGACCAGATCCTCGTCACTTACGGCATAGGCATCGTGCTCGTCGAAGCGCTGCGCGCCTGGTTCGGGGGCAACAGCCAGAGGGTGTCCGTTCCCTCCTGGGGTGTCGGCGCGACCAAGCTCGGCTTTCTCATCTATCCAACCTACCGCCTCGAACTCATCGCCATCGTCGCGGCCCTGCTGCTCGTTCTCTACCTCGTGCTCTACCGCACCTCGATTGGCCTCGTGGTGCGCGCCGGCATCGAGAACGCCGGCATGGTCGGCATTCTCGGCATCGACGTCCGGCGCACGTTCCTCCTCGTCTTCGCGATCGGCATCGTGGCGGTGGGCATCGCCGGGATGCTCTACGCGCCCGTCGTATCCGTGACGCCGGACATGGGCGCCAACTTCATGGTGCAATCCTTTGTCGTCATCGTCATCGGCGGCCTCGGCTCCTTCCCCGGCGCCGTGGTCGGTGGCCTCATCGCGGGCGAGATCGTCAGCCTGACCAGCGCGTTCGATTCCGCTTATTCGGAGGTGATGCTCTATGCCTTGATGGCGTTGATCCTGCTTGTGCGCCCGCAGGGATTGTTCGGCACGGAAGGTCGCGTTTGATGGGCAGAGGAGTCGCCGGCGCCGCCGTGCCGGAACTTGCCCTTCTGCTTGTGCTTGTTCTCGCGCCGGTCGTCTTGCCGCCGTTCGGGTTCTCGCACGATCTGTTGTCGCGGGTGCTGAATTGGGGTCTGTTCGGCCTCGGGTTCGACATCCTGTTCGGGCTCACCGGGCTTCTGTCGTTCGGGCAGGCCGCTTTCTACGGTGTCGGCGGGTTCGTCGCCGCCTACCTGCTGGTATCGGGCACGATCCACAGCGTCTGGTTCGCCTTCGCCGCGGGAACCGTTGCGGCGGGCCTGTTCGGCCTCGTGGTCGGCTGGCTCGCCGTCAAGCGCATCGGCATCTATTTCGCGATGATCACGCTGGCCTTCGGGCAGATGGCCTATTTCATCGAGAACTCGCCCCTCTCCGACTACACCGGTGGCGAGAACGGCATCGCGGGCGTGCCCGTGCCGGCGCTCGGCTTCGGCGAAAGCGCGATCCCGATCGGCGCCGGGCTTCCGTTGTATGCGCTCCTCGCCGCCGTCTTTTTCCTGGGCTTCGTCGTGGCGCGCCGCATCGTGCGATCGCCGGTCGGCCTGATCCTGCGTGCCGTAAAGGAAAACACCGCGCGTGTCGCGATGCTCGGCCACGACGTGCCGGCCTACAAGCTGACCGCCTTCACGATCGCGGCCCTCTATGCCGGCCTTGCAGGGGCGATGCTCGGCTCTTTTCAAAGCTACATGCCGCCGGATGCATTCGCGCTCGATACGTCGGGTCAGCTCGTGGTGCAGACGATCGTCGGCGGCGTCGGAACGCTGATCGGTCCTCTCGTCGGGGCGGCGGTCTGGCTCTGGCTGCGCGACAATCTCCAGCTCATTCCAGGTTTCGGCCCTCTCTGGAAGCTGGTTCTCGGAGCGGCTTTCATTGGCCTCGTCATCGGGCTGCGCCGCGGCATCTGCGGCGAAGTCGTCCATCTCTGGCGTCGCCGGAGTGCCGCGGCGGCGCTGCGGGCTGCCGAGGCGCGCACGGAGGCGATAGAGGCGGCAAGCCTGTCCGAGCCGCCCGTCCATGTGTCGAGCTTGTCGGCCGAGCTCGTCGTCCTGCCTCTCTCCCGCCCAATCATCGGCGGCGGCACGGCGGGGTCGGACATCGCGCTTGAAGCGCGACTGCTGGCGCGTCACTACGGCGGTCTCAAAGCCGTCGACGAGGTCAGCTTCACGGTTCGCCGCGGCTCGATCCACGCGGTGATCGGCCCCAATGGCGCCGGCAAAAGCACCCTGTTCAAGATGCTTCTGGACGAGGTCAGCCCAAGCTCGGGCGGGGTGCTGCTCTTCGGCGAGCTGCTCACCGGAGCCGGCGTGACCCGGGCCGCCCAGCGCGGCGTCGCCAAGAGCAATCAGCTCAACCAGCTTTTCCTCGGGTTGAGTGTCCGGGAAAACCTCCGGGTGGCCGCTCTCGCCCGGGCGCGCGGGCGCTTTCGCCTCGACCTCTTTAGCCCTGCCGGGGGCCGCGCCGACGTCGAGTCACAGATCGAGACCATGCTGACGATCCTCGATCTCGGCGACAGGCGGGACACGCCCGTGCGCGTTCTGGCCTATGGCGAGAAGCGTCGATTGGAGATCGGGATGGCGCTCGCCACCAGCCCCAATGTGCTGCTCCTCGACGAACCGCTCGCGGGGATGAGCCCCTCCGAGCGCGCCGCGACCTGCGCGCTGATCCGGCGCATCGGCGCATCGTGCAGCCTCGTCATCGTCGAGCACGATCTCGACGCGGTCTTCGGGCTGGCCGAGCACATCACGGTGCTCTGCGAAGGACGTCTGCTCGCCGATGGACCGGCGGAGACCGTGAGGCGCGATCCCGCCGTCCAGGAGGCCTACCTCGGCGGCGTGCATGAGCCTGCTTGAAGTCGATACGATCAACACCCTTTACGGCGACTCTCATGTCCTCTTCGACGTGTCGCTCCGGGTCGAGGAAAACGAAGTTGTGGCGCTGCTGGGCCGCAACGGCGCCGGCAAGACCACGACGCTGCGCACCATCATGGGCGTCCTTTCTCCGCGAAGCGGCGCGATCCGGTTTTCCGGCCACCCGATCGACGGGCTGCCCTCATCGAAGATCGCTCGGCTCGGCCTACAACTCGTGCCGGAGGAGCGCGCCGTTTTCGGTGGTCTCACCGTCGAAGAGAACCTCCGTGTCGCCCGTCTCACCGCGCCGAACGCGTGGCCCGTCGAGCGGATCTGGAGCGTGTTTCCGCGTCTCAAGGAGCGCCGCGCCTCGCGTGGACGGACTCTGTCGGGCGGCGAGCAGCAGATGCTGGCGATCGCCCGCGCCCTGGTCCGTGACGCGCGTTTGATCCTGCTCGACGAACCCTTCGAGGGGCTCGCACCGTTGATCGTCCGCGATCTCGTCGCGCTGACGCGGCAACTTGCGTCGGAGGGGCGGACCATCCTGATCGTGGAGCAGAACATCGCGGCGACGCTGAGCCTCGCCGATCGCGTCTACGGCTTCAACAACGGCCACATCGTTTACGAGGGCTCGGCGCGCGAGCTGGCGCGGGATCCGGCGCCGATGCGGAGTTTCATGGGCGTTTGAGCCAGCCGGATGACCGGTAGCCCCTAGGGCCCGTGCGGTGCCTCTGCGGCGCCGCCCGTCAACGAAACCCTTGCTCGAACGGCACCGCCGTGCGTTCTGGCGAATATGCGAGAGGTCTGCGGAGAACCGCTCAATGGATGACATGCTGGCCCGCAGCGATCTCGTCGATCGTCTGGTTGCCGATTTGAAGCCGGTGCGCCGTCTCGCGCCGGTTCCGATGCGCGCCCTCGGCTGGCTTGCGGTCGTGCTCGCCATCGGGTTGCTGCTCGCCCTCGATGCGGACTTCGATGATATCCGGCACCGCCTGATCGACGTGCCCGACATGTGGCTCGCGGTGACCGGGTCCGCTCTGACGACGCTGCTCGCTACGCTTGCCGCCTTTGAACTCGCGTTGCCGGACCGCTCGCGGCTTTGGGCGCTGGTGCCGCTGCCCGGCGTGGCGCTTTGGCTCGGGGGAAGTGGCCTCGGCTGCGCACGGACTTGGCTCATCCCCGGCGAGCACGACTTCTCTCTCGTCGGCAACATCTCCTGCCTGTACTTCATCATCGGGCTTTCCGTGCCCTTGTCGTTGGTCATGATCATGATGCTGAGGCGAGGCTACTCGCTGAGCCCCACGCTCGCGGGCGCGATCGCCGGACTCGCGGTGGCGAGCGCCGCGGCGACGCTCCTCGATTTCTTCCATCCTTACGATGCCGCCCTCGACGACGTGGTCGTGCATATTCTTGCCGTCCTGATCGTCGTGGCCGCAAACCGTGTCGTCGGCGGCAGGATCATCCGACGTTCGACTGGCAATCTCTACAGGACGGCCTGACGGCGGCTCCCAACAAGACCAGGCGATGGACAAAACACTACCCGCCTACAAAACCGTCGGCGAACGCCGATATCGCGAGACGTCCGGCCTCTATTTCGAGGATTTCGAGCCGGGCGACGTCTTTGAGCACCGGCCCGGGCGCACGGTGCTCGACACCGACAACGTCTGGTTCACGCTGCTGACGATGAACACGCAGCAGGTCCATTTCGATGCCGCCTACGCCGCGAAGACCGAATGGAAGAAGCTGCTCGTCGACTCGACGTTCACGCTCGCGCTCCTCACCGGCATGAGCGTTCGCACCGTCAGCGCGAAGGTCGTCGCCAATCTCGGCTGGGACAAGGTGAAGGTTCCCCATCCCGTGTTCGCCGGCGATACGCTTTATGCGGAGACGACGATCCTGCACAAGCGCGAGTCGAAGAGCCGCCCCACGCAAGGGATCGTCACCGTGGCGACGCGTGGCATCAACCAGGACGGGAAGGAGGTCATGAGCTTCGAACGCACCATGCTCGTCCACCGTCGCGGCCACTCTCCAGAGGAGGCGGCGGGCTACTGAGCTGATCGGGAAGGGCAACCCGAGACCGAACCGCGCATTCCATTTCAGAGTTGCCGCAGGGAAGGCGATCGGCGGACCGGAGTATCGCGCATGAAGATCAACAACGTCGCCGACCTGATGGTCGAGACCCTGCAGCAGGCCGGCATCCGTCGCATGTACGGCCTTGTCGGGGATAGCCTCAACGGCCTCACCGAGGCGATCCGTCGGCGCGGCGTCATCGAATGGGTGCACGTCCGGCATGAGGAGGTGGCCGCGTTCGCCGCCGGCGCCGACGCGCAGATCACCGGCGGCCTTGCTGTCTGCGCGGGCTCGTGCGGTCCCGGCAACCTGCACCTCATAAATGGCCTCTACGACTGCCATCGCACGCGCACGCCCGTGCTCGCCATCGCCGCGCACATTCCGTCGCCCGAGATCGG
>CAXTFG010000035.1:714-22667 GCA_964243415.1 uncultured Beijerinckiaceae bacterium | reverse complement strand
CTCGTGGTCCGGCGCGAACTCGCCGTGAACCACATCTTCTACGAGCCGCGCTACGACGACATCGCCGCGATCCCGGACTGGGCGCGCCGGACACTCGACGAGCACCGTCGAGATAAGCGGCCTTATCTCTATTCGCGCGAAGAATTCGAACAGGGCCTGACGCACGATCGCTACTGGAATGCCGCTCAGATGGAGATGCGGGAGACCGGCTACATGCACAATCACATGCGCATGTACTGGGGCAAGAAGATCGTCGAGTGGTCGACATCACCCGAAGACGCCTGGGAAACGGCGCTGCGGCTCAACAATCGCTACTTCATCGACGGCCGCGATGCGAACTCGTTCACCAACGTCGGCTGGCTGTTCGGGGTGCACGATCGCCCTTGGGGACCTCGCCCCGTCTACGGCATCGTGCGCTCGATGGGGGCGGCGAGCCTGAAGAAGTTCGATGCGGACGGGTATGTGCGCGAGGTCGAGCGTCTCGCCGCAGTCGAGCGCGGGGAAGGCTGACGGTCGGGACACCCTCTTCGCCGTAAGGGCGGGGAGCCGCGTTGATCTCTCGGCGGGAATGGGGAATGTACCGCGCGAGGTCGAATCGGTCGGCCGCGCGAACAGGGTTGGCGATGACGGATGCCTGCACCTCGGGCCTCGACACGGGTTTCGTCGACCTCGGTTTCCTCAAGGTCGGCGCCCTCGGTGTCGTGCAGGGAATCAGCGAGCTGCTTCCGATCTCGTCCACGGCGCACATGCGCATCGTGCCGGCACTGCTCGGCTGGCAGGACCCGGGCTCGGCCTTCTCCGCCGCTATGCAGCTCGCCGCGCTTGCCGCCGTGATCAGCTATTTCTGGGCCGACGTCCGTGGGCTTGCCGACGGTACGCTCGCGGCGGTGAAACGCCGGGATTTCGCCGATTGGAATTTTCGCTTCTTTCTCTGGATCATTCTGGCGACGATCCCGGTGTCGGTCTTCGGACTTCTCCTGTCCTCGAAGCTCAACGCGTGCGGCTCGCCGCTGCGCACGCTTACGGTGATTGGCCTCGCTTGCATCGTCATGGGCGCCCTGCTCGCTCTGGCGGAGAGGGCGGCCCGCCATGTCCGCACCATCGACAACGTCACGCTGCGGGATGCGCTGATCGTCGGCTGCGCGCAGGTCGGCGCTTTGATCCCCGGCGTGTCGCGTTCCGGCTCGACGCTGACCGCCGCGCTGTTCCTCGGATTGCAGCGCGACGAAGCGGCCCGGTTCTCTTTTCTGCTCGGAATCCCAACCATCGCCCTCGCCGGCCTCTTCGAGATCTTCAAGCTCCGTAAGGCCGGCCTTGGCGTCGAAGGATGGTCGATCCTGCTGTTCGGGATCGTAATCGCCTCCATCTCGGCCTTCGCCGCGATCTGGAGCCTGATGCGCATCCTCGAGCGATTCTCCGCCTGGCCGTTCGTCGTGTACCGCGTCCTGCTAGGGGTGGTGTTGATCGCCTGCGTCGTCGTCGGAACGCTGCCGAATTAGGTGTCACGTACGCGCGAGCGCGCCGAGGAGCCGGCGTGCCCGCGGGAGGTTGCGGATCGATAGCAGACGCAGTCCGGGATCGTCGCCGTTCTTAATATAGTCGATGTAGACCTCGATCAGCCGGCGCAGCGTTGCCGCCTGTTTCTCCGCATAGAGCGCATCGAAATCCGCGCCTCGCACGGCACTCAGCTGCGCCAGCGTAGCCCTGTAGCCATCCGTGTCCGCGTGGCCATGGACGCTGAAAGGGAACACGACGGAGTTGAACGGATAAAGAAGAGGGCCAAGCCCATCGATCGTCGGCGTCTGAGCAGCTGCTTTGTCGGCGCGCACCTGAGCCTGTTCCCAGGCGAGAAGGGCGTCGCTGGCATCCGCCTGGCTCGCGTCGTCGTCGCGGGCGAAGCGTTGCAGCCGAGCACCGCCGGCGGCCAGCGCGAGGGCGTCCGCGCGTCGGAGCGCTTCGTAAGCGGGCGTGGTCGCGGCAACGAAGGCGTCAGTGATGGGCGATGTGGTTGCGTTGGCGGGCAGCCCGGAGCAGACCCCGGCGGCCAAGACGCTCGCAAATACCAAAATGCGTTTCATCCCCTTCAGCCTTCCTCGTCCTAGACGGCGGCGTTCGGATCGATATCGATCTTCCGACTCTCGAGCGCCTTCTTGATCTCAGGAGATCCGTAAGGGATAGCGCGGAGATGGCGCGACCATGACGGTTGCTGCTCGATCATCTGCCCCCGGATACGCTTCCATTTGCGCTTCGTCATCTCGTTCTTGGTGACAAGTGCGGGCATCGGTCTTCCTTCGAAACGGTAGCGTCAACGGGATCGTCTGCGAGGTGCGCTCGTTCCCGTTACGGTTTGTCGCTGGCCCACAGGCTGGCTCGCCCGTTGCTCGCGTCGGGGACGGAGGCGCTTCGGCCAACCTCGAGCGCACAGGCCGAGAGAAGAGGTAAGCGGATGACGACACGTCGAGCGATCTGGCGAAGCCTTCTAGCAGTGCCATTGCTGGCAAGTCTCGTCCGGTGGGCAAAAGCCGATCCACAACCCTCCGCCGATGGCGGCAAGCCTGATCTCGAAATGTTGACCATCTTTCTGCGGCACGACGAGACCAAAACGGTCGACGAGATCAACCAACATCTCAAGCGAACGGGCTGGTTCGACCATTTCCCGCCACCGGGCGTCGAGGTCGTCTCCTGGTACGTCATGATGGGAATTGGGCAGGTCGTGACCATTCGCTTCCCCGCCGAAAGGCTCCGCGACATCAATCGGCTGATCGAGGGCGAAGCCTGGGGCGGCTATCGAACCGAGTTCTACCCCACCTACGATTACAGAGCTCTTTATGCGCAGCTTCAGACCAAGATGAAGGAGCACTGAGACGGCTGACAAGGCGGCCGGACGATGAAGGATCGCCACCGCTGTGGCGAGTGGTATATAGCGCTCCAACCAGCCAGCTCGCAGGGAAAGCGCCGAGCATGACGTCCCACCTCAGATCGAGCATGTCGCGTGGCCGTAAGGCGACTTGGTGGAAGGGCTTGCCGGCGGGTCTGCTCCTTCTCTCGCTGTTGCACGCCCGAGCCGACGAGCCCATCGGATGCGACGGCTTCAAATGGCCGCTCAAACAGGAAGCCGCGCTCCTCCAAGCAAACGGCAAGCCGGTGATCGCGCCCAGCAGCTTCGGCACGCCCGACGGGAAAGCCTACGAACTCAAGCTGGTCGACCTCGAAAGCGCTCACCTGCTCCAAGCGCCGGAGCGCACGCCGAAATTCACGCCGTCCAATGCCGGCGTCGCGCAGTTCGAAGCGCCGCCGAGGGCTGGTGCCGTGCAGGTTACCGTGTCGGCGGCGGTCTGGGTCGACCTCGTGCAGAACGGCCACCTCGTGAAAGCCGCTGCGTTCAGTGGTGCCCAAGGCTGTCCTGGCGTTCGCAAAAGCATCCGTTTCAACCTTGCCGCGGCTCCCTTCGCCGTCCAGATCAGCGGCACACGCGAGATGTCCCTTGGCCTTATCGCCGGCCCGGTGAGCCCTTGACCTCGTTGGACCGGGAGCGTCCGGCCGATCTTTCGCATCGAGACCCGGTGACCCCAGTATCGAGATGAGTTAGCCGAAGCAGTCCGACGGGTGCTGCCGTCGACCGATGAAAGAGGTTTCATGTACCCCGACGTCCTCCTCCACATCGACGGTCGCTGGCGGGAAGCCGCAAACGGCCGCACCATGCCCGTCCTCAATCCCGCCACCGAGGAGCGCATCGGAACTGTTTCCCATGCATCGCATAGCGACCTCGACGAAGCGCTCGAGGCAGCCGGGAAGGGCTTCACGACATGGCGCGCGGTGTCCGCTTTCGATCGCTCGAAGGTCATGCGCAAGGCCGGGGATCTGCTGCGCGAGCGCGTCGACGCGATCGCGCGCGTGATGACGCTCGAACAAGGCAAGCCGCTCGCTGAAGCGAAGATGGAGGTGCGTGCGGCGGCGGACACGACGGATTGGCTGGCGGAGGAATCGCGCCGGGCCTACGGCCGCGTGATCCCCGCGCGCACGCCCGGCGTGTACCAGCTCGTGATCAAGGAGCCGGTCGGGCCCGTGGCCGCCTTCACGCCCTGGAACTTCCCCATCAACCAGGTCGTGCGTAAACTGGGCTCCGCCCTTGCGGCCGGCTGCTCGATCATCGTCAAGGCGCCGGAAGAGACGCCGGCGTCCCCCGCCGAACTCATCCGCTGCTTCGTCGACGCGGGGGTGCCCGCCGGCGTGATCGGACTCGTCTTCGGCGACCCAGCCGAGATCAGCGGCTACCTCATTCCGCATCCGACGATCCGGAAAGTCACGTTCACCGGCTCGACGCCGGTCGGCAAGCAGCTCGCCGCTCTGGCCGGTCTGCACATGAAGCGCGTGACTATGGAACTTGGCGGCCACGCGCCGGTCATCGTCTGCGACGACGCTGACGTCGAACACGCGGCGAAGCAGATCGCCACGGCGAAATTCCGCAATGCCGGACAGGTCTGCGTGGCGCCGACCCGTTTCCTCATCCAGGACGGCGTTTACGAGCAGTTCGTGGAGCGCTTCGTCGGAATAGCCCGCGACGTGAAGGTCGGCGACGGCTTGGCCGAGGGGACGACAATGGGACCGCTGGCCAATCCCCGCCGGGTGCCGGCGCTCGAGTCGCTTCTCGCGGACGCCGCAAAGGGCGGCGCGGAAATCCGGACCGGCGGCAACCGCATCGGCAACAAGGGCTATTTCTTCGAACCGACGGTGGTGACCGGCGTCGACCGCGACATGCGAATGATGAACGAGGAGCCGTTCGGGCCGCTGGCGATGATGTTGCCATTCGGCGATCTCGACGAAGCGGTGGCGGAGGCAAACCGGCTGCCGTTCGGCCTTGCAGCCTATGCCTACACGCGCTCGGCGAAAACTGCGACGGCCATCGCCGCCCGTGTCGAAACCGGGATGATGACCATCAACAATCTCGGTCTCGCGCTGCCGGAACTGCCTTTCGGCGGCGTCAAGGACAGCGGATATGGCTCGGAGGGAGGATCGGAAGCGATCGAGGCCTACCTCAATCCGAAATTCGTCTCTCAAGCCGGCACGTGAAGGATATGATTCGAGACGGCTGATGAGCGGGATCACGGCCAATCGATGATGGTGGTCGGAGTGAGAGGATTCGAACCTCCGACCCCCTCGTCCCGAACGAGGTGCGCTACCAGACTGCGCTACACTCCGACACACGATCGCGCGTTGCGATCACCGTCGGCGTTATAAAGGGCGCTGCCGGGAGTGACAACCGCTAAACCCCGTTGGGAGAGCGACCGTCGATCGCGACCGGAGCAGAAACCGCCTGCTCGGCATGCCCATCCACATCCGCCTCGTTCGCCGGTTCCGTTTGCTTGGTCGCTCTGCGCAACTCGCCGATCGCGATTTCGAGGTCATTACGCTGCCGCTCGAGGTGCGCGATCTGGGCAGCGATCTGGCCTTGGCCGAGGCTTTCGGTGAGGTCCGTCTCCTGGCTATCCGGCGCGGTGTCGGAGCGCGATGCGATCAGATTGTAGATCTCAGCCAAGGTGAAGCCGAGGCGCTTCCCCTTGAGGATCAACTCGAGCCTGATGCGTTCACGAGCGGAGTAGAAGCGCGCCGTTCCCTGACGTCGGGGCTGCAGGAGACCTTTGTCTTCGTAGAAACGAAGGGTGCGGAGACTGACGTCGTAACTCCGCGCGATCTCCCCGATCGTCCGTTCGCCTTGCCGAACGCTTTCGTAAAATACCATCGACTCAGCAACCGCGTTTTGCATCGCACTCTCCGCCGCGAATCTCTGTCACAAGAACGCTACTTGAGCGATAGCGAGACGTCTACGGCAACCTAGGATTGTAGTCAGGAAATCGTGGATTGCGCCAAGTGTATCATTTTCGCGCACACTTAACGCTCTGTTTACCACGGGCATGAAAGTCTCTCCTGGCGAGACGGAGAGTGACCTAGCTGCTGTCGGGAAGGCTCATGGGTCTCGCGCCCGCGCTCCAAAGGGGATTGAGCCCCATGGATGATCCGATGAACAAGGCCGTTTCCCGAGACGTCAGGGGCGTGAGCGCGGAAGGACGACGCGTCGCGCGCGGCGCAGCTCAGCGCGAGGGCAAGACGCTGGGAGAGTGGCTGCACAATGCTATTGCCGACCAAGCGGACGAACTTGGTTTTTCGAGCACGGGGATGGCGGAGCGCCACGGCAGCTCCTCGTCGGTGAGGGCCAACCATGCCCGCGCGGCCGATTTCGCGTCAAGGATGGATCGGATCGCGCGCGAGGGCCGGGACGAGACGGTCGCGAGTTGGTCCGAGTCGAAAAAAGAGGCCTCGACCGACCGCGAGCGTAACTGGGCGACCGACGCGGAGCGACGTGGCTTGCGCTCCAAGCTTCCGGTCGAAGAGGTCGACGAGCTCGAAGTCGCCCTCGAGACGTTGCAGCGGCGTGCCTTGCGAAGCGAGCGGCGCACCGATCATGTCCTCGCCTCGATCGCCGACATCATGGAGACGAGCGAGGCGCGGCGGAGCCAAGAGCGCGACGCTGTCAACGCGCTGACCGAGAAAATGGCCAGCCTCGAAACCAAGTTGACCGACCGTCACGTCGCCGGGGACAGCCCGATCAGAGGGGCACTCGCGCGACTTGAAGCGCGGCTCGACATCATCGGCAAGCGCAGCGCCGCCGAGAGCGCGGCGGTCAAGAACGGCGCTGCCTTGGCGCAACCCGGCCCGGATGCAGGAAGCGTGCGTCGACTGGAGGACAAGCTCAACGCCATCCTCGAAGCCGTCCAAATTCAGCCTGCGCAGCGAGCGCAGACCTCGCAGATCGCCCTGCAGGCAGCGCAATCGCGCGAGGTGGCCGCACCCAGGCGCAGCCTTGGCGCTGCCATCGCCGAGATCGCCAAACACCAGGAGACGTTGGGAACTCCAGCGGCTTGGTCGCGGGAAGATCAGATGCGGGCGGAGAAGCTCGATCTCGCCGCCAGCCGGGCACGCCTCGGCAGGTCCGTTGCTGACCGGATGGAGCGAGGGGCGAGCAATGCGGCCTCGGCAACGAGCGTCGACGGCGGGCTTGACGGTCAAGGCAGACCGCGTGTGGCGCCTCGAATGGGTACGGATCGGGCGATGCCCCGGCCACAGTCGATCGGAGGTCTGGAGCAGGACCTACGCTCGATCTCGCAGAGGCTCGATGACTTCCGCGAGCTTTCGCCCCGACCCGGCGAGGCGCCCGCTTCGGGCACCGTCGATCCCGCCACCGCTTCCCAAGGCATGCGCGGCCAAAGACACGCCGATCCCGCTCCTGAGCAGATCGAGCGGCGGCTCGACATGATTGCGGGCAGAATGGACGAAGCTCTTTCGCGGGCGATGTCGGTTGCTCCGCTAGCGACACCCTCCGTCGACACGGCCGCCTTGGAGCACCTTGTCCGGGAGCTTGGGGCGAAGATCGAGGCTGTCCGTGCGCCGAACGCCGATTCAGAAGCCCTGGACGCGTTGCAGCGACAGGTCGAGCGCTTGTCCAGCCGGTTCGAGCGATCCGAGCAAGGGCTTGCCGTCCTGCCGACGCTTGCTGCCTCGGTTCGAGAGCTGTTCGACCATCTCGAGGCGACGCGCGCCAACATCGAGGCCTCGGCGGCCCATGCGGCCCGCGAAGTCCTGCGCATCGCGGCTCATGAAGGACGCAGCCGACCTCATGACCAGGCCTCGACCGATAACGTCGCCGGTTCACCGCTGGACGTCAGCGACGAACGTCCGACGCGATCGCTCAATACCGTGCATCATATGCTGGATCAGGTCGTCGACCGCTTGTCGTCGCTGGAGAGCGAGGCTGCGACCGAACGAGCGAGCGTTAGCGAGGCCGACCAGTCTCCCTCGTCGGCGCATCGGCAAGCGCTTGACAAGCATATGCTCGGCGGCGTCGAGGCCGCGCGTGATCCGATCGTCCCGCTCGTCGCGAGGGGGAGATCAACCGATCAGACGGCAGCGCCACGAGCACGAAACGACGAGCCGGGCGGCGCTGTCCGACGGTCGGACTTCATCGCAGCAGCGCGCCGCGCCGCGAAAACGGCGCGTGCCGAACCGCCCGCCGCCGCCGGTATCAGGCTTCCGTCTGCCTCGCAGACGGACAAGGATGCGCGGGCGGGACTCCTCGCCAAGTCGCGCGATTATGTCGCGAGCCACAAGCGGCCCCTGCTGATGAGCCTCGCCGCGCTCCTGATGGTGCTCGGCACGATCACCCTGCTGCAGCAGACCGGCATGGTTGGTGGCCGGGAGGATTTCGCGGGAACGAACGACGGTCAGTCTCCGGTCGCCATTGCGCGGTACGACGACCCGTCTCTCGGCCCGGCGGTCGCGAAGCGACTCCCATCCGTCATCTCCTCGAACGAACTCACGCCGACTGCGCTGCCGAGATCGGCTTCGCCGCTGGCCAACCCCATCCCGGGCAGCGATCCCATCCAGACTGGCTCGATTCCAAGCCTGCCCGCCTTCGCTGCGGCGTCGCGTCCGACGCAGCCGGTACTTCCTATCGGCCTCAAGACGGCTGCCGAGGCCGGCAACGCCCCCGCTGCCTACGACCTCGGCAGCCGCTATGCCGACGGTCGTTCGGTGCCGCGCGACATGAAGGTCGCCGCGCAATGGCTCGAGAAGGCCGCCGACCAGGGCTTGGCGCCGGCGCAATACCGTCTCGCATCGATCTACGAGAAGGGTCTCGGTGTCCCACAGGACAAGGCCAAGGCGAAGACGCTCTACACTCAGGCGGCAGATGCGGGCAACCCGCGTGCCATGCACAACCTCGCCGTGATGCTCGCGGATGGGGATGGTCATCCCGACTATGCCGGAGCGGCAATCTGGTTCCGCAAGGCCGCGAACTATGGCGTCCACGACAGCCAGTACAATCTGGCGATCCTTCTCGCCCGCGGCATGGGCGTGCAGCAGTCGCTGCTGCAATCCTATCAATGGTTCGCGATCGCCGGCGCCCAGGACGACGCGGATGCCGCCCGCAAGCGCGACGAGATCGCGGCGAAGCTCAGCGCCAACGAACTGGCTGTCGCCAAGGCCTTCGCCACGGCTTTCACGCCGAAGGTTGCCAATCCAGCCGTGATCGACGTGACGCCGCCCGTCGGTGGTTGGGATGGCGCTGCGGCGTCTTCTCGCCTAAACAGCGCGAAATCGAAGGTGTCCTCGCTGTAAGAGCCTCTTGGTGGACCAGAAAGCCTTTCTGCGATCGCTCTTCGACGCTGCGATCGCGGCAGCGCAGCCGATGAAGACGATTGCTGGTCTGCTGCCGACGCCGCCGAAGGGAAGGACACTCGTCATCGGCGCCGGCAAAGCGTCGGCCGAAATGGCGAGAGCGCTGGAGGCGCACTGGCCCGGTCCGCTGACCGGTCTCGTGGTCACACGCTACGGGCACCGCGCTCCGACAAGGTCGATCGAAATCCTCGAGGCTGGCCATCCCGTGCCCGACGAAGCGGGTGCCTCCGCCGCACGCCGCATGATGCAGTTCGTGGACGGCCTCACGCCCGACGATCTGGTCATCGCGCTGATGTCAGGCGGCGGTTC
Organism: uncultured Beijerinckiaceae bacterium; assembly: GCA_964243415.1. GTDB lineage: Bacteria > Pseudomonadota > Alphaproteobacteria > Rhizobiales > Beijerinckiaceae > RH-AL1. The sequence continues at coordinate 13,127 of CAXTFG010000035.1, read as the reverse complement.
GGCGCTGCTGCCGATGCCGCTCCCCGGCCTCTCACTGGCCGACAAGCAGGTCGTCAACAGGTCGCTGCTGAGAAGCGGTGCCACGATCACGGAGATGAACTGCGTGCGTCGTCATCTGTCCGGCATCAAAGGTGGCCGGCTCGCGGCCGCTTGCGCGCCGGCGAGGCTGGTGACGCTTGCGATTTCCGACGTGCCGGGCGACGCGCCGGGCGACATCGCCTCCGGCCCGACCGTTGCCGATCCGACCTCCTGCGCCGATGCGCTCACCATCGCCCGCAAGTATGCGATCGACCTGCCGCCAGCGGTTCGCGATGCGCTCGAAGGCGGCAGCGGCGAGACGCCGAAGCCGGGTGACCCGCGTTTTCCGCCCAACGAGTTTCACCTGATTGCAGCCCCGCAGGCCTCGCTTGAAGCGGCCGCCGCCGCCGCGCGCGGCCATGGCATCACGCCCTACATCTTGGGCGACGATCTCGAGGGCGAATCGCGCGATGTGGGGTTGATCATGGCCGGGATCGCGCGACAGGTCGCGCGGCGGCGACAGCCATTCCCCCCGCCGTGCGTCCTTTTGTCAGGCGGAGAGACGACCGTGACGGTCCGAGGTGGGGGCCGGGGAGGTCGCAACGTCGAATTCCTGCTGTCTTTGGCGATCGCCTTGGGCGGGCATGAGCGCATCTACGCGTTAGCGGGCGACACCGATGGCGTCGATGGCGCAGAAGAGATCGCCGGCGCATTCGTCGGGCCGACGACGCTCGAGCGAGCACTCCGCGCCGGTATGATCCCCGCAGAACGCCTCGTCGACAACGACGGTCACGGGTTCTTCGAGGCATTGAACGACAGCATCGTCACCGGTCCGACCCTGACAAACGTCAATGATTTCCGCGCTGTTCTGATCGAGGCGCACTAGTCATCCTGCGCCCTCGCCGTAAATCTTCCGCAATTAACTTTAACGAAAGCAAGCTGTGCGGGAGGCGCACGGCTCAATGGACGCCCGCCCACCCGCGATTTAAGGACTGGTTAAGCAAGCTCGTCGCCTCGCGCGAGGTCTTCGAGCGACGTTGCGGGAGGATTTGCGATCGCGATGGATGACGTTTGGTTCGGTTCCAACCTGACGTATCGCGATGTGGCGGTGATCTCCCAGTCTCTGTCCCTGCAGGGCGCCCGGCTGCCTCCCTTGATCGCCGTCGATCGAGGCTCGCGCGTGGTTCTCGCAAGTCGGACTCTGCTTCGGTTCTTCGAACTTCGCGATGGAGATGTCCTCACCGAGCGCCTTCTCGCGGGGCGCGACCCCGGAGCCCGCCGACTCACGTTCCTCTGCCAGAACCTCACGATCAATGGGGCGCCACGACTCGAGCGGCTTCGGTTCTCCTTGAGGCCGGCCAGCGAAGTCGTGACGTTTCTCTGCCGCCGGATCCTGTTTCGCGACGACCAACCGCTTTTCGTCGCCGCCGCCCTCGGTCTACGGCCCGAGGATGCCGAAGCGCTGCCGACGGTGGCGAGCAAGATTGCCGAACCGGTCGCGTCTGCGCCGACGCAACGCTCTTCGAGCTTGGCGCAGAACCTAGCCCAGTCCGGGACGCCAAGCTTGGCTGGCGCGCTGGCGAGTCGTCCTGACATCGATCCGGGCCGACCCGCGTCGAGCCCATCGATCTCCGGTCAAGTCCTCACCAGAAGATTGTTGCCGCCCGTGACCGGCTCGGCTTCGAGGGGAGCCGGCGCGACGTCGGCGAGTGAAGCTGCCGGGAGAGCAGCGACACCTTTCGTCTCAGAGCCACAAACCATTCAAGCCATCCAGGCCATGTTGCGGACGCGCTGGCCGTCTCACCGGAGATTGCGGTTCATCTGGCAAACTGATGCCGACTTCATGTGCACCGGGCTGTCGAGCCAACTTGTGGAGGTCGTTGGGAAGGCCAACGCGGATCTTGTCGGCCGCAATCTCGTCGCAATGGCCCCCCGGCTCGATCCCTCGGGCGATCTCGGCAGAGCGCTGGCTAGCAGGGCGACCTGGAGCGGGCTCGGCATCGCGTGGCCGATCACCGACGCGGGAGCTGCCGTCGATGTTCGTTTGGGCGCGGTACCTCGTGTCGATAAGGACCTCGGGTTCGAAGGTTTTCATGGCTACGGGATCATTCACCTCGATGCTGTACGGCAGCACGAGAGCATTGACGTCGTCGAGCGCCGTTCGCCGGCCTTCGTATCCGACACAGTCGTCGCGTTCCCCACCGGTCTGGTGAAGGGGATGTCACGGGAGGACGAAGCGAACTTTCAGGCGATCGGTGACGAGTTGCGCGACCAAGTCGGCCCTGAGACTGCCGCGGAACCAGCGGTGGGTGAAAATCAGCTCATTGAGGAGCCGCCCGGCAAGGAAGACGCATCAACCGCCGCGTCCGCGACGGAAGCATCCTCGCCGCCCTCGGTTCGTGGGGCGGAGGTCGCCCGCAACGGTCTTGCCGTTCTCGACCGTCTTTCAGTCGCCGTGCTTGTCAGTCGCAACGATGTGCCGATCTTCGCCAACCGTCACATGCTCGACCTGACCGGCTTCGCCGATGAGGACGCCCTCTACGCCGCTGGTGGCGTCTCCTACCTGTTCGGCGGCCTGTCGGAGGCCAGCGATCATGCCGAAACCATCGGCCTCCGAACCCGCGAGGGCGGCATCGTTCGGGTTTCCGCTCGCATGCAACGCCTGGACTGGGATAGTTTGCCTGCGACCCTTCTAACCATCCAGGCGACCGATGTTGTTGGTGCGAAACCGCCGTCGATAGGGGTCGGGGAGATCGACCCTGCGACACTCCTGAGCGAGACCGACGAGATGCGCGACCTGCGCGCCATTCTCGAAACGGCGACCGACGGGGTTGCCGTGATCGATGCGCGAGGCGATGTGGTATCGCTCAATCGTTCCGGCGAAGCCCTCTTCGGCTGCGACCGAAGCATTGTCATCGGCAAGCCGTTCCTCGAACTTTTCGCGGTTCCAAATCAGAGCCTTGCGGCGGAGTACCTCGAGGGGCTGAAGTCGAACCCGACTAAAAGCCTGCTCAACGACGGCCGCGAAATCCTCGTGCAAGCGCACGAGGATGGCACCATTCCGGTTTTCATGACGCTCGGCCGACTCGGCAGCGCCGACGGCGTCACAAGCGCGGCGCGGTTCTGCGCGCTGTTTCGCGATCTGACGCCCTGGAAGAAAGTGGAGCGGGAACTGCAGGCGGCGAGAGCGGAAGCCGAGCGCGCGAGCGCGCTCAAATCCGAATCCCTCGCCATGGTCAGCCATGAAATACGCACGCCGCTCAACGCGATCATCGGCTTCGCCGAAGCCATGATGCAGGAGCGGTTCGGCCCGCTCGGCAGTTCCCGCTACAAGGACGACCTACGCGACATCCACGCTTCCGGCCTGCATGTCGTGAGTCTGGTCAACGACCTGCTCGACCTCTCGAAGATCGAAGCCGGCAAGATGGAGCTCACCGCCAATCCGCTCGACGTCAACAGGATCATCGGCGAAAGCGTCGCGCTGATGCAGCCGCAGGCCAACCAAGAACGCGTCATCATGCGGCTTTCGCTTGCGCCCAGCCTGCCGCGGGTCAAGGCCGATGACCGCTCGCTGCGGCAGATCATTCTCAACGTCCTGTCAAACGCCGTGAAGTTCAACGAGCCGGGAGGCCAGGTCATTGTCGCGACGACGAGCACGGACGATGGGCGCGTCGTGATCCGATTTCGCGACACCGGAACAGGCATGTCCGAAAGTGATCTCGCGTCGGCGATGGAGCCTTTCAGGCAGCTCGACGGCAGTCGCTCGGTCGGCGGCACAGGCCTTGGACTGCCGCTCACGAAAGCCCTCGCGGAAGCCAACGAGGCGTCGTTCACAATTCGCAGCGAGGTCGCCCAGGGCACCATGATCGAGGTGTCCTTTCCACCGCAACGCGTCCTTGCCGGCCAGGGGAACGCCTGAGCGCTTCCGTCGATTGGATGACGAGGAGGTCTTCGCCATGGAAGAAAAGGTCAAAGACAAGGATGCCGAGGCAGCTCGGGCCCCAGACCATGATCAGTTGCAGAAGGGCCTGGAGGATACGTTTCCCGCCAGCGATCCCGTGTCGCCTCTGCAGCCCGGCGACGACAAGAAGTCCGACAAGAAATAACCTCGCCGGATCGGCTTAGCGCTCCTCGCGGGCCCAGCCAACGGCTCTGCTGCCGACGATGCTGGTGAGAGATGCGCTCGGGCTCACGCGCTCGAGCAGGCCGCGTTTGATCCGGTCGACCAGACCGGGACCGCTGTAGACGAGCGCGGAATAGAGCTGGACCAGCGTCGCGCCGGCTTCGATCTTCGCGAAAGCGGCATCGCCGCCGTCCACGCCGCCGACCCCAATCAACGGGAACTGGCCCTCGACCCTCAAGAAGGTCTGCGCGAGGACCCGTGTCGAAGCGGCGAAGAGGGGTCGTCCGGAGAGGCCGCCGGCTTCGGCCCCAAAGCGATGCGTGGCGGCGGCACCGCTTCGCGCTACCGTGGTGTTAGAGACGATGATGCCATCGATCCGCCGCCGGCGAGCGACCCTCACGACATCGTCGAGGGCCACGGGGGTCAGGTCAGGCGCGATCTTCAGCAGGATCGGCGTTCGCCTCGTCGCTGCGGACGAAGCGGCATCGACAACGCGTGCCAAGAGATTGTCCAGCGCGTCCGTCTGCTGGAGATCCCGGAGATTTGGCGTGTTGGGGGACGACACGTTGATCGCGAGGTAGTCCGCGACACCTGAGAACGCGCGAACGCCTGCGACGTAGTCCGCGACGCGATCGCCGGCGTCTTTGTTGGCGCCGATGTTGATGCCGAGGATCGCGCCGGTCTTGCGTAACGTCGCAAGGGCGTTTTCATGCCCGAGATTGTTGAAGCCGAACCGGTTGATCACGCCGCCGTGCTCTGGCAACCGGAACAGGCGCGGCTTGGCGTTGCCCGGTTGGGGCAGGGGCGTCAGAGTTCCGACTTCGCTGAAACCGAATCCGAGCGCGCCGATTTTGCGAGCAATTAAACCGTTCTTGTCGAACCCAGCGGCAAGGCCGACGGGGTTTGGGAAACGTAATCCGAACGCCTCGACGGCGAGACGCGGATCATCCCCTTTCGGGGGCCGGAGGGGTAGGACGGAAAGAGCCCGGAGCGTGAAATCATGCGCTCGCTCGGGATCGAGCGCGTGAAGGAAGGGTCGAGCCAGCGGCCAAAGAGCTTTCATCCCGGCGCCGTCTCGAGCAGGCCGGAGAAGTCGTGGCGGCCTTCCGCGCCGACCAGCAGCGGCTTCACCCAAGCGACATGGCCCAGCGACAAGGGTTCGTACAGGTGCGGGAACAGCGCGCCCCCGCGAGACTGCTCCCAGCGCAAGCCGCTCAGGGCGGCTGGGAGCACGGCGACGAGGAGCAGGTCATCCTGACCGGCGAAATGTTTCGCGGCGGTCTGCTGAACCTGATGCGCCGTGGAGAAATGGATGAAGCCGTCCGATTGATCGACCGGCGCGCCGTGAAACCGACCGGTCGTCTCGGCCTCGGTCCAGAGCGAGCGGGGAACGATCTTGAATATGGGTTCCACGCTCGCCTCCGCTGGTTGATATCTTCATCCAGCAAACCGGCCGGCAAGAAAAGGGTGGCGGAGGCTGCGCTCGCGTCCTCGGGACGAAGCCGCATGACTGAAATCTCATCGGCCGAAGCCTCGGCTCGACTTCAGCTTGGCCGCACGATGGAGAGGGCTGCGGCTTCCTTCGTGCGGGCAGCGCCTGTAGGAAGGCGGATATCTCGCGCGAGACATCAACCTCATGCTTGCAACCGCCACGCTTCGCATTGGTACGCGCGGCAGCCCGCTGGCCTTGGCCCAGGCGCACCAGACCCGTGATCGCCTCCGCGAAGCGCACGGGTTCAGCGGCGCCGATATCGAGATCCACGTCATCAAGACGAGCGGGGATGCCATCCAGGACAGGCCGTTGTCGGAGGCGGGCGGCAAGGGGCTCTTCACCAAAGAGCTCGATAGCGCGCTCATGATGAGCGGGATCGACCTTGCCGTTCACTCCGCCAAGGACCTTCCGACCTTCCTGCCGGACGCGATCACGATCGTGGGGTATCTTCCGCGCGAGGACGTGCGGGATGTGTGGATCTCCCCCGTGGCCGCGACGCCACGCGATTTGCCGCGCGGTGCGATCGTCGGGACGGCATCGCTGCGCCGCGGCGCCATGCTGAAACGCATGCGCCCCGACACCGAGACCGCCCTCCTGCGCGGCAACGTGCAGACACGATTGCGCAAGGTCGCGGACGGCGAGTTCAGCGGCACCATGCTGGCGCTTGCCGGCCTCAAGCGCCTCGGCCTTGCGGCGGAGGCGACCTATGTCATGCCGATCGAGGATATGTTGCCGGCTGCGGGCCAAGGAGCGATCGGGATCACCGCGCGAAGCGGCGACACGCGCATCGCCGGGCTTCTCGCTCCGATCCTGTGCTCGACGACCGGGTGGTCTCTCGCGGCCGAGCGCTCCTTTCTCGCCGCGCTCGACGGCTCCTGTCGGACGCCCATCGGGGCCCATGCGACGGTCGACGGCGGGACGGTCACCCTGCGGGGAACGGTTCTGCGGCCGGACGGATCGGAAGCGTACGACGAAGAGGTCCAAGGCGCGCTCGACGCCGCCGCTGCGCTGGGGCGAGCGGCTGGCGAGGCGATCAAGTCGCGTCTGCCGACCGGCTTCTTCGCCAACTGATCATGCGTCTCCTACTGACTCGAGCGGCGGAGGACGCCGAGCGCACGCGCGTGAGCCTGGAGCGGGCTGGCCACAGTGTGGTGATCGCGCCGGTGATCGAAATCGTATCGACCGGGGCGCGATGGCCGGAAGGCGTGGTGGATGCCGTGCTTGCGACGAGCGGACACGCCTTCGATGTTTGGCCGACAACGGGACCGCCCGGTCTTGAGGCTCGCCGACTGATGCCCTTGCTGGTCGTCGGCCATCGTACGGAGGCGAAGGCACGTGAAAGCGGCTTTCTCGGAGAAGCTCACGTCGCCGCGACGGCGCTCGACCTCGGCTTGGCGCTTAAAGACATAGCGGGAGGGCGGAGGCTGCTGTACCTGGCAGGGCGCGATCGAAAGCCGTGCCTCGAGGATGCGCTGGCGACGGCCGGCCGAAGCTTCGATCTGATCGAAGTCTACGAGGCGCGTCCAATCGCAAAACCACCAAGCCTTCAAGCAATGTCCACCGAACGCATCGAGGGAGTCCTGCACTATTCCCGACGTAGCGCGGTGCTCTTCCTCGAAGCGACCGAAGGAGTGGCGCCCTCCCTACGACGAGCGCGCCACTTCTGTTTATCCGATGATGTGGCTTTCCCCCTGGGTCAAGCTGGTTGCGCCCTTCTCGAGGTCGCCTCCGCGCCCAACGAGGCCGCGCTTTTGGCCCTGACCGGTGTGGCTCAGGCCTGACGACGGGCCTGGTCTCCGCGCTTCGTCCGAGTCGTCATGATCTCGGCAAGGGCGCGGGCAGCTCGCGCGGAAGACGAGGCGGCCAGACGGGCCTTCTCGGCCTCGAGCCGCTCGTGCTCCGCAGCTCGCTCGGCTTCAAGCCGGAGGCGCTCTTCTTCCTCGCGGGCCCGGCGCTCGGCATCGAGCTTGGCCTGTTCGGCCGCTCGGATCGATGCGAGCCGTGCCTCTTCCTGCCGGCGACGCTCTTCCTTTTCGGCATCCCGTAGATTTCGTGCTTGGACAACCTTGCGGTGTTCAGCGCTGCGTGCCTCGCTTTCCGGGCTCGCTATCCGCTCTTGCATCTTCTTCACTAACTCGAGACGGGTTTTCACGGCAGCATCGCGCCGTTCGGCGAAGCCGACGTCCATCATTCGTGCCAAACTATAAACCTTCTGACGTTGAGAGTACGGCGATAGATAGGGTGCCGCGACGACAATGCTATGACGCGCCAGCCGATCCATCGCAAGATCGTGAGGGCTCGACGCGCGAAGATTTGACGTCACCGTAGACCCTTTTTAGGGTGCCGGCACATGCGCGCAACATTGCGTCCCGACGCCAGCGCCGCCGCACCGTCACCTGGATCCATCATGACCCGCGCCGCGCCCTCGGCCGCCCTCTTGCCGGTTCCCGATTCGGCGATCCTCGCCACGGCGAAGGCGTGGCCTATCGAGGAAGCGCGCAAGATCGTCGCCCGGATCGAGCGCACGGGCCAGAAGGAAGTGCTGTTCGAGACCGGATACGGCCCCTCTGGCCTGCCTCACATCGGCACTTTCGGCGAAGTCGCTCGCACGACCATGGTGCGCCACGCCTTCCGCGTGCTCACCGAGGATCGCATCGCGACGCGGCTGCTGGCCTTCTCCGACGACATGGACGGGCTGCGCAAGGTGCCCGACAACATCCCGAACAAGGACCTCGTCGAAGCCCACCTCGGCAAGCCGCTGACGCAAGTGCCGGACCCCTTCGGCACGCACCCGAGCTTCGGCGCGCACAACAACTCGCGACTCCGCGCCTTCCTCGACCGGTTCGGTTTCGATTACGAGTTCGCCTCCTCGACGGACTACTACACCTCGGGCCGTTTCGATGCGGCGCTGCTGCACATGCTGCGCACCTACGACAAGGTGATGGCGATCATGCTGCCGACCTTTCGCGAGGAACGCGCGACGAGTTATTCGCCGTTCCTGCCGATCCATCCCGAGACCGGCATCGTCATGCAGGTTCCTCTGGAGGGCGTCGACGCCGACGCTGGGACGATCAAGTGGCGCGATCCCACGACCGGAGAGCGCTTCATCACGCCCGTCACCGGCGGCAAGGTTAAGCTGCAGTGGAAGCCCGACTGGGCGATGAGATGGTACGCGCTGAAGGTCGATTACGAGATGGCCGGCAAGGACCTGATCGACTCGGTCAAGCTGTCTGGCCAGATCGTCAGGGCGCTCGGCGGGACGCCGCCGGAGGGCTTCAACTACGAGCTCTTTCTCGACGAACGCGGCCAGAAGATCTCGAAGAGCAAGGGCAACGGGCTGACCATCGACGAGTGGCTTCAGTACGCGAGTCCCGAGAGCCTGGCGCTCTTCATGTACCAGCGGCCGAAAGAGGCGAAGAAGCTGCATTTCGACGTGATCCCGCGCAATGTCGACGAGTACCTCGCCTTTCTCGACGCGGCGCCTCGCCAAGACGGCAAGGCGCTTCTCGGCAACCCGGTGTGGCACTTGCACGACGGCGATCCGCCGGCGCCGGAGGTGCTTGTCGCGGCGAGCGGCGCGACGGCGGTCTCTTTTGCCATGCTGCTCAATCTCGCGACGGTGGCCAACAGCAAAGATCCCGCGGTGCTGTGGGGTTTCCTCCTGCGCTACGCGCCCGACGTCTCGCCGGCCACCCATCCCCGCCTCGATGCGCTGGTCGGCTACGCCGTGCGCTACTACTGCGATTTCGTGGCCCCGGCGAAACGCTACCGTGCTCCCGACGAGGTCGAGCAGGACGCTTTGCGCACTCTGTCCGCTGCGCTCGCCGCGCTGCCTGCGCACGCCTCGGCAGAGGACATCCAGGCCGCCCTCTACGACGTCGCCCGCCCGATCCCGCGCTACCAGAACCTCGCCGCCAAAGGCGCCACGCCCGAGCGGCCGGGCGTCAGCAACGACTGGTTCGCCATGCTTTACCAGGTGCTGCTCGGCGAGGAGCGGGGGCCGCGCTTCGGCTCGTTCGTCGCCCTTTACGGGATCGAGGCGACGCGGGCGCTCATCGCCAAGGCTCTGGTCGGCGAACTCTCGCGCGAGCCCGCCTAGCCGTCCAATCCGGCGCGAAGTCGGGCGCTCCCCTCATTTTATGCTACCGAGCGCCGGCTCTTGTCTCCTATGCTTTGTTCCGAAGCGGAGCCCGTGATGCGCGTTCTTGGGATCGAGACCACCTGCGATGAGACGGCGGCTGCCGTCGTCGAGCGCAAGCCCGACGGCACCGCGCAGATCCTGTCGAACGAGGTAATGAGCCAGATCCGCCAGCATGCGGCCTATGGCGGCGTGGTACCGGAGATCGCGGCGCGCGCCCATGTCGACGTCCTCGATCGCTTGGTGGAGCGCGCGGTCACCAAGGCTGGCCTCAAGATGGCGGACCTCGACGGCATCGCCGCGGCAGCGGGGCCGGGGCTGATCGGCGGCGTGATCGTCGGGCTCACCGCGGGCAAGGCGTTCGCGCTCGCCCTGCACAAGCCGTTCGTCGCGGTGAACCACCTCGAGGCGCACGCCTTGACGCCGCGACTGACCGACGGCGTGCCGTTCCCCTATCTTCTCCTCCTCGTGTCGGGAGGCCACACCCAGCTCGTCGCCGTGAAGGGCGTCGGAGACTACGTGAGGCTCGGCGCTACCGTTGACGACGCGGTCGGCGAAGCCTTCGACAAGATCGCCAAACTTTTGGGGCTGCCCTATCCCGGCGGTCCGCTGATCGAGCGCCACGCCGCCGAAGGCGATCCCGAGCGATTCACCTTCCCGCGCCCGATGTTTGGGCGGCCGAAGCCCGATTTCTCTCTCTCTGGCCTGAAGACGGCCGTGCGCATCGAGGTCGAGGGTCTCAAACCGCTGACCGCCAGGGACGTCAACGATCTCTGCGCCTCCTTCCAGGCGGCGGTCGTCGACACGATCATCGATCGCGTGCGGGTCGCGACGCGGCTGTTTCGCGTGCAGGTCGGGCCATGCGAGGCGGTGGTGGCGGCCGGCGGCGTCGCCTCCAACGATGCTATTCGCCGCGCCATGGCGCGCTACTGCGGCGAGGCCGGCTTACGGCTCGTGGTTCCGCCCCCGTACCTGTGCACCGACAATGGTGCGATGATCGCCTGGGCCGGCATCGAGCGGCTCGGCTTGGGGCTCACCGACGACATGACCTTCGCCGCGCGCCCGCGCTGGCCGCTCGACGCCCGCGCCGAAGCGGCCCATCACGGCAAAGCCTGAGGCGGCTACGAGAATGCGCCGCATCGCGGTTCTCGGCGGGGGAGCATGGGGCACCGCGCTCGCCAACCTCGCCGCGCGCGCAGGCGGCGAGGTGACGCTTTGGGCGCGCGAGCCCAGTCACGTCGCCGAAATGGCGGCGACGGGCGTCAATGCCCGCCGGCTTCCCGGTATCCCCCTCCATGTCGGGGTGGCGGCGACGAGCGACATGGCCCAAGCCGCCGGCGCGTGCGACATCGTCTTGCTCGCCGTGCCGGCGCAGTCGATCCGATCCTTGAGCGAGCGGGTTGCCCCACACCTCGCGCCGGAGGTGCCCGTCGTGATCTGTGCCAAGGGCATCGAGCGCGGAACGGGGCTCTTCATGAGCGAGGTCGTCGCTCAGGTGCTCCCGGACAATCCGCCGGCGATCCTGTCCGGGCCGAGCTTCGCGGAAGACGTCGCGCGCGGCATGCCGACCGCGGTCACACTCGCCGCTCGCTCCGCTGCGACGGCCGAGGCGCTCGCCGCCGCCTTCGCCGCGCCCTGGTTTCGGCTCTACTATTCCGCTGACATCCGCGGCGTCGAGATCGGGGGCTCGACCAAGAACGTCCTTGCGATCGCTAGCGGCATCGCCGCCGGCAAGAAGCTCGGCTCCTCGGCGGCGGCCGCCCTCCTTGCCCGGGGTTTCGCGGAACTCGCCCGCTTTGGAATCACCCATGGCGCCCAGCCCGGCACGCTGACGGGCCTGTCCGGGCTCGGCGACCTCGTGTTGACCTGTGGATCGCCGCAATCGCGCAACTTCACGCTCGGTTTCGCGCTGGGCGAAGGGCTATCGGTCGCCGAGGCTCGGGATCGTGTCGGCACAGCGGAAGGCGCGCAGACGTGCGCCATTCTGTGTGCGCTCGCGGCGGCCGGCGGCATCGAGATGCCGATCTCCACAGCCGTCGATGCCGTCTTGACCGGTCGTGCCGACGTCGACGCCATGATCGAGGCTTTGCTTGCAAGGCCCCCCAAGGCGGATGCGTAGCCGTCGCGTCCTGGAGAGAGTGCCCATGGCTCATTGGCTGTTGAAGAGCGAGCCGGACTCTTGGTCCTGGACCCAGATGATGGAGGCCGGGCGCAAGGGGACGACCTGGAACGGCGTCCGCAATCACGTCGCCAAGAACCATCTCAAGGCGATGCAGCTGCACGACGAGGCGTTATTCTATCACTCGAACGAGGGCAAGGAGATCGTCGGCATCGTCGAAGTCTCGAAGCTTTACTATCCCGATCCGACGGACGAGAGCGGCAAGTTCGGCATGGTCGACGTGCGCGCGGTGAAGCCGCTGCCGAAGCCGGTCGGCCTCATCGCGATCAAGGACGACACTCGCTTCAAGGACATGATCCTCGTCAACAACTCGCGCCTGTCGGTGCAGCCGGTCACCGACACCGAGTGGCGTGCCGTCTGCAAAATGGGCGGCGCGTAGCTTCTACTGCGCCGGGGCGGCGGCGGGCCCGCGAAGGCGTGCAGTGGCAGCGCTGACCGCGACGGCGCAGGCCACGTTCAGCAC
>CAXTFG010000035.1:0-704 GCA_964243415.1 uncultured Beijerinckiaceae bacterium | reverse complement strand
CCCGATCCCACCGACGGGGGGGGCAAGTTCGGGATGGTCGCCGTGCCCGCGGTGAAGCCCCTGCCGCAGCCGGTCAGCCTCGTCGCGATCAAGGCGGATCCACGCTTCAAGGACATGATTCTGGTCAACAACTCGCGCCTGTCCGTGCAGCCGGTCACCGACGCGGAATGGCGCGCCATCTGCGCGATGGGTGGTCTGTGACCATCATGCGGGGGCGGCGCTACGGCCGCGCATGCGCACAGTGGCGGCGCTGACCGCAACGGCGCAGACCACGTTCAGCACCATGGCGACGATCCCGATGTTGAGGTCCTGCACCGCCGTGGGCAGGCCGGGCAGGAGGTTCGCCAGCGTCGTCTTGGCGAGCGTCGTCACGATCACGAAGGCGACGCCGACGACGATGCCGGCGAAAGCGCCTTCCGCGGTGAGCAGCGGCCGTGGTGCCAGACTGGCGACGAGGGCCGGGAAGAGCTGGGTGACGAGCGCATAGCCCATCAGCAGCAACGCGACGATCGAATCGCCGCCGTTCAGCGTGAAATACAGGGCGACGCCGGCGACAAGCGGCACGCACAGCTTGGCTGCCGTCGCCGTATTAAAAGCGCGCGCCGGCGGGTAAACGGCGGGGAGGATGTCCTTGGCGAGAGTCGTCGCCGCGGCCATGAGCATCATGGAGCCGGGAACCAGCGCGGTCAGGACGCCCGCGGCGC
>CAXTFG010000034.1:0-24226 GCA_964243415.1 uncultured Beijerinckiaceae bacterium | reverse complement strand
TTGCCGCAACACGTCCGCTAATGCGTATGTCTCGTCTTCCCTGCCTGACCGAGAGGCTACCGTGCCGGTTCTTCGTGGCTTGCTTGCGGAATGATGGTCCGCGCTTCATCGAGCGGCTTGAGCATGTTTCGGTTCTGTCGAACTGGAGTCGGTGTTCTCGCTGATCTCGTCTTTCCGCCGGGATGTCTCGCCTGCCGCAAGGCGACATCGACCGCAAACGCTTTATGCGCGACCTGCTGGAGCAAGATGCGGTTCATCGAGCGGCCGTTCTGCGAGCGCCTCGGGACGCCCTTTCCGGCCGACCTCGGCGCCGAGGGGCTGCTGTCGCCTGAGGCGATCGCGCAGCCTCCTGTTTTCGCGCGGGCGCGCGCCGTCGCTCATTTCGATGACGGCCCGGCGCGTCGGCTTGTCCACCGGATGAAGTACAGTGACCGGCTGGAACTGGCGCGAGCCATGGGCGCCTGGATGGCGCGAGGAGCTTTTGACCGAGGCCGACGTTCTCGTCCCCGTTCCGCTGCACCGGCGGCGGTTGGCGAGCCGCCGCTACAACCAGTCGGCCTTGCTTGCGCGCACCGTGTCTGCCCGCTGCGGCGTTCCCGTCGCGGTCGACGCCCTCGTCCGGGTGAAGGCGACGCCACCTCAGGTCGGGCTGACGAGAACGCAGCGCGCGCTCAACGTGCAGGGCGCCTTTCGAGTCCCCGACGAAACCCGCCTTCAGGTCGACGGCCGGGCCGTCGTGCTCGTCGATGACGTGCTGACGTCCGGCGCGACGGTGAACGCGGCGTCGCGTGCGCTCCTGCGCGGCGGCGCCAAGCGGGTCGACGTGCTGGTGTTCGCGCGCGTCGTGACGGCCGGCTCCTGAGCCTCTGCCGGCTGCTGCGCGAGGCGTGATGACAAGCGGCCCGGAGCTTGCCATATGTCGGTACGAAGGAGTGCGAGATGACGTCGCGAGATGTCGTGATCTACACGACCATGTTTTGTCCTTTCTGCCACAGCGCAAAGGCACTTCTCTCGGAGAAGGGCATCGCTTTTCACGAAATAAAAGTGGATGGCGATCGCAATGCCCGTCGTGCGATGAGCGAGCGTGCCGAGGGACGGACGAGCGTGCCTCAGATCTTCGTCGGCGGCGAGCACGTTGGCGGATGCGACGATCTCTACGCCTTGAACAAAGCCGGCAAGCTCGATCTGCTCCTTGGCGCCAAGATCGCCTGAGCGCTGGATGATTCGATATTCGCTCGCCTGCGACTCAGGCCATCGCTTCGAGTCCTGGTTTCATGACAGCGCGGCCTACGACGCACTCGCCGACAGGCAACTCGTCAATTGTCCGGTATGTGCCTCGTCCGCGGTGGCGAAGACGATTATGGCTCCGGCGGTGGTCGCAGTGCGCGTACCGGCCGCGGCCGCCACCAAGCCGGAGAGCGTCGATGTTTCCCTTCTCGACGAGGGCCGGAAGGATTTGCGCAGCCTGATCAAAGCTGTGCGCGACAAGGTCATGGCGGAGACGCAGGATGTCGGCGCGCGCTTTCCCTACGAAGCGCGACGCATGCATGAGGGCGATATCCCTCATCGCGACATTCGCGGGCAGGCGACACTCGACGAGGCGCGCGCTCTCCTCGAAGACGGAATCTCCATCCTGCCGCTGCCCTCGGCGCCGGAAGAACTCAATTGATCTGCTGGAACCGTGGGGTTGGATGACGCTTTCTTGACGGCGACTGACGGATCGGCACATTTGTCCGCAATCACGATGTGCCAGGATCAAGCTCGTCGGGGCGGGCGCCGTGATGCGAAGAAAGGGGTCAGTCGCTTGATGAAGGTTTCGATCGACGCGGACCGTCGCGCTCTACGATCGCGCGTCGAAGGTCGGTTCGCGGATGAGGCCCGGTTTATCAAGACGTGGCTCGACAATCCTATTTTGACGGGGGCGGTGTCGCCCTCCGGGCGTTTCCTGGCCCGCATGATGGCGCGTGCGATCGATCCCGACGGAACGGGCCCCATCGTCGAACTCGGGCCCGGCACCGGGCCGATCACACAGGCGCTGCTGTCACGCGGCGTCGATCCGCGTCGCCTTCTCCTGGTCGAGTTCGACAGCTCGTTCTGCGGACTGCTGCGCAAGCGGTTTCCGCAGGTGTCGGTCCTGCAGGCCGATGCCTACGACCTGCGCCAAAGCCTGACGGGAACACTGACGGCGCCGGCGGCGGCCATCGTCTCGAGCCTTCCCCTTCTCAACAAGCCCGACGCCCAGCGCTTGTCGCTGATCGAGGACGCCTTTTCGATGATGGCGCCGGGCGGCTCCTTCGTGCAATTCACCTATGGCATGAATTCGCCCGTTCCGCGTTCGGCGGCCGAGAATTTCGATGCCGAAGTCTCGCCAGCGGTGTGGCTCAATCTCCCGCCCGCACGGGTCTGGATCTACCGTCGCAAGTCGGCGACCCTCGGTCAGCCGTTCGAGACGACTCCGCGGCCCGGCTTTTCGTTCGACGTGCCCGCAAAAGCCGTATTTCGTCCGGCCAAATTCCGTCCGGTCGGAAATCGGCTCGGTAATGCCTCGGGCTGAGCGGCGCGAAGCACCGGCGGGAGCAGACAGCGGCGACCAGACGGGCGTGATGATGCCGGCCGCGCCGCTCGCCGCCGGCGCTGACCGTCTGTAATCGGCCGCCAAATCACCGCGCTGCCGCGGTGGCGGCCGCCACTGAGATGTCATCCTGCAAGATCAGTCGAGATCGAGTTCGAAGGCTGACGGGACGTGCAGGGGCCAGCGCCACGGGGCGCAATACAGGGCATCGGCGCGCAGCGTCAGGGCCGGTCCGAGCCGGTATCGTGACACGAAGACGCGCGCGGCCCGGGCCATGCGCCGCCGCTTGGCTGGCTCGATCGCGATCATCGCGTCGCCGAGTGCCGCCCGCAGCTTGACTTCGACGAAAGCGACCGTGGCGCCGCGCTGGGCAACGATGTCGATCTCGCCGCCTTTGACCAGGAAACGCCGGGCCAAGATGCGCCAGCCCTTGAGGCGAAGGTACAGCACGGCAGCCAGTTCCGCACCGTGACCGGCACGATGCGCCCGGCGTCGTCGCAATGCGGCGGCATTAGTCGGCTGCATCGGCCGGTACTTCTGCGGCCGCGATCTCGACCGCCCGGGCGTAGACCTTGCGCCGCGGCTGTCCGGTCGCGGCGGAGACGACCGCCGCGGTGTCCTTGACGGAAAGAGTTCGCAAGGCGGCGCGGATCCGGTCATCGAGGACGTCGCCGTCGAGGGCCGGCGCGTCGTCGCGTGGCGGCCCGACGAGCACGACGATCTCGCCGCGCAGTGGTTCGGTGGCGGCAAGTTCGGCCGCGAGTTGGTCCAGCGTGCCTCGCTTGACGGCCTCGAACATCTTCGTCAGCTCGCGGGCGACGGCGGCATCGCGGGGACCGAGCACGGCGGCGAGGTCGGCGATCGTCTCGGCCGTGCGCCGCGCCGATTCGAAGAAGACGAGCGTACCGGGAATGGTCGCCAACTCCGCGATCCGCTGTCGCCGTGCCGGGCTTTTCGAGGGCAGGAATCCCTCGAAGTAGAATCGCGCGGTCGGCAGCCCGGCGACGACCAGCGCCGCGAGGACGGCGGAGGGTCCTGGAACGGAGGTGACGGTGAGCCCGCGGGCCACAGCCTCGCCGACCAGGCGAAAGCCGGGATCCGAGATCAGCGGCGTTCCGGCGTCGGACACCAGGGCCAGTGCCTGCCCGGCTTCGAGCCGTGCGAGCAGCCGCGGGCGGACCGCCTCGGCGTTGTGCTCGTGGTAGGCGAAGAGCGGTGTCGTGACGCCGTAATGCGCCAGCAGCGTCTTGGTCACGCGCGTGTCTTCGGCGACGACGAGATGAGCCGCGGCGAGGGTCGAGAGCGCGCGCAACGAGATGTCGCCAAGGTTGCCGATCGGCGTCGCCACGACATGCAATCCCGGGCTGATCGGCTCGGCCTCGGCGCGCAGACCGAAGGCGGCGAAGGACGGCGGCTCCGAGGCGGGATGCTTTGACATGGCGAGGTCACCGCATCAGCTTTGCCCTGCGGCCGCAAGACGGATCGAGGCTTCCGGTTTTGCGACGCATCAGTTGGCGGCGGTCGACAGTTCCTTCAGTCCGCGGCGGATCAGGGCGGGGGCTTCGGCGCCTTCATCGAGGGCCCTCAAGGCGGCGGCGATGGCTGCGGCGGCCTGCGGGCGCGCGTAGCCGAGGTTGACCAGAGCCGAGATGGCGTCGTGCACCGCTGGCGGCGTTCCGCGGGCCGGCTCCTCGCCAGCGAGCCGTGCCACGGCCGGGTCGACGGCTCCCAAGGCCGGCATCTTGTCTTTGAGCTCGGCGACGATCCGGGCGGCGAGTCGCGGCCCGACGCCCGGCGCACGGGCAACCGCCGCCTTGTCCTGCAGCGCGATGGCGCTGGCGAGGTCGTCGACCGAGCCGACGCCGAGGATGGCGAGCGCCACCTTGGCGCCGACGCCCTGGACGTTCTGCAAAAGACGGAACCAGTCGCGCTCGCCATCGGAGCGGAAGCCATACAGGCGTATCGCGTCCTCGCGCACATGTGTCTCGATCGACAGCGAAGCTGCCTCGCCCGGCCGCGGCATCGCCTGCAGCGTGCGCGCGGAACATTGAACGAGGTAGCCGACGCCGCCGACGTCGAGCACGATCGAATCGCCGGAGTACGAGTCGACGATGCCCCGCAACTTCCCGATCACGAGGGTCGGCCTGTCATCGCGCCGCCAGCGCCGCCGCGCGCCGCGCCGCGCCGCGGAGCTGGGCGTGGGTGATGGCGACGGCGAGCGCGTCGGCGGCATCGGCCGAGGGGAGTTCGCATCGGGGCAGCAGCACTTTAACCATCATCTGTACCTGCGTCTTCTCCGCCAGACCGGCGCCCGTCACCGTTTTCTTGATGAGGTTGGCCGCATATTCGGCGACCGGGATGCCGGCAAGCGCCGGCACGAGCAGGGCGATGCCGCGGGCCTGGCCGAGCTTCAGGGCGGACTGCGGGTCGCGGTTGACGAACGTTTCCTCGACGGCCGCCTCGTGCGGCCGCTGGGCCGCCAGAATCACGGCGAGGCCGTCGTGCAAGGCGCGCAGCCGCGTGGCCATGTCGTCGCCGCCCTCGGAATGAACCATGCCGCAGGCGATGAAGGCGAGACGCGATCCCGTCGCCTCGATCACCCCCCATCCCGTATTGCGCAGGCCCGGATCGATGCCGATGATTCGGACGGGCGACTGAATGGCGAACCTCCGGCACTGATCGACCGGAAGTCTAGAACAAGCCGGCGCTTCGCCCAAGCGCGCGCCGCCGGTCAGGCCGATTGCAACTCCTGCTCGCGTAATTCGCCCTCGCCGATCTCGTCGGTCCAGACCTTGAAGACGTTGAGGCTGTGGGGGCCGAACGAAGTCGCGAGTGGAATATCGGTCGCGTCGCGTCCGCGGGACACGGTGATACGCCCGACTCGCGGGACGTTGTGGCGCGCGTCGAAGATGAACCAACGGTGGTCGAGGTAGACCTCGATCCAGGCATTGTAATCCATCGGCGCGGGGTCGCGCGGCACGCCGATGTCGCCGAGAAAACCGTTGGCGTAGCGCGTGGGAATGTTCATGCACCGGCAGAGCGCGACCGCGAGGTGAGCGAAGTCGCGGCAGACGCCGAGGCGCTCCTCGTAGGCCTCAAAGGCGGTCCGATCGCCCCGCGCGTACTGGTATCCGAAGGTGAGATGGTTGTGCACGAAGTCGCAGATCGCCTGCACGCGCCGCCATCCCGGCGGGACGTTGCCGAAGAGGTTCCAGGCGATGTTCGACAGCTTGTCCGTTTCGCAGTAGCGGCTGCCGAGGAGGTAGATCAGGTATTCGGACGGAACGTCAGCCAACGGGACTTCCTGGGCATCCATCACGACGGGATCGGGTTGCCCGTCGCACTGGTAGATCTGGTCCCGTGAAATCGTGAACGGGCCGGCGGGCGTCATGAAGCCTCGCACGAGGTTGCCGTGCCGATCGGTGTAAAGCTCCGTCTCGAAGCCCGGATCGGAGCGAAACCCGCCTTGCCACTTGACGTGCTGCTTGAGGTCGTCGTGCGTGTCGAGAAGGCAGACCATCAAGACGGGCTGAGGGCAATAGAATTGGAGTTCGTAGCCGTACCGGATCAGCATCGCCGCGGCGCTCCTGCCCTGGACATATCGAGTGTGCCCGACAGGCGAATGCAATGCTCGGACCGAGCGCCAACAAGTCCGGGCAGTCGTCGTTTCAGGCGATCTTCAATCGGCGCCGTTCACGCGGCGAGTTGCCTCAACAGCTCGCCCGGAATGTCGCCGACGACGCAAATCAGGAGCGGCTCCAAGAAGACGCCCGCGACAGGATCGTTGCGATCGCGCAGGACGACCACGCCGGCGTAAAACGGTGCCAGGCTATCGGCGGACGCGATCGCATTGGTGCGGGACAGCGAGCGCCGAGGTGTCGAGGGCATGAGCTGGCCGCGAACGTCGCGGAGAAAGGGCACGATGATGTAAGTGGTTGTGAACGCCATCGTGATTTCTCCCGCCTATGAGAACGTACAGAGAACATTCAGCGCGGGCAAGCGGAAAAGATTATCTTTGCTGCCCCGCAAAAATGGTTGCGATGACGAAGACGGGGAGGCCTGTATAATGGGACGCCTGACACCGGCGGCACGGCAAGGGCCATTCATGGGAAAGCAGCGAACCGTTCTCGCCGTCGCAATAGCCTGCTTGCCTCTTTACGCCTGGGCTCAGGGTCCTTCCCCCCCAAATGCGACGCCCTCGATTGCAGGAGCGGCTCCGCCGAGCGATCCGCTGACGACCGTTCTGCAGCTGGACGCCGTCGCGACCGGCTTCTCGAGCACGCCGCAGGGGCGCAAGTTCCTCGCTCTGTCGCGCATCGACGGAAGTGTCGGGCCTCAGGTGATCGAGTGGATCGACGGCAAGGCGGTTCCTTATCCCGATGCCGACTGGAACAGCTGGAAAAACGGCGACGACGCATCAGTGAAGTTCGTGCACGCCAACGCGGCCAGGATCGGCGCCTTCGGATCCCATCTCTGGATCGTCGACATCGGCTCGCCGGGTCTTGGCAATCCAAAAGTCGAGCACGGGCCGAAGATCGTAAAGATCGACCTCTCGACCAATAAGGTCGCGAAGACGTTTTCGCTCGACGGCGTCACCACCATGGCCAGCGTCGTGGACGATATCCGGTTTCACAACCAGATCGCCTACATCACCGATGCCGGCTCGCCGGGGATCATCGTGCTCGATCTCCAGACCGGTTCCGCCCGACGCGTCCTCGACGGTGACCCCTCGATGACCGCGCAGCGCCCCGTGTCGGCTGACGACCACGTTCTGCGCGGTCCCGACGGCAAGCCCGTGAAGATCCACGCCGATCAACTCGAGGTCTCGCCCGACGGCAGGTTCTTCTTCTACCAGCCCGCGAGCGGGCCGCTCTCGCGGATCGCGACGCGCTATCTCGATGATCCCAAGCTGACGACCACCGAGTTGACGAAGCACATCACGACGTACTCGAAGACGGGATCGACAGGGGGCACGGCGATCGACTCCGAAGGCACGATCTATTGTTCGGACACCAACAAGCACCGGATCATGGCCATCGACACGGATGGGCGGCAGAGGCTTTTGCTTCAGGATCCCCGGCTGCTCTGGGTCGATTCGATGTGGATCGACAACCAGGGCTACCTCTACCTGCCCGCGGCGCAGCTTGACCGGATGGCGCCCTTCAACAACGGTGTCTCGAAACTGCAGCTGCCGATTTCCGTCTACAAGATGAAGATCGGGGCTAAGCCGCCGCCGAGCGACCACCCATGATCGCCGGTGCCGCCGCGGTCAGTGCGGCACCGAGCCCGATGAAGGCGGCGAGAAAAACGCCCGCGATCGCGACCACGAGCGGATAGCCGAGCTTGGCGGCGTCGAGAAAGTCATAAGGGTATCCAGCGCCGAGCGCACCGGCGATCAACGTCATCGCCAGATAGGCACCGGGATAGGCGAGGAGCCAGGGCAGGGTGCGCCACTGTAGGCTGGCTTTCGGCGCGAACGCCAGCCAGAACAGGAACGTCGCAGCCGGCAGCACATCGTGCAGGGCCAGGTCGGTCACAAACAGCAGGCCTTGCGGCGACCACAGAGCGCGAAGCAGCAGTTCGTAAGTCAGGCTGGTAACCGCCATGTAGACCACCGCGCCTCGGAAGAGGCTCGCCGCGGGGAGCGGTCGCCGCCGCCACAGGGCCACCGCCGTCACACTCATGAGAACGGCCACGCCGCAGTTCGTCAAAATGGTGAAGAAGCGGAAATAGACGATGACGGCTTCTACGAGGCCGACGCCGGTCGCGGACGCATAGGCCAGCCAACGCCAGAAATCCGCGATGAGGGTCGTCCAGCCAAGGACGGCAATCAAGGTCGCGGAAAGCGCGGCGACCCGCCAGCGGCGTGGTGCCGCGGCGCGAACCTCTGCTTGGATATTCGCGGTCGCCTCCGTAAGTGAGCTTGCCCGCCCGGCCGCGCCCCGGTGTTGCCGCCGAGGTGCACCGAACGTCAAGCGCCGCATCGAGCGCTGGTCGAAGCGGAACGAAGCGAGACTCCGAAGAGGATGCCGATTCGGCCGTGTTTCGTTCCATGCACGTTCAGATCCTGAACAGCGTAGCTGCGCCCTGGACCGCTATGGTACAAGAAGCCGGCTTCCAGCGCGCGGCTTGCGATCCGGCCCCTGCGTGACGACCTCTAGATCGACCGCAGTGAAGGCGCCCCGCGACTTAATGAATCTGCCCTTCTCAGCTCCGGACCGGGCCCCGCGCGACCGCGCCAGCGGCGTCACGCTTGTTCTTGGCCCGACCAACACGGGCAAAACGCATTACGCCATCGAGCGCATGCTGGCGCACAGGTCCGGCATGATCGGCCTGCCACTCCGCCTTCTCGCCCGCGAAGTCTACAACCGGGTCGTCGAGAAGGTCGGCGCCGAGGCCGTCGCGCTCGTGACCGGCGAAGAAAAGATCAAGCCGCGGTCCCCGCGCTACTGGGTCTGCACCGTCGAGGCGATGCCGCGCGATCTCGACCTCGCCTTCGTCGCCGTGGACGAAATCCAGCTTGGCGCCGACCTCGACCGCGGTCACACGTTCACTGATCGCCTGCTCAACCGTCGCGGCACCGAAGAGACTCTGCTGATCGGCGCCGGGACGATGGAACGCGCCCTGCTCGACCTGCTGCCTGGCGCTCACCTCGTGACCCGGCCGCGCTTGTCGAAGCTGACCTTCGCCGGCGAGAAGAAGATTTCTCGGCTGCCGCCGCGCAGCGCCGTCGTGGCCTTTTCGGCCGAGGAAGTTTACGCCATCGCCGAATGGATCCGCCGGCAGCGCGGCGGCGCCGCCGTGGTGCTTGGTGCGCTGTCGCCCCGCACCCGCAACGCCCAGATCGAGATGTACCAAGCCGGCGACGTCGACTACATCGTCGCCACCGATGCCATCGGCATGGGGCTAAACCTCGACGTCGACCACATTGCCTTCGCCGGAGATCGCAAGTTCGACGGCTGGCATTATCGCCGGCTTCACCCGGCCGAGTTCGGACAGATCGCGGGGCGGGCGGGGCGCCACCTGCGCGACGGCACGTTTGGGACGACGGGACGTTGTCCTCCCTTCGACAGCGAGCTCGTCGAGATGCTCGAAGATCACCGCTTCGAGCCCGTGCGCATGCTGCAATGGCGTAATACGAGCCTCGACCTGAACTCCATTGAGGACCTCACCGCCTCGCTCGACCTGCTGCCGGGCGAGACGGGTTTGACCAGGGCGCCGCTCGCCGCCGACCAGATGGCGCTCGATATCGCCTCGCGCGATGCCGACGTCCGCAAGGTGGCCCGCAACAGGGGCGACGTCACGCGACTTTGGGACTGCTGTCAGCTCCCCGATTACCGCAAGCTGTCGCCCGCGGCGCACTCGGAACTGGTGCTGTCCGTCTATGGTTTCGTGGTGCGCGCCGGACGGATTCCGGACGACTGGTTCGCCCGCCATGTCGAAACCCTCGACCGCACGGACGGCGAGATCGACACGATCGCCGCCCGTATCGCGCAGGTGCGGACCTGGACCTTCATCGCCAACCGGCCTGACTGGCTGCGCGATCCCGAGCATTGGCAGGGCGTGACGCGTCGGGTAGAGGACACGCTGTCCGATGCCTTGCACGAGCGTCTGGCTCAAAGGTTCGTCGATCGCAGGACCAGCGTCCTGCGCCGGCGGTTGCGAGAGAATGCAGTGATGCAAGCCGAAATCACCTCGAGCGGTGACGTCACGGTGGAAGGCCAGCACGTTGGCCAACTGAACGGTTTCCGCTTCACGGCCGATCCGCAGGCCGCTGGCGAGGAGGCGCGAACGCTGAACGCCGCGGCGCAGAAGGCGCTGGCTTCGGAAATCGAGGGCCGTGCCACGCGGGTCAGCGAGGCCGTTGACGAGGCTTTCGTTCTCGCCAACGACGGGCTGATCCGTTGGCTCGGCGAGCCGGTCGGGCGCATCGCGGCCGGCCCGCACATCCTCGACCCTCAGGTGCGCGTCATCGCCGACGAACAGCTGACCGGCCCAGCGCTGGACCTGGTGCAGCGCCGCCTCGATCTGTGGCTGGCACAGCATGTGAAGAAGCTGCTCGGGGCCTGCAAGGACCTCGAGACCGGCGAGGGGCTCGACGGGATCGCGCGCGGGATCGCCTTCCAGATCGGAGAGGCGCTCGGCGTGCTCGAGCGCGCGAAGGTCACCGACGAGATGAAGACCTTGCCGCAGGATGCGCGCGCCTCGCTGCGCAAGCTCGGCGTGCGTTTCGGGGCTTACCACATCTACCTGCCAGGCCTCATCAAGCCGGCACCGCGCGCGCTCGCCGCCCAGCTGTGGGCGTTGAAAAACAGCGGCGGCGAGGAGGTGAAGGGCGCCGACGACGTGCCCCACCTGGCCGCCTCCGGCCGTACGAGCTTTGTCGCCGACCAAGCCGTCCCGAAGGGCTTCTACCGCGCTGCCGGCTTCCGCGTGTGCGGCGAACGTGCCGTGCGCGTCGACATTCTCGAGCGACTCGCCGACCTCATCCGTCCCGCGATCGCCTATCGCCCCGGCACGACGGCGGGTGATCCGCCGCCGGGCACCGCCGACGGCGACGGTTTCGTTGTGACCGTCGGCATGACCTCGCTCGCCGGCTGCTCGGCCGAAGCTTTCGGCTCGGTCCTCAAGTCGTTGGGCTACGTTCTCGATCGTCGGGCCGGACCGGCGATCACTGTTCCGCTCGTTCCGAAGGCCGCGACGGAGCCGGTCCATGCCGCAGAGCCGTCGACCGGCGATGCGGCGCGAGCGCCTGACGACATCCAGCAGTCGGACGCATCGGCCTCGTCGCAAGCAGGCGCCGCGGACATACCGGCTGGAATCGTGTTTCCGGATGCGGTTCAGGCCGGCGGACAGCCGGACGACCTCCAAAGTCGTGTCAGTCTCGCGCGCCAGAGCGAGTTGATCGCCGCCGCTCTGGAAGGTGCTCCGCTCGACGCCGTCGAGCCTCTCGCACCTGCGTCGCCGGTGCAAGCGGAGGCACTGATGCCTTCGGCCGACCCGGCGGCGGTCGATGTGCTGATGGTCGCCGCGGCACCTGCTCCGACGACCTTGTCGGGCGGCAGCGATGATGCCGCGCAAACGCCGGTGTCCGAGGTTCAGATGGCGGCGTCGGCTTCTGAGCCGCCCGCGATACCGTCTGCCGCCGATCACGTCGCCGAGATGCTCATCGAAGGCGGCCCGGCCGGCGACCCGCTCGAACCTGCTGCCGCCGACGAAGAATTTGCGGCGATGGGCTCAGGCGAGCCTGCTTCGACACAATCGCCCGTGGACGCGGAATCACCTGTGGGCGCGACCGATGCCGAAGTCGCGCCGGTGGAGATCCCGATGATCGAGATCTGGCGGCCCCATCGTCACAATGTCCACAACCGCCGTCCGACGGAGGGCCGAAACCGCGGTCCGCGCCGGCATCATGGGGCGGCGGGGTCGCAAGGACGCCCGCCGCGCGAAGCGTATCCCGCTTCGCCGAACGTCGCACAGGGCGCTACGCCAGCTTTGGAAGGCCAACCCGAGCCACAATCGGTCGAGACCCGCGCGTCCGCGCGCCCGAGCGGCGACCGCGTCAATCGATTTCGTGACTTCCAGAGACCCGGCGGCGGAGGCCGACATGAAGGCGCGCCTGGCGGCGGCGGGGGGGAGACCCACCGCAAGCCGGGCGGGGGCGGCGAAGGTCGTGGTGACAACCGCCGGGATGGGCGGCGCGAAGGTGGCGCGCCCGGTCAGGGACGCCGCGACGATCGACGCAGCAGCTTCCAGACCACCGAGGCGCCGCGCTCCCGCGAGCGCCAGCCCGACCCGAATTCGCCGTTTGCCAAGCTTGCGGCGCTC
Source organism: uncultured Beijerinckiaceae bacterium (assembly GCA_964243415.1). Classification (GTDB taxonomy): domain Bacteria; phylum Pseudomonadota; class Alphaproteobacteria; order Rhizobiales; family Beijerinckiaceae; genus RH-AL1. The sequence goes on along the minus strand of CAXTFG010000034.1, from coordinate 11,826 downwards.
AAGGCGCAGATGGAAAAAGAGAAGAGCTAGAGAGCCGCGTCATCGAGCCCGGCGATCACTTCGGCTCGCGACGACGGGACGGCGGCGTGGTGGTTTGCCCTTTATCGCCCCGTGGCGCGCCACCGGCCGACTGGAGCGCCGGCTATGTCGCGGATGGCGGGAACGTCTTCGGCGCCGGACTGACCGGAATGGCTTTGCCGCCTTTGACCTGGAGCACGGCGAGGCCGCGGTCGTTCAATCCGTCCTGCCGGAAGCGGAACACGCCGTCGGCGCCGGTGAAACCCGACCGGTTGAGCAGTACGTTATCGGAAAAGCGCTGCGAGCCTTGCGATCGCGCCAGAGCGGCGGCGAGCGAGACCGCGTCGTAGGACAACGTCGCGATGCGGGTCGGGTCGGTGTTGTACTTGGCGCGGTAACGGTTGGCGAAGGCGTTGAAGCCGCCGTTCTCCGGCGCGGCGAACCAGGCGCCCTGCAGCGCCGGCAGTGCCATCACGCGGGCGTCGTTCCACAATCCCGTGCCGAGGACCTGCACCCGCTCCGGCTGGATGCCGGCGGCCGCGAGCGACGTCGACATCGCCGGCATCGCCTCCGCCTGTTCGGGAATGAATAAGGTATCGATGCTGTCGCCGAGCGCAGCGATCTTTTTCACCGCTTCCTCGCGCGTGGCCGGGCTGTAGTGCTCGATGCCAAGGACGCGGATGCCGCGCTTGGCGGTTTCGGCCTGGAACTCGGCATCGGCGACGCGGCCGTATTCGTTGTCGGGGATCAGCGCCGCCGCCGATTTCTTGCCTTTGGACGCCGCGAAATCGACGATCCGGTCGACGTAGCTTTCGATGAGGAACGACAGAAGGTACGAGCCGTGGGCCGCCGTCGACGTGTCGGTCGAGAACGCGATCATCGGCTTGCCGGCCGATCGTACGACCTTGGAAACTTCGCGGACATCGGGGGCGAACAAGGGACCGATCACGATCTCGGCGCCGTCGCTCAAGGCCTGTTCGGCCGCGGCGCGGGCGCCGTCGGGGGTGGAATGATCGTCCCTGACGAGAACGGTCACCTCGTTGGCGTTCGAGTCGGCGTAGGCGAGATCGGCGGCGTTGCGCAGCGACTGGCCGACGAGGCTCGGCTGGCCGTTGGGCGAGGTCAACGGCAGGATCAACGCGATCTTGACGGTACCCGAGCCGATGTTGTCGCTGCCCGCCGCAGCCGGCGTCGAGCCGGGCAGGGCCGACGACGTGACCTTGCCCACCGGTGCGTTGAGCGACACGTCCGGGTCGTTTCGGGCAGTCTTGCTGCCCCCGGAGCCGATCGTCGAACAGGCCGCGAGCGCGCCGGATGTCGCCGCGACGAGCGCGATGCGACTCCAGGCAGCAGCCGAAGTACGTGAACGCAAACCCATGCCCCTCCGTCCGGTCGCCGAGCCCGGACGCCGTGCCGGGCGAGGCGCGCCGTGGCCGCCGCTGGAGAGCAGACCAGCGTGCTACGCCGAAAACAAGGCGCGGGCCGCCTGCTCCATGCCGTCATCGAAGGATAGCTTGGGTGTTGCAAAAACGACAGCTTCGGCGCGACCGGCGTCCTCGTGCGGCCCGCTCCGCGCGAAGGGGCTCCATGCTATCGGCGCAGCCGTGTCCACACGCGATCGATCAGTTTGGTGGCCGGCGCGGGGCATGTCGGGGTGAAGACGATCCTGGTGCCGGACGGGATTTTCAATTCGGGTGCGTCGCGGAGCGCGGCATCGAAAAAGGCATCGGCGCCGGTGATCGCCGTCGCGTAATGCGTGAAATTCGCGGAGATCGCGCTGTTCTCCGGCCTCAGCATGAATTCAAGAAAGAGGCGGGCGTTGTCCGGATCCTTCGCGTCGCGAGGGATGCCGAGATTGTCCATCCAGCCGGCGACACCCTCTTTGGGGAAGACGAATCGGATGTCCGGGTTGTTGAGTCGGGCGCGTGCCGCATCGCCGTTCCAGATCTCGTGGATCGCCGTCTCGCCCGAGGCTTCCCGCTCGATGATGCCATCCGAGCTATAGACCTTCACGCTTGGCTTCTGGGCTTCGAGCAGCGCGTCGACGCGCTTCATATTGGCGACATCCGTCTGGCAAGGCTCCATGCCGAGGTACAGCTCGGCGAGCGACATGACCTCGCTCGGCGCCCCCAGCATGCCGACCTTGCCGCGCGCTTCCTGCGGCGGCTCGAACAGCGTCTTCAAGGAGTCGACGGGGTCCTTGATGACCTTGGTGTCGACCGCGAAGCCGGTCACGCCCCAGTGAAACGGAATCGTGTAGACGTTGCCCTTATCCCAAGCGGGGCTGCGCCAGCGCGCCTCGATGTTGCCGTAACCCCTCAGCGACGGCCCATCGATCTTTCGGACGAGACCCTCGCCGGTGAAGATCGGTACGAAGTCCGATGACATCACCATGATGTCGTAGCCCGCGGAGCCGGTCTTCAACTTGGCCAGCAGCGTCTCGTTGGAGTCGTACGTGTCGACCGTGACCTTGACGCCGGTCTCCTTCTCGAACTTCTGAATCAGCGCCGGCGCCGTGTAATCCGTCCAGTTGTAGACATAAAGGTTGCCGCCGGCGCGGGCGGGAAGCGTCGCTGCCGCGATCACGGCCATTGTCGTGACGGTCCGCAAGACGCTTGACTGCATCGAACTCGACGAACCTCGGAGCATCTTTGCGGCCGCGTGATCATGCCGAACGGGCGGGCGGGCGTCTACCTGCTTGCGGGGCGCCCGCGATTTGCGGCTGCCAAGGCGGTGCCGACGCCCACCACAGATACGAGGAGCAGCAGGGCTGCCGCCGCATTGGCTTCCGGAGTCACCCCGAGCCGCAGCATGCCATAAAGGTACACGGGGAGGGTCGTCGCCCCGGCCGGCGCGACCATCAAGGTGATCAGGAAATCGTCGAGCGACACCACGAAGGCCAGCGTTGCCCCGGCGACGATCGCTGGGGCTAGAAGCGGCAGGGTCACACGGCGGAACACGGTGAGCGGCGTGGCGTAGAGGTCGAGCGCGGCGTCCTCCAAATCGCTCGGCATCTCCCGCAGGCGCGCACGCATCGGCAGAAGCGCGAACGGGATGCAGAAGACGACGTGGGCGAGAATGACATTGCCGAGCCCGGCGTGGAGGTCCACGGCCTGGAACAGGACGAGGGTCGCGATGGCGGTCACGATCTCTGGTGCGATCAGCGGTAAGGCGATCAGTGCCTCGCTGGCGGCGCGACCGGGGAAGATGCGGCCGCGCTCGAAGCCGAGGGCGGCGGGGAGAGCGATCAGCGTCGAGGCAAGTGTCGCCACGCCTGCAACAAGCAGGCTGTTCACCGCGGAGCGCCGGAGATCCTCGTTGGCGAGCGCCCTGCCGAACCATTGCACGCTGAACCCGGTCCAGATCAGGGCGATGCGGTTGGCGTTGAACGCGTACACGACGAGAACGACGAGCGGCGCATAGAGGAAAGCCAACGCGGCCAGGCCGATGACGCGCATCTCGCGCATGGCGCGCCAATCGAAGCGCTTCATGGCAGCGGCGCCCCTGCCGCACGCCGCCAGGCTCCGAACGTGAGCGCGAGGAGCACGGCCGCCATCAGCATCGTCGACAGGGCCGCGCCGAACGACCAGTCGCGGGCGGTGGTGAACTGCTGCTGGATCAGCGTTCCGATCATCAGCTTGCGGCCGCCGCCGAGGATATCGGGCGCGAGAAACGAGCCCAGCGCCGGCACGAAGACCAGCAGGATGCCGGCACCGACCCCCGGTCGCGCCAGCGGCCAGACAAGGCGCCGCAACACGGTGCCGCGGCTGGCATAAAGGTCGTAGGCCGCCTCGATCGTCCGCGGATCGACCTTTTCCAGCGCCGCGTAGATCGGCAGCACCATGAACGGCAGGTTAGCGTAGACCAGTCCGAGCAGCACCGCGCCGTCGGAATACAGAAAGGTGACGGGCGCCGACGTGAGATGGATGGCGGCGAGGACCTGGTTCACCGGGCCGTTGTCGCGCAGGATCAAGACCCAGCAGTACGTTCGGACCAGCAAGTTCGTCCAGAACGGCACCGTGACGAGCAGCACCAGGATTTGACGCAGGCGCGGCGGACGCGTCGCCGTCCACCAGGCAAGCGGAAAGCCGGCGACGATGCAGAGCGCGGTGGCTGCCGTCGCCTGCATGAGCGAGCGGGCGAGAACGATGAGCACGGTCGGATCGAAGACCAACCGGTCGTCGAGATCGCGATCGTAGAGAAGGCGCACATAGGAATCCGGTGTGAGGGGTCGTTCGACCCCGCCGTAGGGCGACGACGTCATGAGCGAGTAGCCGAGCGCGATCGCCATCGGGATCAGCATCAGCGTGACGATCGTGATGAGGGCGGGCGCGGCGAGAAGAGCGGCGGTTGTCCGCCGAGCGGAGGGCATCTCAGTCGCCGAGTTCGACAAGAGCGGCGACCGGCAGGTGGCACGCGACGCGGTCGCCCGTGGTCAGCCCCGGCGGAAAGTCGTCGCGCTCTGCGACGAGCGTGCCTCCGGCGTCGAGGGCGACCACACAGGCGATACGCGCGCCGCGGAACGTGATGATTTCGACCCGTCCGGGCAGGGTTCGCACGGCCTCGTGCGGCGCGCCTTGTCGAGAGAGCGCGATCCGCTCGGGCCTGATGGCCATGGAGCGCTTGCAAGAACCAAGGACGTGGCCGGGCAGCACGTTGGTGCCCATGAAATCGGCGACGAATCGCGAGGTCGGCCGTTCGTAGATGTCGGCCGGGGTGCCGACCTGCCGGACGCGGCCGCCGTCCATCACCGCGATGCGATCCGACATCGACAGCGCTTCCTCCTGGTCGTGTGTCACGAGAAGGAACGTCACGCCGGTCTCACGCTGGATGCGTTTCAGTTCGACCTGCGTGTCGCGCCGCAGTTTGGGATCGAGCGCGGACATCGGCTCGTCGAGAAGAAGCAGCCGCGGTTCGGGGGCGAGCGCCCTGGCGAGCGCGACGCGTTGCTGCTGCCCGCCGGACAGGGCGGCCGGGCGGCGCGCGGCCATGGCGTCGAGTTGAACGAGGCGGAGCATGGCGGCAACGCGCGCGGTCCGTGCGGCGCCGTGGACTCCGCGGTTCGTCAAGCCGAACGCGACGTTGTCGGCGACGCTCATATGCGGGAACAGGGCGTAGGATTGGAAGACGATGTTCACCGGACGCTTGTTGGGCGGCGCGTCGAGGATCGAGCGTCCGTCGAGAAGCACGTCGCCGTCATCGGGATGTTCGAAGCCGGCGAGAAGCCGGAGCAAGGTGGTCTTGCCGCAGCCGGACGGCCCGAGGAGCGTGCAGAACTCGCCGCCGACAATCTCCAGTGACACGGCGTCGAGCGCTTTGACCGCCTCCGCGCCCGTCCCGAATGTCCGGCTGACGCTTCGGATGGCGACGAGAGGATCGGGGGCGGTTCCGGCGGTTCCGACCGTGAAATCGGCGGTCGTCATCATCCCAGCAACGGGGCCGCTTTCCATCGACCTTCTCACAGCACGGTCCATGCCGCTCTCGCCCGAAGCAGCCAGGTGCCATCTTGCCAACAAGCATCGTCCCGATTACACAATGCCCTCCCTCCTTTCGGTCAGGCCCGCACGCCGCGCCTTCTGCGCACCGCGTCCCGGCTCATATCCCGATACCCGGCCGCCCCGGCCAATCACACGAGCATACCGACGCCCATGACAGACGTTGTCTCGGAAGACATCACGGCTCCCGCCGAAGACGTGCCGCCCCCTCATGCCGGTCCCAAGGAAATCAAGCTCGCCGACTTGAAGGACAAAACGCCGGTCGAACTCCTCGCCTTCGCCGAGGAATACGAGGTCGAGAACGCCTCGACCATGCGCAAGCAAGAGCTGATGTTCGCCATCCTCAAGCAGCTGGCGAGCCGCGAAATCGAAATCGTCGGCGTCGGCGTCATCGAGGTGCTGCAGGACGGCTTCGGCTTCCTGCGGTCGGCGGATGCGAACTATCTCGCCGGCCCCGACGACATCTATGTTTCGCCCTCGCAGATCCGCCGCTTCGGTCTGCGCACCGGCGACACAGTGGAGGGGCTGATTCGCTCTCCCAAGGAAGGCGAGCGCTATTTCGCCCTCCTCAAGGTCAACACGATCAATTTCGAGGAGCCGGAGAAGGTCCGGCACAAGGTCAATTTCGACAACCTGACGCCGCTCTATCCCGACCGCCGTCTCAAGCTCGAGATCGAGGATCCGACGCGCAAGGACCTGAGCCCGCGCGTCATCGATATCGTCGCGCCCATCGGCTTCGGCCAGCGCGCGCTCATCGTGGCGCCCCCGCGCACCGGTAAGACGGTTCTGCTGCAGAACATCGCGCAGTCGATCTCGGCCAACCACGCGGATGCCTACCTCATCGTGCTGCTCATCGACGAGCGGCCGGAGGAAGTCACCGACATGCAGCGCTCGGTCAAGGGCGAGGTCGTCGCCTCCACCTTTGACGAGCCGGCGACGCGCCACGTGGCCGTCGCCGAGATGGTCATCGAGAAGGCCAAGCGCCTCGTCGAGCACGGGCGCGACGTCATCATCCTGCTGGACTCGATTACCCGGCTCGGGCGCGCCTACAACACCACCGTGCCCTCGTCGGGCAAGGTGCTGACGGGCGGCGTCGACGCCAACGCCCTGCAGCGGCCCAAGCGCTTCTTCGGCGCGGCCCGCAACATCGAGGAGGGCGGCTCGCTCACCATCATCGCCACCGCGCTGATCGACACGGGTTCGCGCATGGACGAGGTGATCTTCGAGGAGTTCAAGGGCACCGGCAATTCCGAGATCATCCTCGACCGCAAGGTGGCCGACAAGCGGACCTATCCGGCGATGGACATCGCGCGCTCTGGTACCCGCAAGGAAGAGCTGCTCGTGCCGCCCGACATCCTCAAGAAGATGTACGTGCTGCGCCGCATCCTCAATCCGATGGGCACGGTCGACGGCATCGAATTCTTGGTCGGCAAGCTGCGCGACACGCCGAAAGGCAACGCGACCTTCTTCGACTCGATGAACACGTAGGCCAAGCGATCCGCGGACGGGGCTCCTCGCCCGCGACGGGGCGACCGGCGATCACTCGATCGCGTAGGTCGCTTCGACTTCGGCCGACATCGTTTGCGTCCCTGGCTCGACCGGCATGGCCGCCGCCGCGAGACTGCGCGTCAGCGGTCGCACGGCGGCTCCAACCTGATCCGGCCGCTCGACCTGGAGCAAGGCGCCGAGCTTGACCCCGGCCGCGTCGGCCAGGATTTCGGCTTGGTGCCGCGCGTCCCGCATCGCCTCTCCCCGCAGCTTGTCCCGCAGCGCTTCAGGGTGCGTCGACGAGAAGCTGACGCCCTCGAAACTGTTGGCGCCTTTCGCGATCAAGGTCTGCGTGAGGCTACCGATTTTGTCGAATCCGCTCGACCTGACGCGCAGCATGTAACTCGCTTGGAAGCCGCGCGACACGTTCGTCGTGGTCCCGTCTGGCTGGCGCGCCGTATCGTATCGTTGAGAAAGGTCGATCCGCGTCGTCCCGATATCTTGCGGCTTGACGCCCGTCGCCTTCGCCGCGTCGACGAGGACCTGTCCCAGGGTGCTGACAGCTTCCCAGGCTTCTGCCGCCGTCGGCTTCTCCGTCGTCACGCCGAGCCGAATTTCGGCGGTGTCCGGCGTGACGTCCGCAACCGCCTCGCCGAGAACGGTGATGTGAGGCGTATCGTCGATCGAGGTCGCGTCGGTATCCTTCGGAAGGGGCGTTGGAGCGCAGCCAGCGACCAAGCAGGTCGCGATGACAGCCGCCGCACGCCAGAGCCTGCCGGGGCGCTCCCGCCGCGGCAAGATCAGACACAGGGTTTGATGCCGTCCGATCGGGGGCGCCAAGTCGTCCGAAATGTTGACGGTTCCCCCTGTCAGCACGGCTGCGTCCGCCGGCACTTGGATGAGGCCTCAAGTTTTGTCACGAGTGCGTGTTCCGCGGCAACGGCGGCGTGGGTCCTGCGCTGCAACATCCGATCAGAACGACGAACACGACGTGTTGTTGCACGGAATAGACGGCGAGATCTTCTTTCACGCAGAGCTTTCCGCGCGGCCCGCCTCTTGCAATTCTGCGATCGATACCCGCGAATGCTTGGCGTTCAAGCATGGACGGTGGGAGCAAAGCTGATGAAGCTCGTCATTGCGGTTATCAAGCCGTTCAAGTTGGAAGAAGTTCGCGATGCTCTGACGAACATCGGCGTTCACGGCATGACTGTCACCGAAGTCAAGGGCTATGGGCGGCAGAAGGGCCACACCGAGATCTACCGCGGCGCCGAATATGCCGTGAGCTTCCTGCCGAAGCTGAAACTGGAGGTCGGCGTTTCGCCTGATCTGCTCGGCCCGGTGATGGACGCCATCACGCAGGCGGCGCGCACCGGCCAGATCGGCGACGGCAAGATCTTCGTGACCGACGTCGAGCAAGCCGTCCGCATCCGCACCGGCGAACGCGATCTCGACGCGCTCTGATCAAACCATCACTCTTGGGGGATACCTGATGAAACTGAAGTTGCCGAAAGGTGCCGGGATGGCGCTTGGGCTGGGTGTCTTAGCGGTGGCGTTGACCGCTACGATGGTATGGGCGCAAACGCCCGCACCGCAGCCGCCAGCCAGTCCTCCCGCGGCGGCGATGCCGGTCCCCAACAAAGGCGACACGTCGTGGATGCTGGTGTCCACGGCTCTCGTTCTCATGATGTCGATCCCGGGCCTGGCGCTGTTCTACGGCGGCCTCGTCCGTTCGAAGAACATGCTGTCGGTGCTCAGCCAGGTGTTCATGATCGTGGCTCTCGTGTCGGTGATCTGGGTCGTCTACGGCTATTCCCTCGCGTTCACCTCAGGGCCTGACGGCTTCTTGGGCGGTTTCGTCGGCGGCTTCGACCGGGTCTTCCTGAAAGGGCTGACACCGGATTCGACGGCGGCGACTTTCTCCAACGGCGTGGTCATACCCGAGTACGCCTACATGGCGTTCCAGATGACCTTCGCCTGTATCACGCCAGCGCTGATCGTCGGCTCTTTCGCCGAGCGGATGAAGTTCTCGGCCTTGGTCGTGTTCATCATTCTCTGGGTGACGATCGTCTATTTCCCGATCGCCCACGCCGTTTGGTTCTGGCAGGGCCCGGACGCGATCGGCGACGCCGCAAAGGCGCTCGCCGCCGCGGCCGATCCGGCCGCGAAGGCAGCCGCGCAGGCAGCACTCGACAAAGTGACCGCCAACGCAGGTTACTTCAACCAGCTCGGCGCGCTCGACTTCGCCGGAGGCACGGTCGTGCACATCAACGCGGGGATCGCCGGGTTCGTCGGCGCGCTCATCCTGGGCAAGCGCGTCGGCTATCCGCGCGAGCCGATGCCGCCCCATTCGCTTGTCATGACAATGATCGGCGCGTCGCTGCTCTGGGTCGGCTGGTTCGGTTTCAACGCCGGGTCCAACCTTGAAGCGAACGGTGTCACGGCCATGACGTTCGTGAACACCTTCATCGCCACCTCGGCCGCGACGCTGGCCTGGCTCTTCGCGGAATGGCTGATCAAGGGCGAGCCGTCTCTGCTCGGGATGTGCTCGGGCGCGATCGCGGGGCTTGTCGCGATCACCCCCGCGTCGGGCTATTGCGGCCCGATGGGAGCGATCATCCTCGGTCTCGTCGTCGGTGTCGTCTGCTTCTTCTTTGTTTCCGTGGTGAAGAACAAGGTCGGCTACGACGACTCTCTGGACGTGTTCGGCGTGCACTGCATCGGCGGCATCATCGGCGCTCTCGGGACCGGCATTCTCGTTGCGCCGGCTCTCAACGGGGTCGGTCTCACCGACTACACGATCAAGCCGGGCTCGGCCTCGCCGGGAACCTACGACATGATGACCCAGCTCATGATCCAAGGGAAGACGGTGGCCTTCACCCTTCTCTGGTCGGGCATCGTTTCGGCGATCCTCTACAAGCTGGTCGATCTTACCATCGGTCTGCGCGTTTCCGTCGATGCCGAACGCGAGGGTCTCGACATCGCCGAGCATGGCGAGCGCGCCTACAACACCTGAGCGCGGCCGACCCGCATTCGGTGCAAACCTATGGAAAGCCCCGCCATCGCAATATGGCGGGGCTTTCCGTCGTCTGGATCCTGGTCTGGGCGGCTCGGTCCGGGCACTTTGATCCGGCTGACTAAGGTTAAACCGCCGTTAACTGCGACCCCCTAACGTCGGTCGGAAGCCGAAACGCGGCCCACCTCCGCCCTCAGCAGGATCGGATGCGCACGACGACACGTTACACGGCCCTCGACCATGTTCCGGAGGCGCTGCGCCTTTTCCTGGGCCGCCGCTTCGCGGAGGCTTGCGGTGTGGCCATCTTTGTCGGTCTCGCGGCCCTCGGCATCGCGTTGATGACCTGGTCGATCCAGGATCCGAGCCTCAACCACGCGACATCGGCTCACGTGCGCAACTGGCTCGGCGCGCCGGGGGCGATCGCCGCCGACCTCGTGATGCAGCTGTTCGGATTGGCGTCGCTTGCCGTCCTGCTCCCGCTGAGCTTTTGGGGGTGGCGTTTGCTGACGCAACGGCGTCTTCCGCGCATCGCGATGCGGACTTTGCTGCTCAGTCTCGGCGCTCTCTGTGCCGCAGGGGTCGCCGCTTTGCTGCCCGTCAGCGCGCATTGGCCGCTGCCGACGGGACTCGGCGGCGTGGTCGGCGACCTCGTGATGGCGCCACCGCGGTGGCTCTTCGCCGGGCTGCGTCCAGTCATTCTCGGCTGCGTGCTGCTGTTGGCGATCGCCGCCGTCCTTCTCTTGAGCGCCTCGATCGGTTTGCGGGAGCAGCCGCGTTTCGAAGATGCGGAGGACGCGGAGGTTTCGTCTCGGCGACGGGGCGACGACGAGGATCCCGATCCGGGCCTCGCGTTGCTCTCCCTCGGCGCGCTCATCCATGCCGGACTGAGCCTGAAGGCGGCCATGGCGCGCCGTCTTCGGAAATGGCAGCCCCGGTCCGCTTACCCGACCGCGCCCAGATCGGTCGACAGCCACGGCTTCGAAGTTCCGATCGATCTCGCCGTCCTGGCGCCGCTTCCGATCGAGCCGAGCTTCGGAGAACCGCGCTTCGACGCGAGCGCCTACGCGCCGCCTGCCGTGCGAGCGGCTCTGGCGCAGTCCGCGGGCCCGGTCCGCGTTACGCCCGCAGCGGAAGCGCCCAAGCCGGGGCAGCGCGCCTTGCGTGAAGCGGCGCCGCGGCCGGAGCGCAACGCCGGAGTCTACCAGTTGCCGGCGCTCGGCATGTTGGCGGAAGCTCGGCGCCAGCCGGCGGCTCAGGTGTCGGAGGACGCGCTACAGCAGAACGCGCGCCTGCTCGAGGGCGTGCTCGACGACTTCGGGGTGCGAGGCGAGATCATCACCATTCGGCCAGGGCCCGTGGTTACGCTTTACGAGCTGGAGCCGGCGCCCGGCATCAAGTCCTCGCGGGTGATCGGCCTCGCCGACGACATCGCCCGCTCGATGTCGGCGGTCTCTGCGCGCGTCGCGGTCGTGCCGGGTCGCAACGCGATCGGCATCGAACTGCCGAACCTGCGTCGCGAGACGGTGCTCCTGCGCGAACTCCTGGCGTCCGAAGACTTCGACAAGACGAAGCAGACTCTCGCGATCGCGCTGGGGAAGAACATCGGCGGTGAGCCGGTTATCGTTGATCTCGCCAAGATGCCTCACCTGCTCGTCGCGGGCACCACCGGCTCGGGCAAGTCGGTCGCGATCAACACCATGATCCTGTCGCTGCTCTACCGTTTGAGACCGGAGGAGTGCCGCCTCATCATGGTCGATCCCAAGATGCTGGAGCTCAGCGTCTACGACGGCATCCCGCACCTGCTCACTCCCG
>CAXTFG010000033.1:0-24275 GCA_964243415.1 uncultured Beijerinckiaceae bacterium | reverse complement strand
TGCTGCTCAAGCCGCGCGCATGGACACGAGCTCAGCCGATGCTGAACACTTTGTCGGCCCTTAACGCGACCTCGATCAACGTCGTCATCGTCGCGATGGATACCCATTTCGCCGGGGCCGTCGAGCGTGCGCGCCATGATCTCAAGCGCGAAATGCCGGGCTTGGCGCTGAGCCTGCACGCGGCGTCGGAATGGGCCGCAAACCCTCATGCTCTCGAGCGCTGCAAAAACGCGATCGCGACCGGTGACATCGTCATCTGCGGCATGCTGTTCATGGAGGATCATTTCCTCCCCATTCTGCCCGCGCTCGAAGCCCGGCGCGCGGACTGTGACGCGCTGGTCTGCGCCCTGTCCGCCAAGGAGGTTGTCCGTCTGACGCGGCTCGGCCGCCTGACGATGGGAGGAACCGGCGGCGCGCTGTCGCTGCTCAAGAAGCTGCGTGGGCGCAAGTCGTCGCCGCAAGGCGGGTCACGTCAGATGGCGATGCTACGTCGCCTCCCGCGGATCTTGCGGCTGGTGCCCGGCACGGCGCAGGACCTGCGCGCCTACTTCCTCACCCTGCAATACTGGCTGGGCGGATCGCAGGAAAACCTCGGCAACATGGTGCGACTGCTCGTCCAACGCTATGCGAGCGGGCCCCGCCGCAATCTGCGCGACGCGGTCAGCCCCGCACCGCCGATCGAGTATCCCGATGTCGGTCTCTACCATCCCAGGCTGAGAGACCATATCGCGACCCGCCTCGACGCCTTGCCCGCCGTCGCAGGGGTCATCGGCACGGTCGGCTTGCTCGTCATGCGCTCCTATCTGCTTGCCGGGAATACAGCGCACTACGACGGCGTAATCGCGGCTCTCGAGGCTCGAGGCCTGCGCGTGATCCCGGCCTTCGCCAGCGGCCTCGACGCTCGTCCCGCCATCGAACGGTATTTCCTCACCGGTGGGCGGCCCACGATTGATGCGCTGGTGTCGTTGACGGGCTTTTCGCTGATCGGCGGCCCGGCCTACAACGATGCGACCGCCGCCGAGGACATCCTCGCGAAGCTCGACGTGCCCTACGTCGCGGCGCACCCCGTCGAGTTTCAGACGTTACAGGACTGGGGCGCGTCGGACCGCGGGTTGATGCCGGTCGAGGCGACCATCATGGTGGCGATCCCCGAACTCGACGGCGCCACCGGCCCGACCGTCTTCGGCGGCCGATCGAACGGCGGCGGCGGCTCATGCACCGGCTGCGAGCGGAACTGCTCGTTCGCGGCGGATCAGACGCTCGGCGCCATGCACGCCTGCGCGGAGCGCGCCGAAATGCTCGCGGCGCGCGTCGCCAAGCTCGTCGCGCTCCGCCGCTCGCAACGCGCGGCACGACGGATCGGCGTCGTGGTGTTCAACTTCCCACCTAACGCGGGCAGCGTCGGATCGGCCGCCTACCTGTCCGTCTTCGAATCGCTATGGCAGACTCTCGCCGGCCTCAAGCGCGAAGGCTACACAGTCGACCTACCCGCCTCCGTCGAGGCTCTGCGCGACGGGATCATCGCCGGCAACGCCGCACGCTTTGGAGCGGTCGCCAACGTCCATGCTCGCGTCGACCTCGACGACCACGTCCGCCACGAACGCCACCTGCGCGACATCGAAGCCCAATGGGGACCCGCGCCGGGCCGTCATTCCACCGATGGCCGAAGCCTCTTCATCCTCGGCGAGCGGTTCGGCAATGTGTTCGTTGGCGTCCAGCCCGCCTTCGGCTACGAGGGCGACCCGATGCGCCTGCTGTTCGAGAAAGGGTTTGCGCCGACCCACGCCTTTTCCGCCTTCTATCGCTGGCTGCGGGAGGACTTCGCCGCCGATGCGGTGCTGCATTTCGGCACCCACGGAGCTCTCGAGTTCATGCCCGGCAAGCAGACCGGACTCAGCGCCCGGTGCTGGCCGGATCGTCTGCTCCGCGACATGCCCAACTTCTATCTTTACGCCTCGAACAACCCGTCGGAAGGCGCGCTCGCCAAACGCCGTGCCGCAGCGACGCTGATCAGCTACATGACGCCGCCCGTCGCCCATTCCGGCCTGTATCGCGGCCTGCTCGATCTGAAAGCCGCCATCGAGCAATGGCGCCTGCTCCCGCCGGAGGCCGAGCCGCAACGGGAGGAACGCGCCGCCCTGGTCCAGGCGCAGGCGGCCAGCCTCGACCTCGCCGCCGCCGAACCGGCGTGGACGCGCGCCGAGGCATCCGCGCGCATCGCCAAGCTCGCCACCGACGTGCTCGAGCTCGAATATACGATGATCCCGCACGGGCTGCACGCCGTCGGCGTCGCGCCGACGGCGGCGGAGCGTATCGATCAGATTATCGCCATCGCCAAAGCCTCGCATGAGATGGATCTCCCGCGCGCGTCAGCCGGAGCGATCGTCGGCGGGGACACAGCCGAGGCCGTGCTCGCCGCCGCCGGCTTGCCGGTGCAGGCTTCGAACCTCGCGACGATCGAGGCGCTGAAGACGATTGATCGCCTGATTGCGGAGGATCACGAGATCCCCGCGATCGTCCGGGCGCTCGATGGTCGCTTCATCCGGCCCGCGCCGGGCGGCGACCTTCTCCGCACACCCGCTGTGCTGCCGACAGGGCGGAACCTGCACGGCTTCGATCCCTTCAAGCTTCCCTCGGCTTACGCCTGCCACGACGGCGAGCGCCAAGCGGCGCGCCTCCTCGAACGTCACGCCGCGGACGGCAACGGTCTGCCCGAGACGGTTGCCGTTGTCCTGTGGGGCACGGATTGCCTGAAGACCGAAGGCGCGCCGATCGGGCTGGTCCTGGCCCTTCTCGGCGCGAAGCCGCGATTCGACAGCTACGGACGGCTCGCCGGCGCGATGCTGGTGCCACTCTCCGAGCTCGGGCGGCCGCGCATCGACGTCGTCGTCACGATGTCGGGTATCTTCCGCGACCTTCTCCCGTTGCAGATCAAACTTCTCGCAGAAGCCGCCTATCTCGCCGCGGCGGCCGACGAGCCCGCAACCGAGAATCTCGTCCGCAAGCACGCGCTCGCCTTCCAGGCCGAACACGGCTGCGATCTCGCGACGGCCGCGCTGCGCGTCTTCGGCAACGCGGAAGGCGCCTATGGGTCCAATGTCAACCAGATGCTCGAGAGCGGGTGCTGGCAGGACGAGGACGAACTCGGCGAGGCGTACAAGGCGCGCAAAGGGTTCGCCTACGGCATCTCGGGCCGTCCAACCCGCCCGGGCGCCCTTCTCGACAGCGTCCTCTCGCAAGTCGAGGTCGCCTTTCAGAACCTCGACTCCGTCGAGCTCGGCGTCACGACCGTCGACAATTACTTCGACACGCTCGGCGGCATCAGCCGGGCCGTCAGAAAAGCGCGACATGGCGTTGCCGCTCCCGTCTACATCGGCGACCAGACCACCGGCAAAGGACAAGTTCGGACGTTGGCGGAACAGGTCGCGCTCGAGACGCGCACGCGCATCCTCAACCCGAAATGGTACGAAGGCATGCTCGCCCACGGCTACGAGGGCGTGCGGCAGATCGAGACCCATGTCACCAACACGATGGGATGGTCGGCGACCACCGGCGACGTGGCGCCCTGGGTCTACCAGAAAATCACCGAAACCTACCTGCTCGACCCGGCGATGCGAGATAGGCTCGCGCAGCTCAACCCGACGGCCGCCGCGAAAGTCGCGGATCGCCTGATGGAAGCGCGGGCGCGCAAGTACTGGACACCGGACGATGCGACGCTTGCCGCCCTGCAGCGTGCCGGCGAAGACCTGGAAGACCGTCTCGAAGGCGTCTATTCTCAGCCTGCCGTCGAGATGGCGGCATGACGGCGCAGACCTTCTCCGAGCGTTCCGCCTACCCCAGATTTTCGGCCGTGCTCGAGCTGTTCAAGCCGATCACGTGGTTTCCGCCGATGTGGGCGTTCGGGTGCGGTATATTCTCCTCGGGGCGGTCGATCGCCGACCATTGGCCAACGGCCCTGGCGGGCGTCATCCTGGCCGGACCGCTGGTGTGCGCGACGAGCCAGGCGGTCAACGACTGGTATGACCGGCACGTCGATGCCATCAACGAGCCGCACCGCCCGATCCCGTCGGGCCGGATCCCGGGACGCTGGGGTTTCATCATCGCTTGCGGCTGGACGTTCGTTTCGCTCGCGGTCGCCTGTCTGCTCGGCCGCGTCGTAGCGGTCGCCGCCACCGTTGGTCTGGCACTAGCCTGGGCCTACAGCGCGCCACCGTTGCGTTTCAAACAGAACGGCTGGCTGGGCAATGCGGCGTGTGCGCTCTGCTACGAGGGCCTCGCCTGGGTAACGGGCGCTGCCGTCATGCTCGGTGGCAACGTGCCGCCCTTGCCCTCGCTCGTGCTGGCAGCGCTCTACAGTGCTGGCGCGCACGGGATCATGACGCTGAACGATTTCAAATCGATCAAAGGAGACCGGCAGACCGGTGTGAGCTCCCTACCGGTGATGCTCGGCCCGCAAAGCGCTGCGGCGGTCGCCTGCCTGATCATGGCCGGATTCCAGTTCGCCGTCATCGCCGTGCTCCTCGCCTGGGGCCGACCCCTCGCTGCTGGCCTCGTTGCCCTGCTCGTTATCGGTCAGCTTGCACTGATGATCCGCTTCCTGCGCGACCCCGTCGCCAAAGCGCTCTGGTACTCGGGCTTCGGCGTTCCCCTTTATGTCGCCGGCATGCTGGTCAGCGCCGTGGCGGTGCAAGCTCTCGCGACCTGACGATGGAGGATCCCATGGGCGTTTCGGACATCTTCGATGTGGTCGTCGTCGGCGGCGGTCCCGCAGGCGCAACAGTGGCCGACGACTTGGCGAAGCTGGGGCGGTCGGTCGTCCTGCTCGACCGTGCCGGTCGCGTCAAACCATGCGGTGGCGCGATCCCGCCGCGGCTCGTGCGCGATTTCGCCATTCCCGAGACATTGCTGTGCGCCAAGATCGCGTCGGCGCGCATGGTGTCTCCGAAGGGTCAGGAAGTCGACATGCCGATCAACGGCGGCTACGTCGGGATCGTCGACCGCGAACACTTCGACGAGTTCCTGCGGTCGCGAGCCGAGGAGGACGGCGCGCAACGACGCACCGGCACCTTCACCGGGCTGACCCGTACCGAGGACGGCACATCCGTCGTCCACTTCACCGCGGCAGACGGCCCGGCCAGCTTGCGGGCACGCATCGTCGTAGGGGCCGATGGCGCCAATTCTGGCGTCGGTCGCGCGGCGTTCCCACGGTTCAAGGCACCGAAGTTCGTCTTCGCCTATCACGAGGTGATCAAGGCGCCCACGACCAGCCAGGCGAGCTACGATCCGACGCGCTGCGACATCTACTACGATGGTTCGATGTCTCCCGATTTTTACTCCTGGATCTTCCCCCACGGCGGCGCGATGAGCGTCGGCACCGGCAGTGCGCATAAAGGCTTTTCGCTGCGCGGCGCCATCGCCGAGCTGCGGCGGCGGACCGGGCTGTCCGGTCTCGAAACGATCCGTCGCGAGGGCGCGCCGATCCCGCTGAAGCCGCTCAGGAAATGGGATAACGGCCGCGATGTCATTCTCGTCGGCGACGCCGCGGGCGTTGTTGCGCCGGCCTCCGGCGAAGGCATCTATTACGCGATGGCCTCGGCACGCCTCGTCGCCGAGGCGGTCGAGACCGCGCTCGCGACAGGCCGCGCGGCAGCGCTCGCGACCGCCCGCAAGCGCTTCAGCAAGGCGCACGGCAAAGTCTTCCTTGTCCTCGGAATCATGCAGTATTTCTGGTATTCGAGCGACAAGCGCCGGGAGAAATTCGTCGCGATCTGCCGCGACAAGGATGTGCAGGAGCTGACCTGGCAGTCCTACATGAACAAGGAGCTGGTGCGTCGCAAGCCGGTCGCCCACGTCCGCATCTTCTTCAAAGATCTTGGGCAGCTCGTCGGCATCGGCGCACACTGAGGCGAGGCGCTAGACCCGGTAGTAGTCGCGATACCACGAGACGAAGCGCTCGACGCCGCTCTCGATCGAGACCACCGGCCTGAACCCGGTGAGGTTCGCGACGTCATCGATGTCGGCGTAGGTGGCGACGACGTCTCCCGCCTGCATGGGCAGGTTCTCCCGAATGGCCTTGACGCCGGTGGCCCGCTCCAACAGCTCGATGAGGCGGCCGAGTTCGACCGGCCTGTTGTTGCCAAGATTGTAGATGCGATATGGCGCTTGGCTTGAGGCCGGATCGGGAGCGCCGCCGTCCCAGTCCGGGTTCGACGCCGGCGGACATTTGGTTAGGCGCCACACCATTTCGGCGATATCGTCGATGTAGGTGAAATCGCGCCGCATCCGGCCCTGGTTGAAGACCTGTATGGGCCGCCCCTCAAGCATCGCCTTAGTGAACAGGAACAAGGCCATGTCCGGGCGTCCCCAAGGCCCGTACACGGTGAAGAAGCGCAGCCCGGTCGTCGGCAGACCATAGAGGTGGCTGTAGCTGTGCGCCATCAGCTCGTTCGCTTTCTTCGTCGCAGCGTAGAAGCTGACGGGATGATCGACGTTCTGGTGCGTCGCGAACGGCATGGCCGTTACCGCCCCGTAGACCGAACTCGACGAGGCGTAGAGGAGGTGGCTGACATGGTGGTGGCGGCACGCCTCGAGCACGTTGAGGAAGCCATCGATGTTGCTCGACACGTAGGCGCGCGGGTTCTGCAGCGAATAACGGACGCCGGCCTGCGCGGCGAGATTGATGACGGTGGAAAATCGGTGCTGGTTGAACAAATCGTCGATCCCGGCTGCGTCGGCGAGATCGAGCTCGATACACCGGAACCTCCGATGCGTCAGTCGCTCGAGCCGCGCCATCTTCAGCGCGGGATCGTAATACGCGTTGAGGTTGTCGAGGCCGACGACGTCGGCACCCTCGTGCAGGAGCCGCATGGCGACAGCGCTACCGATGAAGCCGGCCGCGCCGGTGACGAGAACGGGTGCCATGCCATACCTCGGCGCATCACGGTGCCGTGCGTCCCATAGCACGATGAAGCGGTTCCACACCAACCCGGCGCTTCAGGCCGCCGTTTGTACGGCCACCCCAATCGAGTCGGATGACACCTGCGCGATCAGCTGCGCTTTCCTGACGCTCACGCGTAGGCGGATCAACGCGATCCCAAGCAAGCGCGTGTCCTCCGAGCCAGTCGGTTGCGACGCTCGTTCCGCAGAGAGGCGGCACCACGTCGTCGTGCTGGGCGTCGTCGGGTTCGGAGGAGAAAGCTCGAGGCCAAGCCAGATCGGCTGAGTGGACCTTGCCTCGACTTTCATCGTCAGATTGCCGATCGAGAGCCCGATGTTGCAGGGCAGGGAAGGACTCGCGTCGACATGGCGTACCAGGGCCTCCACTTTGACGACGGCGCTTCCAAGGCGCAGGCCGACGAAACTTTGCGTGCCGCGCGCCCATACGTGATCCGGCTCCAACCGATGAAATCCGGATAGATCCACGCTTTCACCGAAGTCCTCATCGCACACGGGCCAGTCCGCATCCCTGTCCAACAACGGCCTCTCGCGGTCGAGAGCCGGCACGCTAGGACCATCCAGCCACTGCCCGATCCTGCCGGCTTCCTTCGACAGAGCGGACCTGTCCAGAACGGTCGCCAGCCGCAACCGTTTCGGATAGCCGTCCTCGTCGTCGTTCTCGCAGGCGTCGAGTTCGATCGGCTCGGGCATCCGGCCGAGCAGCATCAGAGTCGCGACCGCTAGGAACTGCCGCGCCGGCAGGTTCTCGACGACCCGCCAGAAGTTGAGGTCGTTTTTGGCGCCGAGGATGGCGAGACGCCGCTGCGCCGACAGATCGCCAGCG
Organism: uncultured Beijerinckiaceae bacterium; assembly: GCA_964243415.1. Taxonomy (GTDB): domain Bacteria; phylum Pseudomonadota; class Alphaproteobacteria; order Rhizobiales; family Beijerinckiaceae; genus RH-AL1. The sequence continues at coordinate 16,495 of CAXTFG010000033.1, read as the reverse complement.
AACACGGCATCGGCGACCAAGCTCAGAACGACGCACGCCCAGTATGTCGCGGTTCTGGTGGGGCCTGTGAGATAACGGTCGAGATCGCGGTACAAACGGGCATCGTCGAAAATTCCAAACACCACGTGTGCGATGTAGCGGCAAAGCTCTTCGTGCGGTATCCGGAGGAGGATATCGGGATCGACCACGAGCGAATGGCAATCGAGATAGCGCAACGAGAGCCGGGCGCGAGCGAGTTGGCCGACCCATCCCACGGCGTGCTCGCCAACAGGCTGCGCGCGGCGATCGGTGCCCAGCATCTTTCCGCGCCACGCCAACGATCGTCTGCTCGCCAGAGCAAATCGCACCAGTTCTCCGGCGTAACTCGCGCAATCCCAAGTTCGGGCATAGGCCCGTCCCGCCTCGGCGGTTTGTCGCATCCGCTCCCGGTCGCCGAGCAACGCTTCCAACTCGCGCTGAAGATCTTGGCTCGACGCATCAGGCGGTAACAGCACGGCCGCCCCGCCCGGGATTTCCGCGTAGCAGCCACTCCGTAAAACGACCACCGGCCTCCCCGCGTCGAGCTGCTCGATCAGCGATGCGGAAGAGCCCTCTGTGTTGGGTCGGCGCAGATTGATGAAGACGTCCGCTTCCGCCATGATGTGCTCAAGCCGCGTCGCGGAAACGTCGGTCTCGAACGAAACGATATCGCCGAGCGAGAGAGATTCCGCGAGAGCGCGAAGCTCGCCGAGACAGCCCCCCTCGCTCGCGTACCCAGCGACGGTGATGCGGACACTGTTTCTCAGCACGTCGGATCGGGCCACCGCGCAGAGGAAGAGATCGATGCACTTGGCTTGTTGTATGTATCCGAACGTAACGAGATGAATAGTCTGTTTGTCCGCCAACCGGCTTTGCCATGCACGGTCGAGTTCAGCCATCTGCGATGCCGACCGCGTCGCCTGCTTCTGGCCGCAGGGCATTCCGAGCCGGAGAACGGGCCCCTGGAATGTCCGCCGAACATAGTTTTCCATGTAAGCTGAATGAACGACCAGCGCGGATCCGAGATTGAGGAGCGGTTCGCTCAAGGGCTGCCGCACGCTGTGGTGAGTGTCCCAAGGAGTGTAGCGCACCCGCCCCTTGCGGGACGTGATGCGCGAGCGCCTCAAACAGGTGTCCGCCGTCGCACCGGCATATTTGCTCAGCAGGGCAGCGTAATTCGCAAATCCCTGGCCGGCGCGAAGCGATCGATCCGCTAGATAATGTTGGTAGACGTAGTCGTGACAGACGACCACGCCGGGATGGCTGCGGAGCAGGTCGAAGATCGCTTCATGATGCTCGCGATTATTTCCGACGTTGTAGACCAGCAGATCGAAAAGGGACAGGATTTGGCGGAAGCTCTCGTCATCGACGATTGCGATCGATCGGTGACGGGAGCTGTAGAGACTGCGATGAGGAGGATAGAGGATCGTCACATCGATCGACTCGCCGTCGAGTGACGTCGGAAACGCGTTTGTTACTGCCTGAGAAAACGTGCCCACCCCTGAAGTCGGGGTGAACGGCGTGAGCCAGCCAATCCGGAAGGCCACCCTATTCACCCTCACGACGAGCGAGGGTTTGCGGCACAACGCTTCCCCGATAATGGTACAGGCTCAAATAGTCCCGCAGGCTCGGTCTCGACCCAGATGGGACGTCGTCATCGCGCCAAGTCACGTCCTCGAAGCGAAGGTCAAGCCTTCTGGCGACCCTGGGAAAGATAGGTGTCCTCCAGTGCTCTTGTGGCTCCCCGAGCGGGATGGTCGCGAACCGCTTCAGGATTTCACTTCGGTCGAAGCCGGCCATCTCGAGAATGCTTTGAAGAAGCTGTAGGTAGCAGAACCGGCTCGGGTGATCGGAGACGAGGAACAGACGCGAGTTCTTGAACTCGGCGAGGATCGTATCAGCGAGACTGAATGGCATATCCCAACGCTGTTCGGCCGCGCGAAGATGTGCTGTCGAGACATCCATGACCCGGTCGATGGTTTCGTGGTCGGGAAAGTTTGCGACGATCTCGTCGTGAAAGTCGTCGAGATCTCCCTTGAAAGCAGAAGCGCGCTCGACGAGCGAAGGATAGAACCATCCAAACCGGTTCTTGAAAGTGCCCTTCACAGCTCCCGGACAATAGCCATGCCATTCCATCCAGGGGAAGCAGATCGTCGCGATCCCTAATCGGCGGCAGAGATCGACGAGATGGTTGGTGTTGTAGTCACCCTTGTTTTCGATCGGCGAAAAAACGACATGGTCGTATCGACCGAGCGTTTCGGCTGGAAACGGTGCGCCGGACCGGATCAGCTCGAAATTGATGATCAGCGAGCAATCGATCTCGTCGGAGAACGCGAGCTGCAAGTAGTCGCGCAGCACCTGCGCGTGGCATCCGCCGTACAATAGGATCTTCATGACTGGCTCGGTGCGATCTTTCCGGTAACAGTATGATACGCCGATGCTTAACAGCCCCTGTATCGATGTACAGCATGACGTAAGGTAATGTCGTCATCCTTGCCTGACCTAACGTAACAGGTCCGTACATTCTTGACTTCGTCTCTTTCCTGAGAAAGTACTCGGACATATATTGTCTTATGCTGATTCGATGGCCGTCACCCGAACGGCATAGCAGTTCCGAATGCGGGTCAAAACCCGGAAATTGAGCGCTGTTGGAGGAGCACAACTTGAACACGGCGACTGTCTACGTCTGCGAGCCCGAACCGGGCCGCCTCGGGCGGGATATGGTTGCGCTGGAGAATGTCTGGACGGCCTTGACGGCGCGGGGCGGAAGCGAACGGCGGCAAGTCGTCTTGCCGAAGAATGGTGTTCGCACCATCGCGGGCCTCTCGCACGTCAAGCCGGTGGAGCACATCGTCGCCCTCGGCTTGGCGGCGCACGCCGTTTTGGCCGAGTTCGAGAAAACCACGTTAATCGCCGGCGGTCTCGATCTCGACAGCGATCCTTCGCTGCCGCAGGAGCAGCTCGCCCAACTGATTTGGTCGAGTGTGAACACGGCGAAGGTCGTTGCGCTCGGAGCCATTGCCTGGAAGTCCATCCAGCTCCTTCCGTTACGGGAAAGATGCTTCTATCAGATGCCGCCGCTGTGCCTGCCAAACAGTCAAGCACAAGAGGACGAGAGTATCCTCGTCATCGATCACGACGAGAACAGCAGCAAGGCGAGAGACCTCCTCGAGGTTTTGCGGGCCCACTATGGGCAGGTCGACTACGCGCGATCACATAAAGGCTGTGCCCACGACGCAGGTCTTTCTGGAGTCTGGGCGGACCGTAGCAGGATCCATATTCACGTCGGGCACCACACGTTGGCGACCGAGTTCCTGCGCCTCGTTGATACCTGGCAGAGCCGGAGAGTCGCCCTCCAATTGCTTCCGCGTACGGGACCGACGAGTGGGACCGATAGTGACGATCGACTTCTCATCGAAAACGAAGCAAACGGCTTCATCTGCCGAAGCGTCGAGCAGGTCCTGACATGCTGCAATGAAATCCTGGCCGACGATGTACTGCAAGCGAAGTTCATCGCGGCGGGTTTGCGAACGGTCGCTCCACTCGCGCGGAAATGGACCGCCATTGCGGACGATCTGGTGAGCTGAGGTTGGAGCAGCGCGTCGATGAATACGGCCTCGAGCATACGCTTCGAGGTGGTCAAAGCCGATTGTGAGGCAGCATGAGCTTCTGGAAGCGACGACGCCACGGTAGACGCGGCAGCCCGGAGCACGCGATGGCGCGGCCCGATCAAGCGCCGCTCGGCGGTAGCGTGAGCCGCGACATCTCGGGCCTTGGTCAGGCCAGCGGGCGACCGCTCGGTTACATCGATCGTGTCGACCGCTACGTCGTTCATGGCTGGTGCTGCGATGCAGGCGACATGGAGCGGAGCATGCACGTTGAAGCGGTCAGTTCGAGCGGAAAGCGTTGCGTCGTTATCGCCAGTATCTACCGTCGAGACGTGGAGGAGGCGGGCTTCGGCCATGGCAGGTACGGTTTTGTCATCGACCTTGCACCACTGGCATCAAAGGATGACAAAGTCGTCCTCCGTTTTCTCGACAGCAAGGTCCCAATCGGATCAGAGCCGATTTGTTTCGATCCGCAAAACGCGGTTCTGTCGCATTCCTTCCCGGACTCGTTCCTTGTCGTCATGAGACAGCTCGCTGACGAACTTTACGCCAAGCATGCAGAGATGGCGGACGGGTTCGTCATTCCTGAAAGGCAGAGTCGAAAGCAATGACTCATTCGGAAGCTGCATGCGGCGTCATCCCGCGGAACACCGTTTGGAGGAGGCGCGCTTTGACGTCCTCGCTCGGGATAGAAGACGATGTCACGTCAACCGGCAAGGTCGACATCCTGTTCGAGACAGCTTGGCCCCTGTCGGACCCTGAAGGCTTGATCACGAAGTTCGTCGCCTATGAGAGCTTTCGTATCAAGCGGGACCAATATCTTCACGAGATGACCGGGAGCTTGCAAGACCGGCTTGGCGTTCTTCTCTGGTATTTGAGCGATTATGTTCGGGACAGGCAGGGTGCGTTCGTCGTCCCGCTGTCCGCACAACAGACGGCCTACCTCAACAGTCCCGCTCCGCTTGCAGGTGCGTCTCCGGCGGTGACGATTGCCCTGCAGAATTTCGTCGCACGCGAGCTTCCGAGCCACCTGAACCTGCACGATCCCGTCCTTCTTCGTGAAGCCCTCTATTGGTGGTGCGTCGAACGGGCGCCTGGGTCGAAGCTCGAGACTCGTCTTGTCACGGAAGACCAGGTTGCCGCGTTGCGCTACGAGGAGCAATGGATCGGTGAAGACTATCCGTTCAACGCTTTCATGACGCTTTTCTTCAATCGCCATCAGCAGCTTCACGCGCTCGATATGAACTCAAGTCGGGATCGAGCAGCTTTCACCCATTATCTGATCCTGTACGGCTTCACCCAACCCCACCTCCTGCGGTTTCTGCCGCAAGAGACCTTGCGGCGGGTCATGCGGGATCAGGGGGTGTCCAACCTCTCGGACCGCATCTTCGCCAAGCTCGCCATCGCGGATGAGCCAACTGCCGAGGAAGGGCGAGCGCTACGGACGCGCGGCGCCGACCTTCTCCGGCGCGGCGGCTGGGCCGCGGACGGTCGGTTCGAGGAAAACACCTTCCACAGCGGCGAGTGCTTTGAGCGTCGTCGTGCCTTCGGACCGCGCATCGAGCCCGGCATCGCGGTGATAGGCCCCATCCACAAGGCGTCTGGTCTCGGGCAGGCTGCGCGTTTGTCTTACGACGTCCTCGCTCAGGTCGAGCAGACGAAACCGACGGTCCGCGGTTTCGACCTAGACAATCCCGCGCCGGTCTTGGAGGGACAAACCCAGCACGAGCCTTATGCCGGCCCCCGCGCGATCAATCTCATCCATCTCAATGCCGAATCCATCCCATTGGTGTTCGCCTACGAATCGAGGGACATCTTTGAGTCGAGCTACAACATCGGATTTTTCTTCTGGGAACTGAACCAGATCCCGAAATGTCACCGGCTGGCACTCGAGCTGCTTGATGAAATCTGGGTCGCGTCTGACTACAATCGCGAGATTTACGGCCGCTTGACCGAGAAGCCTGTCGTCAACGTCGGCATGGCCGTCGAGCCCCTTCGCGAGCTGAAGCCTTGCGCGCGCGTCTTCCTCGGACTGGACCCAGCCCGTTTCGTTTTTATCGCGACCTTCGATTCGTTTTCCTTCATCGAGCGCAAGAATCCGTTGGGAGTTCTCGAAGCCTTCGCTGCCGCTTTTCCGCTCGGGACCGAGCCCGTCCAACTCGTGCTCAAAACACAAAACCGTGGTCGCGTTTTCGACCCCTACCAGATTGCGTTGTGGAAGCGAATCGATCGGGTGATTCGCGGAGATCGCCGCATCATCATCGTCAACGAGACGCTCGACTATCGAGACCTGCTCGTCTTAAAGGCGAATTGCGATTGCTATATCTCGCTGCATCGGTCGGAGGGGTGGGGCTTCGGCATGATCGAGGCAATGCAGCTCGGTCTTCCCGTCATCGCCACCGCTTACTCCGGCAATCTCGAGTTCTGCAACGACGAGACCGCCTATCTCGTCGATTATGACCTAGTCTCGGTACGGGAGGACGAGTACATTTTCGTCGAGCGCGGCAGCGTGTGGGCGCAGCCGAACATCGAGACAGCTGCCAGTCATATGCGAGCGGTAGCCGGCGATCCCTGGGCGGCAAAGATGAAAGGCGAGGCCGCCGCAAACTATGTCAAAGCCAATTTCAGCCTCCGCGCAATTGGGCAGCGCTACGCGGCTCGATTAGCCCAGCTGAGACCGTCCCTCGCGCAATAAGTCGTCCGGGACGAGGCCGCAGCGACGCCTCGACTGCCTCACCTTCGCTCGCCTAACGTCTTGTCGCAAACCTTAGCAAGATCCGTCATGGATCTCGGGTCGGTCATGGATTTTGGCAGGAATTTCCTTTCGCGCCGGCACTTTCCGACCGGCGTAGCCGCGCGTAAAACTCGTGTTTGGCGCGCCAGCATGCAAGCGAGAGATCGACTTGCCCCATGTGATGGATATGCGGACCCCCGATGCGGCCGTCACGACCCGGGTCACTCGTGGGCGCGAAGCCCCAGAGGACGTCGCGATCCGGCTCCTCGTGCACAGCTCCTTTGAACCTGATCGGAGACCTCGACCTGTTACGAATGAGACGCCGCTGATAGTCGGGATACGGGCTCGGCGCTCCGCTCTTGGCGCGGTCGTAGAAATTGAACCTGGGCAGCTGCCATCCGTCGACATCGGCGTCCAGCAAGGCGTGAAGACGCCAATAGTCCTCGGTGACGAGATGCTCGTCGGCGTCGATCATCAGGGACCAATCTATTCCCGGCGGGACCGCGTCGAGCGCCGCGTTGCGCGCCTGCGAGAAGTCGGCAAAGGCGACGTCGTTGATCTGGAAGAGAACGCCTGAGGTTTCGAGCACCCGCCGTGCCACTGCCCGCGTTGCATCTCGCGAACCGGTATCGAGGACGACAGCATAATCGATGACGGGCAGAACGGATCGCAGCATGAGCTCGATCGTGCGTTCCTCGTTTTTGACGATCGTTGCCAGAGCGAGGGTCCGGGATCTCGACTTGGCGGCCGGCGCCATCTTGGCTTCAGGACGGTAAAGCACGGGCACCGCGTGTGCATTCAGAAATTCCCGAGAAAGCATCATGTGGCTTCGGGCGGCGGCGAAGCTTTCGCTCTGCACGGCTGCTTCATGAATCACGTCCTCGGATTCCGGATCGCGACCGAGAAGGCAACGGTACAACCAAACGATCTCGTCCCGCGAGATCATGACGCGAGCGCGTCTCGTCCGTTCGTGGACTGACGCGCAGATCGACTGCCGTGTCGCAAAGATTCGGCATCCTTCCGCGCGGTCACCCGCGCCGCCGCGAGCAACTCGGCGAGGGTCGATTCGATGGCGAAACGCGGGATCCAACCCGTGGTTTCTCGCATCAGATCGGCAGTGGCGTAGGTGGCGAGCGCGTCTGCTGCTCGCAAGCGAGACCGATCGACTTCGATGTCCACGCGAACCTCAGACATCCGCAAGAGCGTATCGAGAATTGAGCGTAGCCGATGCGGCTGCCCCGATGCGATGTTGACGACGAAACGCTTTGGCAAACTCGCGCGGGCTTGGACGAGGCGAACATAGGCCTCGGCGACATCGCGGACGTCCAGGAAGTCTCGCACCACGTCCAAGTTGCCAACCTTGAGTCGAGGCTCTTGCAACCCGACCTCGATGCGGGCGATCTGGTCGGCAAAAGAGGGCAGCACGAAGGGCGCTCGCTGTCCGGGACCGGTATGATTGACCGGCCGCGCGAGGACGAGCCGCGTCCGCGGCGAGAGCACGTCCGAGAGCAATCGCTCGGCGATCACCTTGGATCGTGCGTAGGTGTTCAGCGGTGCGAGCGGTGTTTCTTCGACGGCATTCAAGGGCCCGAGACCATTGCCGTACACGTCCGCCGTGCTTGAGAAAACCACGGACGCTTCGGGAGCGTGACGGGCCACCGCGAGAGCGAGGTTCAACGTTCCCCCGACGTTGACGGCCCAGGCCAGGCCCGAGCCGCTCCCTTGTGCGTATCCGACCGAAGACTGTGCCGCGAGATGGATGACCACATCCGGCCGCACGTCGGCGACGACGTCGAAGACGGCGGACCGGTCCAGAAGATCAGCAGCGCGATCACTCGGACGCCGCAGGTGCCCGACCGAGCAGAGGCCGACGATGATCGCGTCGGGCACGCGTGCGGCAAGCGCGTGCCGGAGGTGACTCCCAACGAAGCCGTTGGCTCCGGTGAGGAGGATACGTGGTGAGCTCATGCGAAGATACGCAGCGGGCGAGGTCGACCGGTCCCGAGGCATGAGTTCGCGGTGCGCGATTTGCGCGAGTTCACGCGGCCCGACGCTTTGCGAGGGGATGGAGACGCTGCAGATCCGCCTCGACCATCTCGACGATCATCCTGCGCAGGTCGATCTCCGGTTCCCAGCCAAGGCGCGTCTTTGCCTTCGCGGAATTTCCGAGAAGCAGGTCGACCTCGGCCGGCCGGAACAGGGCGGAATCGGTCAAAAGATGATTGTCGGTCTTCAATCCGACGTGTGAAAAGGCGATAGCGCACATCTCGCGTACGCTGGTCGTCACGCCCGTTGCGACCACGTAATCGTCGGCCTCGTCCTGTTGCAGCATCATCCACATCGCGCGCACGTAATCGGCGGCATGCCCCCAGTCGCGCTTTGCGTCGACGTTGCCGAGGCGCAGTTCGTTTGCCATCCCGAGCTTGATGCGCGCCACGCCGTCCGTCACCTTGCGCGTGACGAACTCGAGCCCGCGGAGGGGGCTCTCGTGGTTGAACAGGATCCCTGAAGACGCGTGAATGCCGAAGCTTTCGCGGTAGTTCACCGTGATCCAGTGCCCGTATAGTTTGGCGACGGCGTAAGGCGAGCGGGGGTAAAACGGCGTTGTCTCCGATTGCGCCGCCTCCTGGACCTTGCCGTACATTTCCGATGAGGAAGCCTGGTAAAATCGTGCCTGCGGCCGAGCGAGTCGGATAGCTTCCAGCATGTTCGTCACGCCGAGGGCGGTGACGCTCCCGGTGAGAACGGGCTGGCGCCACGACGTCGTGACGAAGGACTGAGCCGCGAGGTTGTAGATCTCGTCCGGCTGGTAGTCCGCGACGACACGGCACAGACTGGAAAGGTCGAGTACGTCGCCGTCGATGAGCACGACGCGGTCGCGCACGCCGAGCCAATCGAGCCGATGCTCGCAGACGCCGGCATGTGACGAGCGGCGGATGAGCCCGAAAACCTGATAACCTTTGGACAGAAGCAGCTTGGAAAGGTAGGCGCCATCCTGTCCCGAGATGCCGGTAATGAGTGCTCGTTTCTCCATAACTCGCGCCCACTCCCAATGCAGATCGGTCACGGAGACGCTCGCGGCAGTCTTGAAGCCAACGCAACCTCTAAAGATCAATAGTCTTACGCACACAGGTGCGCAATATGAAATATAGATTGACGTTACGTCAGCATAGATGACCAAACGGCAGTCGGCTTAGCCAAACCGGTTCCGACGCGGCGAGGGTAGCATCGGCGGCGTAATCAAATGCGGTCTCGAATAGCGCCGGTCATAGAACGGACTGTAGGCCGGATCGATGAAGGACATCGTGCCGTGCCGATCTTGCAATCGCGAGAACTCGAGTCTGAAGCGTGCGTTGTTCGGCCCTTGGTCGTCGAGCCCGCGCGAAACAGACTCGTGGTGGACGAGGGTCGCGAACGGGGTCCAGACGGTCCGGTAACCGACCTTTCCCGCCCTGAGACAAAGGTCGACGTCGTTGTAGGCGATCGGAAACGCGTCTTCGTCGAAACCACCGACCGCGACAAAGCACGGCCGCGTCACGAGCATGCAAGCGCCGGTCACCGCGCTCATCGTCTGGCGCGCGGCAAGCCGTCCCATCGGGCCGGGATCTCCTTCCTCATCATTGATGTACCAATGACCGGCAGCCGCGCCGAGCCCGACGATGACGCCGGCATGCTGGATCCTGCCGTTTGGATAAAGAAGCTTGGCCCCGACGATTCCTACCTGCCCGTAGGCGAGGCACTCGACCATTTCGCCCAGCCAATCGGGCTCGATGACCTCGATGTCGTCGTTGAGGAAAAGGATGAGATCGCTGCGTGCCAGACGAGCGCCGCGGTTGCACATCTTGGCGAAATTGAACGGCTCGTCGAACAGGTCGACTCTGAACCGATCGCTTGTTCGCGCCTCGTAAAAACGCAGGACCTCGGGATCCGTCGATCCGTTGTCGACCACGACGATCTCGATGTCGGGATACACCGTGCGCTTTTGCAGGTCGTCGACGACGCGACTAATGAGAGAAAGGCTGTCGCGGTTCGGGACGACGACGGAGACCATCCGCGTTTCTTCCTGGGGAAAGCGGACCCTGTGCAGATCAGGGTTGGTCCCGGGCTCCACCGCCCTGTCGGACCCAAAGCTGCTGCGGTAAGCCGTTGCCAGCGCGCGACGGGCATTGGCGACGGAGCGCTCACGATGAACAGCGGAGTAGCTCCCCTCGCCTCGCCGCCAGATGTAGGCCAGATAGGGAATGTGGATAACCGAGCCGTCTTCGGCGTCGGCGAGGTAGCGCAACAGAAGATCGTAGTCCTGTGATCCTTCGCAATCGGTGCTGAGGCCGCCGAGCGCTGCCAGGCGCGCGCGGCGAAAGACGGAGAAATGGTTGATGTAGTTCATGCAAGATAGCAGCACCGAATCGAAGGCTGGTTTGCAGAACGAGCCGACCGGCTTGAGGGCGGCGTTGGCAATGATCTCGTCGGTATAGAAGAAAATGGCGGCAGGGTTGGCGAGGATGGCGGCCGCGATGACAGCGACCGCACCGCCAACGAAAAGGTCGTCGTGGTCGATGAAGCTCACCCAATCGCCGAGCGCGGCGTCGATGCCGACGTTGGTCGCGGCCGCGATACCGCCGTTGCGCGGCAGCGTACACAGGCGAACGCCAGGCTTCGTGGCCGCGTCGGCAAGCGTGGCGATCGTGGCAGCGCTCGTCGAGCCATCGTCGACGAGGATCAACTCCGCGTAGGGTGCCTCCTGCGCCGCGAACGAGGCGAGCAGGTCGGTCAGATGCTCCGGGCGGCTATTGTAGGCCGGCGCGACGAACGAGATGAGGGGCGCGCCCTCTTGTGGGGCGAGACGGCGGCGCATCTCCGCCTGCACCGGTTTGGCCAGCGCCGTCTGCGAGAACCGGAGGCGCTCAAGCACGTCGTCGTCCGTCTGCTGGACGCGCAGGCCGCCCCCGACCGAAATGGTCGAAAAGAAGGTCCTGATACGCGCCGCGTTGCTCTTGATGTAAGCCAATCTGCCGCGTGCGCCGCCCGGCGCCGGTGCGACGAGGCCTATCTTCTGATATCGCAGGTTGAAGAGGTAATGAAGAACCGCAACAGGGACAGGACGTGCCGTCTCGAAGGCAAGACAGCGGAACCGCGCGTGGCCCTTGCATGCGCGCAGGCGCACGCGCCGCACGGGTCCGATCGCCCGCAGCGCAACGTGGTAGAAGCCGAACGGGAACGCTCTGAACGTGACGGCGCCGGCCTCGTCGAAGCCAGAGCCCTGATCGAATGCGATCTTGGGCGCCACCGCGTCGCCGCCCGCGCTCAGGAAGAAGCAGATGAACGGAGGCGGATCCGCGGACAGTTCGAAGATCAACACACCGTCGTCGGCCGTGCTGCGCCAGCCGACAGGTGAAAGCCTTTCGAGACCCTCGACCTGCGCCGGTTGGATGAAACGCATACGGTTAAGCCCTGATCGCCGCGAGCGCCGGTTTCGGCTCTTCTATACACGCCGCCGGCCATCGTGCCGGCTCACGGCGGCAAACTTCGTCATCATGCTTGACGCGCGACGTTAATCATCGGGGTGAAGGGACCTTGTCACCCTCTCCGATCCCAGGTCAAAACCGTGCAGACCGAAGGCACGGCGGTGTGCCGGGTCGCCATGATCATGTCAGCCGGCAGGAGGGCGAGACGAGATGAAGATTTCGTCGCTCGTGCGTTGGATGGCAGGGCTGCTCGCCCCCGCGCACAACAGCGAACGCTCCTATTTCGACGACGCCTACTATCGCGCAGCCAACCCCGACGTCGCGGAAGCTGGCGTGGAGGCGTTCGATCACTACATGCGCCACGGCTGGAAGGAAGGCCGTAATCCGTCACCGACTTTCTCGACGCTCTATTATCGCGATCGTCATCTCGATGGAGCAGACGCGAACCCGCTCACGCACTACGCCCAAGGAGGTGGCAGCCGCTCCAACATCGAGACTCGGGCATCCTCGCCCGACGCCTTCATCGCGCTCCAGCACGGTCTGGTTTCGAACTTCTTCGATCCTGCCTTCTACGCAGCCCAGAACGGGCCAAGCGACGATCCCGTCCAGCACTATCTGGGAGACGGCTGGCGCAAGGGGTATTCGCCAAGCCCGGCTTTCGATCCCAATCGCTATATTGCGGAGCACCCTTTCGTTCGCGCACTCGGGGTCAGTCCTTTCTACCATCATCAATCTCAGCGTCGCTTGCTCGAAGGCGCTGCGTCGCCGCGCAAGAAGCCGATGGGACATGTTTCCGCCGAGGAGATCAGGGCGGTTATCGCCGCCGAATTCGATCCCGGCTTCTATCTCGCGCAGTACGCGGATGTGCGGAACGGCAAACGCGAAGCGCTCGACCACTTCGTCGAGCACGGTTGGCGCGAGCTGCGCAACCCAACTCCGCTGTTCGACTCGCGCTACTACCGCGCGAAGAACAGAGACGTCGCCTCGTCCGACGTCAATTTGTTCCACCACTACATCAGGATCGGTCGCGCCGAAGGGCGCCGCCCGAATCCGGTCGGAACGCGGCTTTATCCAAAGCTCGGCGCGCCTTCCTCAACCGACTGGCTCGCCTGCCGCCCAGCCGCGGACCTCTCGGCTGCCGAGTACATCGTCATCATGCCGGTCTATCGAGGCTTTGGCGAGACCCTGGCCGCGATCCACGCGGTGCTCACTGCACGCCAAAAAGTGTCCTTCGCCCTCCACGTCATCAACGATAAGACTCCCGACCTCAAACTCGAGACCGAACTCGCGAGATTAGCGGCCGCGGGATTGATTTCGTTGGATGTCAATCTAATCAATCTGGGCTTTGTGAAGACATGCAACCGTGGGCTTCGAGCCTTTCCCGATAAAAGCGTGGTCCTCCTGAACGCCGATGCGGTCGTATTTGGAAATTGGTTGGATCGCATCGATGCGCATGTCAGGACTGATCCGCTCATCGCGACCCTCACACCGCTCTCGAACAATGCCACGATCTGCAGTTACCCCGTCGTCAACGGGAACAATCTCGTCGAAACCGAGTGCTCGGCCGAAATGCTCGATCGGCTGACCAGCCAATGCAATGCCGGCCGCAGCAGCGATGTGCCGACGGGCGTCGGCTTCTGCTTCTTCATGAGCCGGGACAGCCGCGCGGCGATCGGCTTGTTCGACGAGACTGCTTTTGGACGAGGCTACGGCGAAGAAAACGACTTCTGCCTTCGGGCCGCCAAAGCGGGCCTCCGCAACGTGCTCGCGGAAGACATCTTCGTCTACCACGCCGGCCAGGTCTCATTCGCCGGACTGGCCGCCACGGAAGGCGCGCCGGGGCAGGCCGCGCTGATCGCCAAACATCCGGACTACCCGGGCCGAGTCAAGCAGCATCTCCAGGCCGATCCCGGATCATTCGGCCGTATGCGGCTCGATCTCAAGCGACTGGCACGCTTCGCCGGGCGCAGGAGCATAGTGTTCGTATCCCATGCGCTCGAGGGCGGGATCGTGACGCACATCAAGCATATGGAGCAGCGTCTCAGGTCCGAGGGGGTCGAGGTCGTGCACCTGCGTGTCGGGGTTTTGGACCGCTGGAGCGTTCAAGTCAGTTCCGATGCCAACGAGGCTCCTTTCTGCCCCAACCTCAGGCCGACCTCGCTGCAGCAGATCCGACCTCTCCTCGCCGAGTTTCTTTCGTGGCTTTCGCCGATGGCGATCCATATCCACTCGCTGGCCGGTTTCGATTGGGAAGCGACGACTGGTCTGCTCGATCTGGTACGGGTCTGCGGCGTCCCCTACTACTTCACGCTCCACGACTATTCCGTCGTTTGTCACCGCAATGACCTCGTGTTGACGAACGGGCGCTATTGCGGTCTGCCGAACGTCGAAACCTGCCGGGTCTGCGCCGGCGGCGACCGCTCCTACCCCGAAGCGATCGATCCAGCTACACGACGCCGAACCTTCGCAGGCTTCCTGGACGAAGCCGCGGCAGTCTTTGCGCCGTCGTACGACATCAAGTCGCGCCTTCAGGCCGCCGGAGCAACGTACCCGATCTCCGTGAGGCCGCACGAGGATCCGTCTCGTCCATCGGTTGGTCGCATGCCGCTGACCCGGTCGGGTCTCATCAATGTCGTGACCCTCGGCGGCATCGGCATCCACAAGGGAGCACAGATCATTCTGGACCTTGCCCGCGATGCCGCGGCGCGGGGCCTTCCGATCCGTTACCACGTCATTGGCTACTCGGATCGGTCGGAGGACATGAAAGGAGCCGGCGTGAACGAGACGGGGCGCTATTCGAGCGAGGAGGAAGCGGCCGCTATGTTCGAAACTATTCGTCCGGCCTGCATCTTCCTCCCGTCGATTTGGCCCGAAACGTTCTGCTACACCTTATCGCTAGCTTTTAGTCTCGGCGTCCCTCCGGTGGTGTTTGACCTCGGCGCGCAGCGTGAGAGGGTCGAAGCAGCAGGCTTCGGCTTCGTGCTGCCTTATGGTTTGATTGATGATGTGATGTCGCTCAACGATCGGTTGATCACGCTACCCTATGCGGAAACCACGCTAGCGACTCCGACTAAGACGATTCTCTATCCGAACTTGCTCGCCGACTACTACGGGCTTCCATTGGTGGACGAGGACCGCCAACGTCCCGTCGACGCGTCGCCTTTCGCGGCGAGCTCGGCCGACAGTCTTTGAGCATCGTCAGGCGTTTGCGCGTACCTCGCGCAGTGTCGCCCTTGTCGCCTCGAACTCGTCCATGAAGCCGGCGTAGGCGGCGGGATCGAGCCGGTAGAGGCGGGCGAAGTCGGAGGGGAAGTCCGGCGGGTCCTCGGCGCGGCGCAGCAGGTCCACATGAAACGGCTTCGGCCCGTGGAAATGGACGATCGCGGCGTCGTCGTTCATGCCCCAGTACGGCTTCCAGTTCCAGCTGTCGGGAAGGCGGTCCCATTCGTGCCGGAAGGTGGCGTTGAGCGCGCCCTGGTCGTCGTAGGGCCGCATGTTCGTGAGGCGCTCCCGCAGGTGGGCGATCAAGTCGGGACGCCGGGCGCGCAACGCCGGCAAATTCATCACCATGACGCCACTGTTGAAGTAGCCGAGATCTTTCCGATCGAACTCGGGCGCGCAAGCGAGAAGACGGGGCCGAACTTTCACCTTCGCCACGTCGCGGCGGAACATGACGTCGATGTCGGTGTAGAGAACGAACTCGTCCTCGGTCTCGATCAGCGGGATGTCGCAACGGAGCCAGTGTCCGCTGAAGATGTCCGCGTCGGCACCGAAATGCGCCCTGACGATCGCGAAAAGTGCGGCGGAATGGCGAACCAGCCGGACCCCGGCCGCCTCGAGCCAGTGGAGGCGGTCGGCGACGGTGGCGAGATCGCCTGTGGCATCGACGAGGCAGACGGGAAGCAGCGACGTCCGCAGCCGCGCCGATTGCACTGCAACCTCGATCTGGTCGAAGCTGTCCCGAAGCGCGGCGACGTTCGCGGCGAAATACCATTTGCGGAACGTTCGCTTCGCGCTCCAACGCCTCAGGCTGCTCAGCATGAGGCGACGTTTGCTGTGGATCACGCGCCCTGTACAGCCCGAACCGGGGCTAGCCTTAACCCGTGCGGCGTGTCTACCCATTGAGCATGCCTGCGGCGCCACGCCAGACAGCGGCACGCCGGCCGCGCTTTGATCGCCGCTGGCGATGGAGTAAGGAAAACGGATCCGCTTCAACCGCATTCTGAGGCTGCCGCCTCGGCCGTGAGGGCCTCTGTGACGAGCAACGTCCCTAATTCCTATCGGCTCGGTCCCGACGAAGGCGGACGCTTCGGTCTGTTCGGCGGGCGTTTCGTCGCGGAAACGCTGATGCCGCTCATCCTTGATCTCGAGCGGCACTACGAGGCGACGAAGACCGACCCTGCTTTCCAAGCCGAGTTCAACAAGCTGCTCACCCATTACGTCGGGCGGCCGAGCCCGCTCTATTTCGCCGAACGGCTCACCGCGCACCTGCGGGATCGGGCGAAGGCCGCCGGCAAGACGGGGGGCGCCAAGATTTATTTCAAGCGGGAAGAGCTGAATCACACCGGCGCGCACAAGATCAACAACGTGCTCGGCCAGATTCTCTTGGCCCGCCGCATGGGCAAGACCCGCATCATCGCCGAGACCGGCGCCGGGCAGCACGGCGTCGC
>CAXTFG010000032.1:0-24654 GCA_964243415.1 uncultured Beijerinckiaceae bacterium | reverse complement strand
TTCCGGAGTTCGCGCAGGCGAAGCGTGGCCTCTTCGAGATGCGCGCGGAAGCGGTTCGGCTCCCAGATCTGAAACTTCTGGCCCTGTCCCACGAACGTCATCTCGCTCGAGATGTGGGCGTGAGTTTTGATGGTCTCGGTGAGAACCACGCGGCCCTCGCCGTCCACCCTCAGGACTTCGCTGCGCCCCATCAGAGCCGTCGAGAACAGATCCCGCTCGACCGAATAGGGAGCATGACGCAGGAGCAGATCGTCGATGTCTTTCAGCAGCGCATGGCCGCCGCAATCCACCGCTTCCGCATCGAGGGACGGGTACACATACAGTCCCTCGAAACCATCTCGAACCAGGATGGAACGGAACGCCGCCGGGATCGACACGCGACCTTTGGCATCGAGCCGACTGGAGAAGATGGAGACGAAACGATCCACGCCGAACACCCCCGGCGGCCAAGCTCAGGCGAGCCATTGACGCTCCGAGTTGGGCAGCGTCGGTCAGCTCGCTCGATACTCGCGGCGGGACGATTTGGGATATCATGGGTTTTATTGGGAATCAACGGGCGAGTGCACGATCGGGCAGATCGCTTCTCTCGATCAAAGCCCGAACAGAGTTAACGTCCCGTTGCGGTCTCTCCGGCGTGGCCCGCCCGGAGCGCCTCAATAAGCGAGAGGTGATCTTCGGGACGAACGCGTCAGCCCTGGCAGCCTACTCGCGTGAAACGTGTCTGATCGCGGGCGCCTGCGAAATCGGCTTCCGCGGCGCATTTCGGTCGATCCGCCTCTTGATCTGATGGACGCACTCGCACAAACCGGATTGTGTACCTTCAGCGACGGCGGCTGAAACCAGTCGCGTAAAGCGCAACCAGGCAGCTTACACCTCATGCAAATCACGAAAATTGGCGTGATCGGCGCCGGGCAGATGGGGTCGGGTATCGCTCAGGTGTGCGCCCTCGCCGGTATCGATGTGCTGGTGAACGACGTCACCGAGGCAAGGACGGTCGCGGGCATCGAGGCCATTCGGACGAGCTTCGGCAAGCTGGTTGAGCGCAAGCAGCTTGAGCAGGCGGCCGTCGGGGCCGCCATCGAGCGCATCGCGCCGGCGCCGGATCTCGCCACGTTGGGCGATTGCGACCTCGTGATCGAAGCCGCCTCGGAGAACGAGGAGGTCAAGCGCAAGATCTTCAATATGGTCTGCCCTCACCTGCGGTCGGACGCGCTGCTCGCCTCCAATACGTCGTCGATCTCGATCACCCGCCTGGGGGCTGCCACCGACCGGCCCGAGAAGTTCATCGGCATCCACTTCATGAATCCAGCGACGAAGATGCAGCTCGTCGAGCTCATCCGCGGCATCGCGACGGAGGACACTACCTTCGAGATGGCGAAGGAGCTGATCGCTCGCCTCGGCAAGACGGCGACGCTGTCGGAGGATTTTCCGGCCTTCATCGTCAACCGCATCCTGCTGCCGATGATCAACGAGGCGATCTACACGCTCTACGAAGGGGTCGGGTCGGTCGAGGCGATCGATACGGCGATGAAGCTCGGCGCCAACCACCCGATGGGTCCGCTGGCCCTCGCCGACTTCATCGGCCTCGACACTCTGCTGTCGGTCATGCAGGTGCTGCACGAAGGGCTCGCCGACACCAAATACCGGCCTTGCCCGCTCCTCGTGAAATACGTTGAGGCCGGCTGGCTCGGCCGCAAGACGCAGCGCGGCTTCTACGATTATCGCAGCGGGACGCCCGTCCCGACCCGATAGGCCTCGCCGATCCGTCGCCACGCGATCGGAACGGCTGCGGGAAAGAGGAGGGCGAGCGCCGCTCCGTAAACGACGGCGCCGACGGCTGCCTCCGCCGCCATCCGCGTCACCTCGTGCTGGGCGAAGATCGACCAGGGCAGTGCGGCAAGCGCAAGACCCATGATCGCGCTGGCGAGCGCGATCTTGCCCCCGTCACGGTATGGGAAGGCGAAGCCGGCGAGCCGCCGCGCCAAGGCGAACCCGACAAAGACACTCAATGCGGTGCCCACCAGGCAGCCGGCGACGGCGCCGACGAGCCCGTCGGTCGACAGCCCTAAAAGGCACCCGACGAAGACGCAGGCGGCATCGACGATGTGGATTGCCGTCGTGACACGAGGCCGCTCGATCAGGAGGAAAACCGGATCCGTGGCGTGGAGCCGGATGTTGCGGAGCGCGCCCGCAGCGACAGCGAAGGGGAGGACGGCGACGGTGGTGGCCCTGAATGGCTCCGCGATGAAGGTGTTGGCGAATGGGACGGCAAGCAGGCATAGACCGATCGATGCCGGCAGGATCAGGCCCATAATCAGGGTACCGCCGAGGCTGAGCTGCCGGAAACCCTCTTCGCGGGCGCCCGCCTGCAGGCTCTTGACCGCCAGAGGGAACGAGGCGGCGATGACCAGCATCGCGATCGTCGCCGCGAGACGCTGGCCGAGGCCCCACCCGACGGCGACGAGCCCGAGCGCGGTCGCGCCCGCCCCGCGCTCGACGACGAGCCTAATCGCGTTCTGCGCGATCCAGGCGAAGCCGCCGGCAACGAGGAGCGGCGCGCCGTAAGCGACGGCGGCGGCGAGCGTCGACCTGCGCGGCAGAAGTCCGCCGCCGGTCACGCCGAGCGCGCGCCACATCATGACGACGCCGAGACCTTGCGCGCCGGCGAAGCCGGCGAGCACGGCGTCCGGGGTCGCGGACACGAAGACGACGGCGAGGTAGGCCAGAGCGAAGCCGAAAATCGAGCCGGCGACCTGGCCGATGGTGTAGACCGCGATCCTGCTCTGCGTGCGGGCACGATCGCAGAGATGCGTCAGCAGCGATCGCGTCCCGACGTACGCGATCGCCGATGCGGCAAGGCGGGGCGCCACCGGCTCGCCGAGCACCGCGAAGGCGAAAAGCATGACCGCGATCTGAACGCCGAAACTCAGCACGAAGATCGGCGTCTCGCTCTGCGCGAAGTTCGCGCGCGCTGCGACGTCGAGACCGCCGAGGTAGCGCATCGTGTAATGCGTCCACCAGGACAGGCTCACCATGAACGCGAGCTCTTGGGCGGCGGTCAGGAACGTCAGAAGGCCATAAGGTGCCGGTGCAAGCCAATGCGTCCAGACGATTGTGGCGACGACCTGGGCGACCGGGCCGACGATTTGCGCCGGGAGGTATCGGATCGTCTGTCTGAGAAGCATCGGTTCTTTATCGCCGCCCTGTGCCGCGGCGGGACGACGCCTCTCGTTGAGCGCTTTGTCGGCAACGGGGCATGCGGAGCGAAGACGTCATTGCTTCGGTCCGGTCGCGCATGGCGGTAAACGGCGACCCGTCGCGCGTCGCGGCTTTGACCGCATCCCCTCGACCGTCCCCAACAGGGCCGAACCGTCGGGGGAAATCGGGTGCCGGTTTCCTCCGTCCGATGACACCGGCGTACTACTCCGACAAGTGCTAGGAGTATTGCACGGAAATCGATGGGCGCCGAAAGGCGTCCCATTGGCGAGCGCGAAGACGAGACGATAATGGACGAAAAGATCCTCCTCGATTGGAAGCCGGAGCACCGGCAACTCTGGAGCAAGGTACCGCTCAAGCTGCGGCACCGGCTGGCGGACCACGATCTGTTCAGCGACGACGTCCTCGCTCGTCTCATCGAGAGCTACCCGCGCGAACATTATCAGCTGATGCAGCCCGCGCGCGCAGCGGACACCGGATCGCGCGATGGCGATCTCGACGGCGTTTCCGGCCAGACCGCGCTTGCGGCGATCGCCAAAGGCCGCATGTGGCTCAATCTCCGCAACGTCGCCTTGGTCGACGCACGCTACGCCGATCTCATGCGTCGGATCTTCACCGAAATAGGAGAGCGCGTGCCGGGCTTCCGGACGGTATCGGAAACGATCGGTATTCTTATTTCTTCGCCGAGATCCCAAACACATTACCATGCCGACCTGCCGGGCCAGTCGCTCTGGCAGATCCGCGGCCGCAAACGGATGTTCGTGTACGACCCCGTGGAGCCGTTTCTCAGCCGGGCGCAGATCGAGCGAATCACTCTCTCGCGCAAGGAATTCATCGCCTACGAGCCGTGGTTCGACGACCACGCCCGGATCTTCGATCTGGAGCCGGGCGACATGATCCATTGGCCGCTCAATGCACCGCACCGCGTCGACAATCACGATTGTCTGAACGTGTCGATGACGATGGAATTCTTCACTCCCGAGATCCGGCGACGCCACATCGTCAATCGCGCCAACGCCATTCTGCGGGTCTTCAGGATCCCACCTCGGAGCGCAGCGACGCTCGGCCCCGGGTACTACGCCAAGGCGGCTCTGCAGCGCGCATTCCGGAACTTGCCCATCGTGAAAAGGCAAGACGAGATGACCGTGCGCCGTCCCACCTTCCGACCCGATCCCACGCAGCCGGACGCCGTCGCGGACCTGCGGTGAAACCCGAAGTCGCGACGCTCGCCGGCACGCCCGCGTCGGAATCCATGGGCTATACGGCTTCCGTCGCTCCATCGCTCGCCGCCGAGCTGGACCTGTGGAGCCGCATGGCCGACCAGGGCGCTGCGCTTCCGTTCCAAAGGGGTCCATGGCTCGAAGCCTGGGCGGCGACGAAAGGGCGAAATCCGGGCCTCGACCTCCTCCCGGTGACTATCCGCGCGTCCGACGGGACGCCGGTGATGGCGCTTCCGCTGGTCCGCGAGCGCCAGAAGCTGCGGGTCATCGGCTTCGCCGACGGCGGCCTCGCCGACTACAACGCGCCGATCCTGGCGCCGATGGCTCCGCAGGATGCCCACGGGGCCGCAAATCTCTGGCGCGCTCTCCTGCGGGCCCTCCCCGGAGCGGATCTGGTGCGCTTCGAGCGGATGCCGCCCCGTGTCGGCCCATTGCTCAACCCGCTCGCGCTGCTCCCGAGCGCCCGCCCGTCGACCGCGGGCGGCTTCGTCGTCGATATGTCCGGGGGCTACCCCGGATGGCGGCAGGCCAGGCCGCGGCGCTATCGCATGGAGCTCGGCCGCTGTGCGCGCCTCTTCGACACGCTCCCGGGAGCGCGGTTCGAGCGGGTGGCGGGCGCGGGCCAGCCGATGCTCGAAGTCTTGGAGCGGCTACAGCGAGACCGCATCACGAGGCGAGGCCAAACTTACTTGCTCGACGAGGCGGACACGCGCGACTTCTATCGCATGCTCGCCGCCGACCTGAATGTCGGCCCGGGGACACTAACGGCGCTCATCGCCAGCGACGAGGTCGTCGCGGCGCTGTTCGGGTTGCGCGAGGGCGCGCGCTTCACGATGCTTCGGCTCGGTGCGTCCGATGCTTTCGCGCGGCTGTCGCCGGGTCGTCATCTCATCGCACGGACGATGGAGGCCCTAAGCGCCGAGGGTGTCAGGACCTTCGACTATGGCCTCGGCGATTACGCCTATAAGCGCAAGCTCGGCGCGATGCCCGTGGCGCTTTGCGACCTCGTAGCGGCGCGCACGCCGCTCGGGCTCGCCCACGCCGCCGCCCTGCGGTTCAAGACAGGCGTCCGCGCGATGCCACGACTTCACGCCATGGCGGCGCGCACGGCGGAGCTCTGGCGTGGCAGCAAGGCCTGAACGCGTTGAGCGGCGTGCCTCGCTTTGGCCCGAGAGCTTCGGCAAAAGACGCTCGGGGTGGCGCGAAGCGGGAGCGATGATGGGTCAGGGTGGGAAGGCCGCGCTGAGCGTGGGCGCTTTGGCCGTCGCGACATGTCTTGCCGGCGCGCCGGCTCACGCCCATCCCCATGTGTGGGTGGACGCGACATCAAGCGTCCTGTTCGACAAGGCGGGACTCGTGGCCGGCATCCGCAACGAATGGGTGTTCGACGAGATGTACTCGGCCTTCGCCGTGCAGGGATTGGAAAAGGAAGGCAAGCTCGCGACGAAGGGCGATCTCGAGCCGCTCGCCAAGACCAATGTCGAATCGCTCGCGGACTACGATTATTTCACCTACGCCAAGGCCGGCGGCCGCAAGGTGAAGTTCGCCAAGCCGATCGATTACTGGCTCGAAGAGAGGCAGGACAAGCGCGTCGTGTTGCACTTCACGCTGCCGCTCGCCGAACCGACCAAAACGGGACGCGCGATGTCCTTCCAGATCTACGATCCGACTTACTTCGTCGACTTCGAGCTTGCGGCGAAGAACCCGGTGACCTTGGTCGACGCGCCCTCCGGGTGCTCGGATTCGGTCCTCGGGGCCAACCCACTTCTCGTCTCCGACGGAAAACAACTCGCCAAAGCTTTCGACACCGGCCTGACCCCGAGCGACGACTTCGCGCTCAAGATGGCGAGCCGGATCATCCTCGCCTGCCCCTGATGCGCACTCTCCCCGGAAAGCTCCTCGTCGCATCTGCTGGCGTTGTCCTCGCCCTGGCTTGGGACGGCGGGGCCTCGGCGCAGTTCGCCCACCATCCCTTCGCGGTCGGCGCCAACGAGGGCGCCATCGGGCATCAGAACGCTATCGGAACGTGGCTCCTTGGGCAGGAGAGCCGGTTCTATCTCGGCTTGACGCAGGCGGTCCGTGCCGCGCGGACGAGCGTCGCGGGTGCCCTTTCTCTCGCCGGCCTGAGCTTCGCCTACGGGATCTTTCACGCGGCCGGACCTGGGCACGGCAAGGCGGTGATCACGTCCTACATGGTTTCGAACGAGGTCGCGCTGCGGCGCGGCATCCTCATCGCGCTGCTCGCAGCCCTTCTGCAAGGCTTGGTCGCGACGGCTCTCGTCGGCCTCGCCGCGCTGGTCTTTCATGCCACCGCGCAGCGCATGACCGCCGTGGCCGAAACGATCGAGTTCGCGAGTTATCTCTGCATCGTGGCGCTCGGCCTGGTGTTGTGCTGGCGAAAGGGCTGGCTGCTTTTCGCCGCGGTCTCGCCGGAACCGATTGCCGCGCCGTTCGCCATCGCCATGTCAGCGGCGCCCGGCCCGGTCGTAGCTTTCGGCGCGCGGAGAGGGAGGGGAAGCAGTGGCTTCATGGCCGACGACGGTCTTCGTCTCCATCCTGATGAGTGCGAGTGCGGTCGCGCACACATGCCGGACCCCGGACAGTTCAGTGGTCGCCGGCTTGATCTGAAGGCGGCGGCGCTCGCCGTCATGACCGCCGGCGCGCGGCCGTGCTCGGGCGCGATCCTGGTGCTGGTTTTCGCGATAGCGCAGGGTATTTTCGTCGCCGGCATCGCCGCGACGTTCGCGATGGCGCTCGGGACAGCCGTCACCACAGCCGCCCTCGCCATCGCGGCGGTCCACGCGAAAAGCTTCGCCGTCCGCGTGTCAGGGAGAGGTTCGCATCGGGCTGCCGTGGTCGGTCGTGTCGTCGAAGTTCTCGCGGCAGCCTGCGTGCTGCTCTTCGGCCTCGCGCTGCTCGGGGCGTGGTTCGGCGGCGGGCACAGCGCTGCCTGAGATCGGAGCGGAAGAAAGCGCGCACGGCGTCGCGAAACCAAGGGCGAGCTCGCCGATTGCTCCTCACCATTCAGAGGTGACACATGATCCTTCCCCCCGAAACGCTGGTCGCGATTGCCGACGGCGAAAAATTCCATTTGTTCCGGAGCGCCGGCACCAATCAGCACGCCCATCTCGAGCCGCTCGGGCACCCAAAGGTCGAGGGCTCGAACCACAGCGGCGGCGCACGTCATGCCAGCAGCGCATCGAACCCCGACGAAAAACAGGATGCCGAAGACATGCACGCCGCCGCCACTGCTGAATGGCTCAACCGCGCGGCGGTTGGCAACAAGTTCGAGCACGCGGTCGTGATCGCGCCGCCAAAGATGCTGGGCGAGCTGCGCAAGCACTACCACAAGGCGCTCGAGGCCAAGATCCTGAAGGAGATCCCGAAGGACATGACCGGCCAGAGCCGCGACGTGATCGCTTCGGCCATCGAGCACGCCTGAGCGGGGACGCCCGTCGGGCGTTCGCCGTGCTGACGACGGTCGGTTTCATCCGGCGTCGGGCCTAGATCGCTCTTGTGCCGCTCGCATCGTCGGTGTCGCCCATCGGGTGAAGGTCGCGAACCATGGCCTTCATTCGTTCGTCGAGAACGTGCGTGTAGATCTGTGTGGTCGCGATGTCAGCGTGGCCGAGCAGCTCCTGCACTATGCGGAGATCGGCGCCGTTCTGCAGAAGGTGGCTCGCGAAGGCATGGCGCAGAACGTGTGGGCTGACGCGATGGGCCGCGATGCCGGCCATGGCAGCGACGGTTTTGAGGTCGCGCGCAAAGGCCTGCCGCGTGAGGTGGCCGGTATCCGAGTCGGCGGGGAACAGCCAAAGGCCTTCGACCGCACCGGGGCAGCGCCGCTTGAGCATCGCGCGATAGATGTCGACCGCGGCGCGCGCCGGCTCGCCCACGACGACGAGCCTTTCGCGCCCGCCCTTGCCCTTGATCGCAATCAGAGGGTCGCGCCCACGAAGCGCATGCCGCGGCAGCGATACCAGTTCAGAGACCCGCAAGCCCGTCGCGTAGAGCACTTCGAGGAGAGCGTTCAGGCGAGCTGTCCTGACATGCACGCCAGTCGGCCGCATCTCGCCCACTTGTCCGGCGGCGGAGAGCCCCTCCCTGGCGACGGCAAGAAGCCGATCCACCTCGGTCACGCTCAGGATCTTGGGCAGACGTTGACCCTGCCGCGGCCCCTCCAGGATCTGCGAGGGGTCGTCGGCGCGCTTGCCTTCGGCAACGAGGAAGCGATGGAACTGTCGGATCGCCGAGAGCCGGCGTGCCGCCGATGCGGGTTTCAGACCGGCGGTCTCCATCGAGGCGAGGTAATGCCGAAGATCGTCGGTCTGAGCATCGAGCGGCCCGCGGCTCCGCGCCTTGATCACGGCGACATATGCGGTGAGGTCGCGACGGTAGGCGTCGAGCGTGTTTCGCGCTGCCCCGCGTTCGGCGGCGATCATTTCGAGGAAAAGCTCGATGAGGCGATGTGTCGGCGCAGTGGGCGTCTGATGCGGCATGCGCCAGGTATGGCAGGCAGAAGTGAAGGCCGTTCTACGAACCTTGCGAGACCATCGTCGGAATTTCGGCTAAATGTGCCGGAGGTCGAAACGGCTGACCACACGCACCTCGCCGCCGTCCTTCACATGGCATTGGGTCGATCCCGGCACAGGCTCGGCATCGACGAGCACGATGTCGTGGCCCACCATTGTCCAATCATCATCCATCAGGGCGACCCTGTCACCGACCCGAAAATCGAACGGCTCCTCGGTGTTGTTCATCGCTCGCTCCCAATCGGTCGATCACGGCCGTATAACAATCGTTAACCCAAGCACCTTTGTTACAGTTCCGTGTCGTCCTCGGCAGAACGGTCGCAGCGGTGTGCTCTGCCCCATAAGGGGGATCACCCTATATGGACCGGTGGCGAGTGACGCCGATGCGGGGGGGGGGGGGCCGGCATGAGCGACGACCTCGACCGCTTCACGGAAGCGCAGGCGCCGGTGTTCGAGACAGCGCTCGCCGAGCTGAGGGCGGGGAGAAAGCGCAGCCACTGGATGTGGTTCGTTTTCCCGCAGATGCGCGGCCTCGGGCTATCGTCGATGGCGACCTTCTACGGCATCGCCTCGCTCGCGGAAGCGCGTGCCTATCTCAACCACACCACGCTCGGACCTCGCCTCACGCTGTGCACCCAGGCGGTGCTCGCCACGGAAGGACGAACGCTGAACGCCATCTTCGGCTCGCCGGACGACATGAAGTTCCGATCTTCGATGACGTTGTTCGCTCACGCGGCGCCCGCGGGGGTAGACTTGTTTCAAACCGCGCTCGACCGTTTCTGCGAAGGGCGCCCGGACGAGCGGACGCTGGAGCTGATCGGACGCTGATATGTGCAATCTCTACAGCATCACCCGCAGCCAGGATGCGATGCGACAGCTGTTCGCCATCGAGGACGATCTGGCCGGCAACCTGCCGCCGCTTCCCGCCGTGTTCCCGGATATGCTCGCACCGATCGTTCGCACCGGCGCGAATGGGCGACGCCGGCTCGAGATGATGCGCTGGGGCCTCCCAGGCCCTTCGGCGTTCGATGCGCCGGTCACTAACGTCCGCAACGCAGACAGTCCGCATTGGCGCGCCTGGCTTGGTGTGGATCACCGCTGCCTCGCGCCCGCGACATCTTTCTGCGAATGGTCTGCGATGAAACCGAAAATACCGACGTGGTTCGCGCTCGACGAGGTACGTCCGCTGTTTGCCTTCGCTGGCATCCGGGCCGCGTGGTGGGGGATCCGCGGCCCGAAGTCGGCACCGGTCGAGGGAGAGCACCAGCTGTTCGCAATCCTGACGACGCGGGCGAACGGCGTGGTCGCTCCGGTGCATGCCCGGGCGATGCCGGTGCTGTTAACGACGAGCGAAGAGTGGGATGTCTGGTTGCGCGCACCCTGGTCGGAGGCCTCCGCGCTGCAGCGCCCGCTGCCCGATGCCGACTTGCGCATCGTGGCGCGCGGCGAGAAGGAGGACAATCGCGGCGAACGAGCGCCGCGCGCGCCGGACCGAACAGCCGTCGTGTCGCCCCAACTTTCCCTGTTCTAGATGCGGTCGGCCGTCTTGCGATACGCGACGCTCGGGCTCGTCTTCGTGTTCGTCGTTCCGCTGCTGGTTTCGATTGCGATCTACGTCGCACAGGGCAAGGGGGCCGGATGGCGCACGGCCGACCGATCGAGCGCAGGTCTTCTTCCACCGGCCTGGCAGAAGCGGGGAGCGGTGGTCCGCATCTTTTCGGCGCGGACGGTGAGCTGGCGCGGAATAGTCGCCACCCACAGCTGGATCGTGATCAAGGACGCAGGGGCCGCCGCCTACCAGCGTTTCGACTACACCGCCTGGGGCCTGCCGGTCTGGATCGATCGTTTCGTTCCTGACGGACGCTGGTTCGGAAGCGAACCCGAGATCGTCTACGCGGCCGACGACACCGATGCCGCCCGCATAATCCCGCGTATCCGCGCGACGATCGAGCACTATCGCTTCTCCGCCTATGGCGACTACAAGGCCTGGCCGGGACCGAACTCCAACACGTTCGTGGCCGCTGTGATGAGCGCCGTCCCGGACATCCAAGCGACGTTGCCGCCGACCGCGATCGGCAAGGATTTCCCCTACGACGGACGCTGGTTCGGCACGACCCCTTCGGGCACCGGGCTGCGCCTCAATGCCGGCGGCTATTTCGGCGTGACTCTCGGCTGGATCGAGGGATTCGAGATCAACATACTTGGCGCAGTCGCCGGCTTCGACCTACGCCGACCGGCGCTCAAGCTGCCGGCGTTGGGTCGCCTCGGCTTCGGCTCGAACCCTACGGCGCCGGCCGGATCGTGAAAGGCACATCCCTAACCACGCTCTGCCTCGGAAATTCCAGATCCACGAAGTTGAGGGGGCAGACCCAGGTCCAGCCGACGCGGAAGCGGGCCCTCCCCGGCACGATATCCTTCGGCAGATCGAAGCTGCGAATAAACGGATCATGCCCAAGCGGGCCGCCGATGTCGATGTGTTGCGCGGCGAACGTGAACTTCTTGTTGTTCTCGCCGAGGATGGCGTAATCCGGATCGACCTGGCAGACCCGGCGACGGTTGATATCGAACAAAACATCGATTTTGCTGCCGGGCGCCGCTTCCGAGGTGAGCACTTTGACATCGAGGAAATCGACCGGTTCGGTCTGGTGCTCGATCAACATCCACCCACTCCAGGCCACTGCGGCGAGGAAAGCGACGGCGACCATGTAATTGATCGCCTTTCCGATGACGACGAGGGGACGGAAGACCTTCATGTTGAGCTTGAGGGCGGTCGCGTAGAAATCGAGGTCGCGATCCGCGTTCGGGCCGTTGGCGCGCATCACACGGATCTTCTCGTCTGATCGCCGACCGAGGCATGCCCAATCGAATCGGTCGCCCCAGTGCTCGTTGCTCATTGAGGCCGGTCCTTGAAGGGCGACGAGAATGCCATGCTGGCGCGATCTCGGAGATCGAGATCATGCTCGACCGGCCGGAAGGCTGTGACCGGTGCCCGCGCCACCACCGGCGCGGCGTCGGTCACGCGGAAGCGGATCAGCGGATAGGCGAACGGAATGCCGAGGCGCCGTAAGTAACGCTGGAGCGGATTGCAGAAGAAGTCCGTCACGTTCTGGTATTGGGCGTCGCCGGGGGTGGCCTGTCCGGGAACGATCGCCTCGACCGGCACCCATTGTGGGTTGTCCAACGGGACGGGCTGGCCATTGCGCCCGATGCCGTCACGGAAGCTATAGACTTCGGCCGGTATCGGAACGCCCGCGGCATCGACGAAATGACGCGTTCCGTCGCCTGAGCAGCGTCTCAGGAAGTTGACGTGATACTTGACCTTTAGGCTGCCGCCCCGCGGGACGTCCGACGTCAAGAGCTCGAACTGGTCGACGCTGATGGCGGGAGATCTATCGAAAGACCACCACGCAACCGGAGGAACGAGGACAACCGCGAGCAGCCGCATCGCAAGCTTGACGGCAGTCATCTGAGCCACCCCTGCAGACCGGCCTTGAGGATGCCGATGGCGACGCCGATCATCGCGGCCCATTTCAAAAACTCGACAAGGGCGTGCGTGGCCCTCCGCGTCCATTTCCAAAACTTGTGGCGCTGCTTGCGGTCGTCGACGATCTCGCTGAGGTCCGGCTGTATCTCGATGAGCGTGATGAGGGCACCGCGCTGCCCTTCGTTCCAGGCGGGGTCGCCCACCTTTGTCTCGGTCATCGGCACCCGGTTCCACGTAAGGGTCGCTATCTGCGGTGCAGCCATGCGGTCGCGGCGGACGCAGGCGGACCGATGGTCGAGACGACGAAAAGCGAGTAGACGATGATGCGCTCATAATCTGCGTAGACGGCCGGCAGGGCGGGCACGCCGAGGCAGCCGTAATGGCTGCAGCCGAGCTTGAGGGTCGAGTCGAGGAAGATCGCAGCGGTGTGGGTCGCCGCCGTTCCGCCGACGATCAGGTAAAGGACCCGTGCCCCCCACCAGGAATTCGCGGCCGCCTTCGCCTGCGTGATTCCGAGCTGATAGGTGAGGAAGGCGCCGTAGGCTGCGGCATCGATCCCGGCGGCGGTCTGGAAGCCGGCGAGCTGATTATCCTGTCGCTTCCCGAGATACGTCATCAGCGGCGTGAAGACGCCACTGACGATGCCGGTGACGATCTGCTGAATGATCGTGAACATGGGTCAGCCTTTCGGGACGATCTGCGCGGCCGTCACCTTGCCTTTCAGGGAGAGAAGGGCGGCGAGCAGACTGAGCGCGGCGAGGATGTGCAGCGAGACGATGTCGCTGAAGAAGGCGCCCCAAAGCGTTTTGTCCTGGAGCGGGGCGAGATCGGTCGGATGCAGTCCCGTGACAGTCGAGACCGTCGTATCGACAGCTCCCTTACCCGCGGCAAGCAGCGACATGACGAAGGCCACGACGAGCGTCTTCTTGGCCTCGAGCCAGACGAGGATTTTCTTGGGGAAACCCTCGGCAGCCGCGATGCGATCGCGCACATCGGCGATGATATCGTAGCGTCGCAGCAAGGGACGAATGACCGCGAACCAGGCGGTGATCCAGACGACGACGAAGACGGTAAAGGTGACGAGGTAGACCTTCATGGTGTTCTCCTTCGTGAGATCTGGTCGGATCAGGTCGCCGCTGGCGCGGCCTCGACGGCGGTGTTGGCCGCCGTCTGCAGCGACGCGTTCGCCGACAACGTCAGCGCAGAGTTCCGGTGCAGCACGCCGACGATGCCGTCGAGCACCGCACCGATCGCGAAGAGGGCGCCCACGATCCAGGCCGCATGCGTATGATGCGCGGCCGCCGTCGTGACGGCCGCGACGGCGCCCGATGCCGCGATCAGTCCGCCTCCGGCGGTGGTGACTTTGGCCTTGCTGTCCGCCGCTCCGGCCTTCTTGAGGAGCACGGTGGCGCGCTTCGTCGCGACCGGGTCGGCCGCGTCGGGCGTCAGGAACTGTTTGCGCTCGGCGACACGGCGCCCGGTGAGTTCGACCGGACGATCCCACAGCATGAAAGCCGCCGCGGCGCCGGCGATGTCGCCGGCGTTGAGGCGGCGCACGACCAACGACCGACGCAAGCCGCCGACACCGATGTTGAAGGCCAAGCTCGCCAGAGCGTCGAACTCGTTCTGCGAGAGCGGAACGGTGACGCAGGCCACGATGGCCGTCTCGACCGGCGCGAGGTCGGCGGCGAGCATGGCGTCACACGCGGCGTCCGTGATCGTCATGCCGGCATGGACCGGCGGGGGAGACGTGCGGCCGGTGTGGCCGACACCGATCGTCAGGATGCCACGGCTGTCGGCGTAGGCCGCCAGACGCCGGCCTTCGCGCTGCTCGATCAGCGCGCGGCCCGTTGCGGATGTCTTCAAGGGGGTTCTCTCCAGATTGCTTTTCGACGGCGTTGCGGAATTGTGCGTTCGCCGAGCCGATTCGGGGCGCTACCAGGTGCGGGCCACGACCACGCCGGCCTTCCAATTCGCGGCGGTAAAGGGTGCGACGGCTCCGCTGGCACCCACCGCACCGATCCCTGACGTGCCGGTGATGATGCTGACCGTTTTCGTTCCGGAGGTGGCGAAGAGGGTGCCGTAAAACGCGGATCCGCTGCCGGTGTTGCCGTTGTTGGCGGCGCTGACCCTGTCACCGAACGCGTAACCCGCGTCGCCGGCCGATGCGGTGCACTCGAGGTAGCCGGATGCCTGCAAATCCCGCACGCCGATGTTGTGCGCGAGCGGGTACCGCGTGCCTGCCGCGAGGGTCGCCTGGGTCAAGAAGACCCGACCGCCATAGGCATAGGCCGTGGCCGAGGTGACCACACTTGCCGACGTCACGGCTTCGCCAACGAACACCAACGGCGTCGCGACGGCGAGCGTCCCAGTGCCAAGGAAGCCGACCATAGCCTGCGTATCGAAGGTGAACTGCCCAACCGTCGTGGCGATGGCGCCACCGAACTGGTAGATCGGCTGAAGCGTGAAGGACGTGACCAAACCGGTTGTCGCGTTGAGCGCCAGATAGCTGGTCGCGCTCGCCGGCAAGGTCCACGACTGGTTGGTCGTGTACTGGAGGACGAGATCGTTCGGCCCGAGCGCGCCGAATCCGTTCGCTGCCGTCGCCGTGAAGGGCGTCGTCGGGCTGATGCCTTGTGTCGAGAGCGTCAGCGTCCCCGTCGTCGCCGCCGGCAGAAACGATGGCGCTCCGCTCGCCGCCGGACCAGCCAGCACGGTTTGCCGTACCCCGGAGCGCGTCGGCAGGTCCGCAAGCCGCGCCGCGGGCCATCCGCCCGGCGTCGCTCCGTCGTGCACCTGGACGCGATTGTTGGTCGTGTCGACGAGAAGCTCGCCTTGCGCGCCGACATACGTCGCGAGGAAGGCCGCCGTCTCTCGGCGACGCCGGACCTGAACGCTCATGCCATGATCCTTCTAAGAGGTGACGACCGCGTCGTCGGAGAGGCGCCGCCAAATACCGTTGGAGAAGGCGACGATCACTCCCGTGCCAGACCCCGCCGCTTCGCCGAGCTTGCGTCCGTTCGAGGCGTAGGCGAGCGCCCCGTTGAAGGCGCCCGATGGGAGACTTGCGACCGCGTAGGGCGCCGTGCCGAGCAAGGCCTTGAAGGCGATGTTGCCGGTCGTCTGGTCGGCCACGAAGACCTGAAAGAAGACCGAGCCGTCCGGAGAGACTTTGAGTTGAAAAGCGTCCGACCCCGTCGTCCCGAGCAGAGCTCGCGCGGAGAAGGATGTTTGAAAAGACAAGGTCGCGTCATTTGCCGGCGCGACCTTGTTGAAGGTGAAACGCATCGAGTCGCTCGAAGCGGTGAAGAGGCAGGCGGTGCCGAGCACGCCAAGTGCGTTGTTGGCGTCCGCGGTATAGCCGGCGAGGCCGAGATGACCTGTCGCGGGGTCGATGTCGAGCGCCTGCGCGTAGCTCGAGCCCGTTGCGGAAACAGAGACGCGGTAGCGGTCCGACCCGAGTAGTCCCGCTTGTGCGCGACCGGAATAGCCGGTCTCGAAAAGGTGGACGGCCGAACTGGCGACGGTCGCCTTGTTCACCGCCATTTGCACGCCGGCGCCGGCGTTGTCGAATAGCGCGTTGGCGCTCTTCATCGCGAAAAGGTTCGTCGTCGTATCGACCGTGGTTGCGATGCCGACGCCGGCAAGGTTCGTCAGGCTGGTAATGTCGCTGTTGGCACCGGCGGACGCCGCGCCGAGGCTGGTACGGGCCGTCGCCGTCGTCGTCGCACCGGTGCCGCCGGAGGCGACCGCGAGCGAAATCGCGAGATCCGAGGCGAAGCCGTCGTCGAGGGGGTCGGTGTAGGGATCAGAAGCCAGGCCGTAATCGTCGGTCTGCGTTGTCGCCGAGCTCGCAAGCCCTTCATCGAAGCTCGTCCCCGTCGAAATCTCATCGGCAGTCGGCCCGAACAGACCGGATCCAATCGGCGTGTAGGTGTAGGCCGTACAGGTCGCAATGTCCTGCAATCCTCCGCCCCAGATGTTGTAGCTCTGGAACTTCAGGGTCAGCGGAAACCCAACGTATTCGTCCGGCAGCGTGTATTTGAAAATAGCCCCGTCGAGCCGGGCGAAACGCGCCCCTACCGCATGCGCAACAGATTTGGAGCCATACAGGCCGCGCTGCAGGGACGTGACCGCGTAGCGGTAGGCGGCGGTCAGTGTCGCCGTGACGTAAGCGACGAGTTCGTCGCCGACGATCGACAGGGTAACGGCATTCAGCGCGTCGGTTTGCGTGACGGACGAAAGGAGCCCGCTGCTTTCCCCGAGGTCGACCGCGAGCGTGCTGGTCTGGTCGGGGTTGCCCCCCGCGAACGCCGGCAGAGCTGCCGTCGTCACGCCTTGGCGCGCGGGCGCCGTGACCTGGCCGACCTGGGCGAAGCTGCTGCCGTCCCGTGAGATCCAGACGTTGGCGCCGCCCCAGTTTGGATCGGCCACCCCATCGAATCCGCCCGACACGGCGGCCCAGATCTGCGGTGTGCCACTTGTCAGCTGCGACGGAGGCTCGAAGATCACGGGCGTGTTGACAGGCGCCGGGGCGACATTGCGGTTGACGATCTTCGCTTCGTTGGCTGGAACGGTGTAGCTCGACGCCGTCGCCGTGCTGCCGGGGTATTCCTCCGCCGTGACGGCGAGGACGCCGTCGCTTCCCTCTTCGATCGTCGTGATCCGGACGATTGTCTTGGCGAGTCCGAGGCCGGGGTCGGTCAGCGTCACGAGGTCCATCGGTTCGAGCAGGCAGTATTCCCACGAGAGCTTGAAGCCGTAGGTGTTGCGGATATAGAGGCCGCGCTGCAGGATCAGCTGCGCCGCCGCGAGTCCGATGCCGAGATCGCAGATCTCGTGCGCGGTCAGCGTCGACCCGATTTTTAATCCGAACTGCTCGATGGCGTTTTGATCGCGCGCTTCGACCGGCGTTGCCGCGTATTGATTGCCGCGGTCGAAGCACTCGAGACGCTGCACGTTGGGCACGGCGTAGGGATCGAGCCGCGCGACCTGTACGGGGTCGACGCCTTCCTCATACACGAAATCGTCGTCGGTCAGATCGTACACTGGCGTCGTGTTCGGCGCGAAGCTGCGGCCGCCGCCTGCCATCGGCGCGTCGCCGTAAGGGACCAACTTCAATCTGCCGCCGGACCAGATCGCTGCCGTGTTGGTGAGCTGCAGCCAACGCGTGAGAATGGAGTTTGCCGATTCCTGGTCAGTGATCGCCGGCGACAGCGCGAGGCCGGACCCCGCGCAATAATTCTGATAGCTGGGATCGCCCGCGGGGTCAGCGGTTCCGTACAGCGTGGTGATGTCGATGCTTGCGGGCGGGAAGGCGACGCCGTATTGCGAGTTGGTCAGCAAATCGACGATCATTGCCGCAGGGTCGGCATCGAAAGCGTTGCACCCGCTGCCCTGCAAGCGGCCATAAACCTCGAAGGCGAGGGACGGCAACGAGGCGCTGGTTCCGAGATCGAAATTGCTCGAGGCGAGGTAGGCGGTGCCGGGATAGGAAAGGGCAGCGTAAGGGAAGGACCCGGCGAGAGGCGCCCAAGCTGCTTGCGGCGTCGTGCCAGGCGTGAGGCTGAGATTGCCGAAAGCGCCGTAGCCGTAGGTGGCTTGACCGCTGTAGATCGAGCCGACGCCCGTGATCGGTCCCTCGCCGACGGCGTACTCGATCCAGGTGTAATACTCGTATCCAGACACGCTGCTCGTCGTGCCGCCACCGCTACCGCCACCGCCTTTTCCACCACCGCCACCGCCGGTCTGGGTGACGGTGTATTGCGGAACCGCCGTAACGCCATCACGCCAGATGATGTTTGGGGCGGAACGGGTCACGCCGTAGATGATCGGAATAGGCGCCGCGGCCGTCGCGGTCTGGATGGCAAGACCGGAGAAATCCGGTTGTATGGAAGCAACCGGAAGTTTCCCGGAATTCCCGGATCGAAAAATGCTCATGTCGTTGGCCCCGGTCGCCAGAAGCTGAACGCGCGGGGATCTCGCTTGACATCGCTCAACGTACGATTTGCGGACACGCGTTCCTCGATCACGGTATGCGCCAGGGAAAACGCATGGACGACCGTCAGCGGATTGTTCGCGCTCATGATGGTCCCGTGCGCATGGCAGCGCCCGTAGCGAAATACGACGAGATCGCCCGGCTGCGCCTCTCGGATTGCGATCTCGCCGCAATGGTCGAAGACGTATCCGAGATATTTCTCATCGTCGCGATGAAGATGCCAATCCAGCGGGTAGGGACGCGGATCGAAGGGCGGCACGAGGCCCGTGTCGACGAAGACGCGAACGATGAGCATGCCGCAGTCGACCCCGGCCCCGCGGACATCGGCGCTCGCATGGTAGGGCGTGCCGATCCAGCGCCGGGCTTCCGCCACGACCCGGGCGCGCTCAGTCTTTTCGCTCATCCGAAAGCCGTCTCCGGGACCGGGACGAAGGGGAAGCCGCGGAAACTCGCGGCATTGTTGAATTTGGCGCTGCACGTACCGAGCGTGTGATCGCAGCCCTGGTAGGCGGTGAAGCCGTCGCCGAGTGCCGGCACGTTCGGCAGCGGGTAGGATAAGGTTAGCGCGGCGCCAGTCGCGCTCTTCACGTTGGCGGTGACTCCGGTGTTGGCGCCGGACGTGAACGTGATCGTGCCTTGCGCGTAGATTGCCGAGCTGGCCGACCAAGGAACGAGGAGCGCCGTCGCGCCGGTGCCGACCGCGCCGGAGGCGCCGAAAGCGTTTTTAATCAGGCCGCAGCCCGAGTCGAAGAGTACGTGGTTGCAGCTCGGCTGATACAGGTTGCGCGGCATTTCGACGTCAAGCAGCACGAGGTCCGAGGCCACCGTGACCTCGGCCGTCGTCCGGCCGACGGAGTCGACCGTCGAGACCCGGCCTTTGAACAGAGTGACGCTGCCGACCGGCGTCGTGCCCCAAGCGGTCAGGAAGGCGCGGTCGCGTTGGATCTCGCACCCGTCGAGGACGCCGTTGCGAATCGCGATCAGGAACTGAATGCCGCCGATCGTGTCGGTCTGTCGAGCGAGGATCGAGATCTTCTGCTTGTCGACGTCGAGACCGACCGAGCACTTGTATTGCAGGCCGTCGATGAGGATCGAGTTGGCGAGGAACGTCGCGCCGTTCATCACGACGGGCACGTCGGCGTTGGTGTAGGCCAGCACGGCGCCTGTGCGCAGAGTGAGGGTGTAGCAGTCCGCCATGATCACGGGTGCGTCGTGTTGAGCCCGCACCGTGGCGAGGAAGGCGACGAGGTTTGAGGGCGCCGCTCTCACCGGAATGCGCTCCAGCGAAGCTGAGCACGGGAACAACGATTCATGAGGTCCTCACCGATCGGAATTTGAGGCTCTCCACCTGCCAGAGGCCGGACATGACGTTTTCGAAATCTTCCTGGTCGTCGCTGAAGCGGCACAGAAAGGCGTAGGCGAAATCCGCGGCGATCTCCGCGCCGGCGGTCGGAGGTGTCGTGAACGCGAGCGTATTCGGTGGAATCAGCGCGTAGGCCGAGGTCGATTGGGCCACGCCCGCAAGGGTCACGCTCGTGAGCGCCGTCACCCAGCCAACGGGTTCACTCGTTCCGCCGAGCGCTCGGGCGAGCGTGAAAACCGTCGTGACGCCGTCGCCCGCACCGAGGAGCTGGCCCTTTGCCACGCTGTCCGTCGGGTCGGCGTAGAGGAAGGTGCCGAACTGGCCCTGACAGGCGAGGTAGAACCCAAGCAGCGTCTGAAGCGACGACGCGCCGAGACCGGGCAGGCCGGACGAGGCGAGCCCATCGAAGCACACCTCGAACTCGTAGAGCGTGTTGGCGTAATTCGGCCGCCGGACTTCGCGCCCGGAGACATGGCTCGCCACCTGCGTCGAGAAGGTCGGCCGTTTGTGCACCGACCAGCCCTGGCCGGGCAGGACGGGAAAGCTTGGCGGGGAACTCACGGCACGTGCTCCTTTCCGTCATCCCGATATCTCGGAGGAAGCTGCCTCATGCCGGCACGCTCACCAGCGTCAGCGACTGCGTCTGCCAGAGCCGTGTCATGAACTCCTCGAGGTCGATCGTGTCGTCGGCGAACCGGCACAGCACGGCGGCACCCTCGCCGAGCTCGGCCGGGACGGCCACGAGGAACGGGCTCTCCTGCCCCAGCTGCGCGGCGAAGAAGGCGGCAAGGAGCTCGAACTCGGCCGTCCCATCCATCCGGAGAAGGTCGAGGCTCAGCTCGATCTGCCACCTCACGTTCGCGCGTCGCGCCGCACGGCTTTCCCGGCCCGAGACATGCGCAATCGCTCGATTGGTCCAATTCGGACGATAGCGGAGCGACCAGGCCTGCCCGGAGAGCATCGGGAACGCCGGATACGCGAGCGGTGGCGAAGGGGGCGTTTCGGCGACCATCGGCGCGACGAACGGGCCCTTGCCGCCGATCCAGGTGCCGGCCCGCCAATCGCCCGTATCGCCCCAGAACGATCTCAGGATCGGGAAGATCGGGAAGGGCCGCGCGTCCCAGTTCCAGGCCGACATGAAGGTCGGCTCGATCATCTTGATGCCAGCGCTCGACGTCGCGTTATTGCCGTCGACGGTCCAGTACTCGTAGACCGCCTGCAGGGCGAGCTGTGCCAGAACATCGTCCTGTTTCGGACGAAAGGTGTCGCCGTCGGCAGCGTCCCACGTGGACCAGAAGGGCGTGAAGCTTTCCGTCGATTTCGGATCGTAAAAAACGTTCGGCTGGTTGGTGCATCGATCGCAGCTGGGGAAGCCGTATTCCGCGAAGATGATCGATTTCGATTGCGACAGCCAAGCGGTTGAAGGGCCGTGCGGCGCCCAACCTCGCCCGTCGCCCGCATCGTAGACGGCCTGATGCGGATTGTTCCACCACCATCGCACCATCTTGTTCGCAAGCAATTGCTGATCGGGCCCGTAGGCTGATCGGGTCTGCGTCAGACGATCGCCACGTGGGCGCGACACGGACACATCGCTTCCGAGGGGATCGACGCCGCGACCGTCGTTCGTCGAATCGAAATAGAACCAGCTGTACTTCTCGCCGCCTTCGATGTTGGTCTTGAGATAGTCCTTGCTGTGCAAGGTTGGAGAGCCCGACAGACCAAGACCGTTCATCGCCTTCGCGACCGGCGGCCAGTCCGCCGGTGACGAGGAGGGCGCCGGCTCATTCCAGTTCGCTGCGTCGAGGCCGCCGCCCCCGGTCGTCCAGTCCGAGAGCGGAAGGTAATTGTCATAACTAATCACGTCGATCGCGGCTGAAGCGTAGAGTTGATCGAGGTGCGGCCATTGTCCATTGGCATCAGGATGTTGGTATCCCATCCAGACGGACCAATCCGCGGAGTAGGTCACGAGGTTGCGCAGCATGGCATTGTCGCGGGTCAGTCCGGCTGAATCGAAGACGGTGCGAACGTCGCTCGCGAGCTGGGCAAGGCCTTCGACGAAGGGGTAATCCCAGGTCGCGTGGCCGTTGTCGTCGAGGGATCCGGCCTTCGTCCAGTCCGGCCCGCGAATGGTTTCGAGTCCGCGGAGCTCGGAGCCGACCAGGAAGAGATCGACGCCGCCCGCCAGCGCGCAGAGGAAGGCGTAGTGCAGGATCATGCGACGGTAGGTAAAATCGGTCGGTGCGCCTGCATAGGCGACCGTGAGAGTCGCTGGGTCCGGCGTGAACTGGGACGGTGCTGCGCCGCCGAGAAAAGCCGCCACGGCTGCGCTCGCCGGGCTCGTCGCGTCCGCCCCGATGTAGCCGATGCGTCCGCGCCAGGGAAAGCCGGCGCAGTCCATCAGGATAAAGGGATAGAACACGACGCGGAACCCGCGCGTCTTTAGATCCTTGATGCAGCGGACCACCGACGGATCCGCCGGTGTGCCGCCATAGACGAAGCTGCCGCCGACCTGCGAGATCGGGATCAGCCCCGGCGAGGCTTGCGTCAGGCCGGAGCAGCGCCACGGATCGGGCTGCCAGCCGCCGTTGACGAGAACGTCTGAGGAGCCTCCGATGTAGATCGTTGAGGGATACACTTTACATTGCGTGACGTCCGCCGACGAGCCGAACCAAGCGACGACCAGAGACACCGTGGTGCAGGCCGGGAACTGCGCCTGAAGCTGGTCGATCGCGTAACTGAAGTCCGTCGTCGTGCCGGCGGGGGCCAAGTTCAGGTTCTGCACCACGGGTGCGGTCTGCGTGAGTTCCTGGCTGCGATGCGGGAGCGTGTCGTAGACCCATTCGCCCGAGGCGGGCAGCAGGTTGACGCCGTTGACGATGGTCATGGAGCGGCCTGAGTTCGATCAGACCGAACTCGGCAGCTTGCCGAGCCCGAGGTGCGAGCCCGAGCGCACTCCGTCGCCGATCGCGCCGATGATGTGCTTGGCATTGTTTGAGAAGAAACGGCGAACGTCCCGCGAATCCATCGCGGTCACGTGAAAATGCGTATGCTGGTCGCCGCCGCCCCCGCTCGGTGTCGTAGTGGTCGAAGCAGCCGCGCGCATCAAGGCAGCAGGGCCGGAGGGCACGATCATCTCACCCGCGTGCACCTGGGCCAGCATATCGCCCGGCAAGCTCCAGGCGCCGACCTCGAAGCTGGGGATCCCGGCGGCGACCGCTGCCACCGTGGCTTGGCCGGCCGCCGCCGGGCCGGCTGCCGCTGGGCCCAGCACAGGCGACAGGAAGCCGAAGATGCCGGCGAAGGTTTCGGCGGCCGATGCGAGGATGCTCTGCCCGATCGTTGTGAAGGTGGTCGCCGCGCTGGCCGTTGCCGCCGTCGCCGTCGCGCTCTGCCGCGCGGCCGTGCCGGCGACCACCGCGCTCGTCTTCGTCGCCTCGCCGGCGCTTGTGGCGGCGCTTTCGGCAACGACGCCCGCCGCCCAGTCGGCGACGGACTTGATGCGGGCCTGGATGAAGCTCTGCACGATCGACAGCAGCACGTTGCTGACGGCCTGCCTGAACGTTTCCTGGCCGCGGATGAGCCCGACGACCTGTTGCGACACGCTCGAGCCGACCTGCTCGAAGGTGCGGCGGTAATCGGAGTCGACCTCGCGCAGATACGAGCGCTCGATGTCCTGCCGCTTCACCGCGGAGCCGGCGGCGAGTTCGTCGATCTGGCGTTGCGCATCGGCGAACGCCCGCGCGTTGTCGCGATAGGTCGATTGCAGGAACGTGAGGTGGCCGCGCTCGATCTCCTCGCGCTCGTCTTCCAGTGCGAGCAGTTGGGCACGCTCATCCTCGTGCGAGATCTGCGATAGCTGTGCCTCTTCCTTGACCTGAGATTGCTTCACTTTCAGGGAGTCGAGCGCGATGTCGGTCTGAGCTCGGTCGCCGGCTCGCGCGACGGCGAGTTCGTCGTCGCTGCCGGACCGCACGAGATCGAGCCGTCGTGCGGCGCCGGCGGCGTAGGCCTGCGTGAGAGCGCCGTAGGACAGTCCGACCTGGTCCGCGCCGGCCTTGAGCACCGCCGTGGTTTCGGCGACGCCGCTCGTTGCGGCATCGAGACCACGCCGCAGGTCGGAAATGTCTGCGGTAAAGGTGATGCGGACTGCGTCGGCCATCCTGGGGCGTCCTTTGTCGCTAGTTTTAACGAACGATCCCGCCAGGCGTGCGGGCGATCAACGCGCCGATGTTGCTCGGATCGTCGGAATCGGGAGCCGTGCGCGGCGTGATGCCGAACACCGCCGTCAGAATCTCGTGCGCTGGCGGGTGTTCGCGCCAGTGCCGGAGCAGCGCCACGACGTCGCCGACCGGCATGGCGTCGATCTCATCCGGCGTGTAACCGGCGCCGGCCATCACGCGGGCGTAAAGCGCCGACCAGTCGATGCGGGCGGCTAGCCCGCGCCGGCTTCCCCCGGCGAGGCATCCTCGCTTGCAACGAAGCCTCCGAGCCGCAGCACGCAGGCCAGGGCCGCCGCGATCTCCGTGGCGCCGGCTTCGATGTCGTCGAGCTGGGCCGCCGCCTCGGCGTGGTCGCGCGCAAGAGCGATCTTGATGATGGCGACGGCAGCCGCCACCGTGCCCGACGAAACAGCCGAGGCGAACAGCAGCGGCTCGACTGCCTGCACCTGCGCCACCGTCAGCGGCCGCACTTGCCATTCGCGGTCGCCGAGAACGATCGTTTGCGGCTTGGCGCGCATCACGAGGCTTCCGCGAAGGACCAGGTCATCACCGTGCCGGTCGGGTCAGCGAAGCAGGAGAAGTCGAACTCCGGCACCACGAAGTCCTCGAGCTTGGTGCCGA
>CAXTFG010000031.1:0-24715 GCA_964243415.1 uncultured Beijerinckiaceae bacterium | reverse complement strand
CGTCCCAAACACGCTGCCAGTGCGGTTCGGCTTCGCGCGCGTTGTAGCGCTCGGTTGTCATGGGGCTGTTCTGCTATGCCGCTACGGCGAGAGTGGGGTGGCCGCAGACAGCATGAACCCGAGTTGCAGGCAACCTCGCCGGCATCGCGCCGAGGCAACCCGACTGAGAATGGTCGGTCAGTGCTCGGACGACGACCTGCCCTGCGCCGGCTCGCCCTGACTGGCAGGCGCGCCTGACCCAGTCAGGATGTCCTCGACGGCATGGGCGAACCAGTCCTGCCTGGCCTTGTCGGCTGGGGCTGGCGCGCTGGTGGTCTGCGTCTGAGAAACCTGGCGAACGGACTGAGCGTCGGCGAGACAGACATGGGCGGATGCGCCACCCAAAACGACCAGCGAAACGATTGCGAGGACCTTCTGCATAACCTTCACCCTTCGTGGCACGAGGCCTTGGCTGATGGCGATGTCGCCGGGATGTCCGGCGGCCCGTCGAGATTATAACACTAACCGAACCGTACGGTTCGTCTACGCTTATTTAGGCGTTCGATCTGGAATTGCCACAGGTCATTCCGCGGCGATGGAATCATCACCTCCGATGGCAGGCCAATGTTGGACGACGTTCCCGAATGACTATCGCGCATGTGCTTACAGCAGAGAAGCACCGATCGCAGCCCAGACTTAGGTCGTTAAGCCTAGGGCCGTTCATCAGATCCCGCCGGTCCTGGGCCGTCTTTCTCGGCTCGCCGGTCAAGCCCCGGAGTGGAACGACGCACTCTCAGGCCGCCTGTTTCGCCGCTCCGAACGAGTCCCGCACCGCCGCCACGATCTCGTAGGAGCTGCGGCGGGCGGATTGGTCATGGATCTGGGCGGTGATCATCAGTTCGTCGGCGGCGGTCTCGGCGATAAGCGCCTCCACCCCTCGGCGCACGGTCGCGGCCGAGCCGACGATCGCATAGCGCAGCGCATGGTCGACGAGGGCGCGCTCGTGCGGCAGGGCATCGAGCGTCTCGACCGGACGGGGCAGCAGACCGGGCGT
Source organism: uncultured Beijerinckiaceae bacterium (assembly GCA_964243415.1). Lineage (GTDB taxonomy): Bacteria > Pseudomonadota > Alphaproteobacteria > Rhizobiales > Beijerinckiaceae > RH-AL1. Next base: position 23,682 of record CAXTFG010000031.1, on the reverse strand, counting down.
CCCGCGGCGCAGGTTGATGAAAGCCCGCTGCAGCGACGTGAAGAGGTGGCGCGCTGCGGCGTCGGTCTCGGCGGCGACGACCGTCACGCAGACGATCGCGTGCGGCCTGGCCAGCGCCTCCGACGGCTGGAAGTTGCGCCGGTACAGGTCGAGCGCGGCGCCGAGCGCGTCCGGCGCGAAATGGGCGGCGAAGGCGAACGGCAGGCCGAGCGCCGCCGCGAGTTCGGCGGAGAAGGTCGAGGAGCCGAGCAGGTAAAGCGGCACGTCGAGACCGGCGCCGGGCACGGCGCGGAGGGGCTGGCCTTCCTCCGACGTGCGAAAGAGGAACTGAAGCTCCTGAACATCACGCGGGAATCGGTCGGCTGTCTCGTGGCTGCGCCGCAGGGCGCGGAGCGTATAGCCGTCACCGCCGGGGGCGCGACCGAGTCCGAGATCGATGCGGCCGGGGTAAAGCGTCGCCAAGGTCCCGAACTGTTCGGCGATCACGAGGGGCGAGTGGTTCGGTAGCATTATGCCGCCGGAACCGACGCGGATGCGTGTCGTCGCACCCGCGACATGGCCGATCACGACCGCCGTGGCAGCCGAGGCGATGCCCGGCATATTGTGGTGCTCGGCGAGCCAGAAGCGGTGATAACCGAGCGCTTCGGCATAGCGCGCGAGGGCGACGGTATGAGCCATCGCTTCGCGCGGCGTTTCGCCGTCGAGAACGGGGACAAGGTCGAGGACGGAAAAGGGAACGGCCATCGCATGAAGTTAGGATGCGATCGCGCCGCGCGCTACCCTGCGCGCCCCTAACGATGAGGAAGCGACAGTCCCGATAACGCCGATGGCGCCTGCCGCGCGCCTTGTGTTTCCTTTCGTGACGCGTATAACGCCTTTCCGTGAACCGCCCGGCTGAATAGGGCTGCCGTGGCGGTTCTCGCGTTTGTCGATCGCATTGAGCGCGCGACGAAACCGCCAATGCGCAGCAGCGTCTCGGCACACCAAGATGGGTCTAAGAACCCACGGAGATCGAAATGCCCAAGCTGAAAACGAAATCGGGCGCGGCCAAGCGCTTCAAGGTGACTGGAACCGGCAAGGTGATCTATGCCCAAGCCGGCAAGCGCCACGGAATGATCAAGCGGACCAACAAGCAGATCCGCAACCTGCGCGGCACCAACGTGCTGTTCAAGACCGACGGCGACAACGTCAAGAAGTATTTCCTGCCCAACAGCTGAGCTTCTTCGACCGCCTTTTTCGTTTTGTTCAGGAGATCACCATGGCTCGCGTGAAACGCGGCGTTGCCGCCCATGCCAAGCACAAGAAAACGCTGCAGGCCGCCAAGGGCTTTTACGGCCGCCGTAAGAACACGATCCGTGCCGCCAAGGCCGCCGTCGATCGCTCGATGCAGTACGCGACGCGCGACCGGAAGGTGAAGAAGCGGACCTTCCGTGCCCTTTGGATTCAGCGCCTCAACGCGGCCGTTCGCGAACTCGGGCTGACCTACTCGCGCTTCATCGACGGCCTGGCGCGTGCCGGCATCGAGGTCGACCGCAAGGTGTTGTCCGACCTCGCCATCCGCGAGCCGGCGGCCTTCGCCGCTATCGTCGAGAAGGCCAAGGCGGCGCTGCCGGCCTGACCCTCCCGCCGCCGATCAAAAATCGATCGCGCGGCCGTTAATCTCCCAATCGCCGAAGCGCACCGGCTCGGCGCCGCCGCGGCCATGAACTTCGCGCGGAGAGGCGGTTGCGGTTTCGGCAGCGGCACGTTCGGCGGTGGCTCGTCGGCGTTCTTCAGCTTCGGCCAGGGCTCGTTGCGCGGCAGGCGAGCGCGCGCGATCCGCCTTTGGCAAGCTCTGCGTTGGCTCGATGTCGACCGCGCTCTCCCGTTCCGGCATGTCCGCTACCCCTTATGCCCCGTCCCGACTATACTACGCCGACAGGTCTCTCGAAACATCGTGCGGGAGCGGCAAAATCCAAGATCGATGCATTCCAAGGTCGCCACAGCGGAGCGGCGCGGCAAAGGCCCTGGATCATATCCACCCGCGGAAAAAGGCAGTCGCGGGCCGCCTGCTCTTACGATGCACCACTCAGATTTCCTGTTGCGTTCCGTCCTTCTGGAGTCCGCACCCCGTGATGCGCCATTGGCCGTCGACCTGTTCGAAGGAATAGATCGCCGACCACACCGTCCCGTCGGCGGCGACCACGGTCATCTTCTGCAACGGCCCGTGCGGGGACGGCGTCGTTTCCGCGAACTGCGTGCTCTTGGGATGGATCAGCGCGCCGTAGCCGGCTTTCACCATGTCAAGAAACTTGGACGGTTCGGGAAATAGTTGCCGGATGCCAGGCGCCGCGAACTCCTCGGCGGCCTTGGCGTCGTTATGCTCGAAGGCGTCGAGCTGCCTGGTGATGACATTCTGGAGATCGGCCTTGATCTTGGCATCGAGGACTTCGCCTTCTGCCGCAGCTGCCGGTATTGCGAAGGCGCTTGCCAGCATCGCCAAGGCCGCGACAAACCCAAGTTGTCCGGTCCTCATCAGATTTGCGCGTAAGTTCATCATCGACGCAGCCTCTCCGCTCGTTTGAACTTAGTTCAACCCGGTTCGCCGCCGCGTGCGGCACAACAGCCTTGCGGACGGATAGAGCTTACGTCGTCCGCCACGAGATGTCTCGGTGGTTGGCTGGCGCAGCCCGCTCGCGCGTTTCGACGGGACTTGCGCCGGCACGTGCGGCAAGATAGGCTCTTGTTATCAACCTCATCGCTAGCCGTTTGATAGTGGGCCCGCTGGACCCGCTCTTTGCTCGTTAAGCTCCTTTGTTCGTCTAACTCCTTTCGATCAAACCCGGAACACCCTTGGACGACCGCTCTGCCAGTCTGCTTGACGAGCCGCGCCTTTCCAACGAAAGCGGCGTGGCCCTCACTGTCGCCCGCGTCGCCGAGCCCGTGCTGCGCGATCTCGGATTCCGGCTTGTCAGGGTGAAGCTTTCGGGCCAGGACGGCACCACTTTGCAGATCATGGCGGAGCGGCCGGACGGAACGATGGACGTCGAGGGCTGCGAGGCGATCACGGAGGCGCTGTCCCCCGTGCTCGACGTCGAGGACCCGATCAAGGGCGAGTACCGGCTCGAGATCTCGTCGCCGGGCATCGATCGCCCGCTGATGCGGGTGTCGGATTTTCGACGCGCGGTCGGCTTCGAGGCGAAGGTGGAGCTGAACGCACTCGTCGAGGGACGGCGGCGGTTTCGCGGACGCATCGATGCGCTCGACGGAAGCGTCGCGGCGCCGGTCGTGTCCCTGACACGTTTCGATGCCAAGCCGGGCGAACCGGAGGTGGTGCGCCTCGCCCTTTCCGACGTGTCCGACGGACGTCTCGTGCTGACCGATAATCTCATCCGCGAAACCCTCCGCGCCGCGAAAGCAGCGGGCCAGGCAGCGAGCGAGATCGAAGACCAAACAGGCGAGGAGAACGCATCCGAGCCGCTGCCAACCAAGGGCCCCGGCCGCTTCGCCTTGCGCAACGCGGGCCGGCAAGCCAAGGCCAGACCATTGCTTCCGGCCGGCGTCCATGCCGGCTTCAAAGCCAACCCGCGCACCCCCAAACCGCGCTGACGTCCAGGAGTAACCCGATGGCGATTTCTGCCAACAAGCTCGAGCTTCTGCAGATTGCCGACGCGGTCGCGCGGGAAAAATCCATCGACCGGCAGATCGTCCTCGAGTCGATGGAGGACGCGATGCAGAAGGCGGCGCGCTCCCGCTACGGTCAGGAAACCGAAGTTCGCGCCGAGATCAATCCGAAGACGGGCGAGGTTCGCTTCTCCCGCTTGCTGCTCGTGGTTGAGGAGATCAATAACGACGCCACTGAGATCCTGCTGCCCGACGCGCGTCGCAAGAATCCGGCAGCCCAGCTCGGTGACTGGATCGCGGAAACACTGCCGCCCTTCGACTTCGGCCGCATCGCCGCGCAATCGGCCAAGCAGGTCATCGTGCAGAAGGTGCGCGACGCCGAGCGCGACCGCCAGTTCGAGGAATACAAGGATCGTATCGGCGACATTATCAATGGCGTCGTGAAGCGCGTCGAATACGGCAACGTGATCGTCGATCTCGGGCGCGGCGAAGCTACTATCCGTCGTGACGAATCGATCCCGCGCGAGCTGTTTCGCCCCGGCGATCGCGCCCGCGCCTACGTCTACGATGTACGCCGCGAGCCGCGAGGCCCGCAGATCTTCCTGTCGCGCACCCACCCGCAGTTCATGGCCAAGCTGTTCCGCCAGGAAGTGCCGGAGATCTACGACGGCATCATCGAGGTGAAGTCGGTCGCCCGCGATCCCGGCTCGCGCGCCAAGATCGCGGTGACGTCGCGCGATTCGTCCATCGATCCCGTCGGCGCCTGCGTCGGCATGCGCGGCTCGCGCGTGCAGGCAGTGGTCAACGAGCTTCAGGGCGAGAAGATCGACATCATCCCGTGGTCGCCCGATGCGGCGACCTTTATCGTCAACGCCCTGCAGCCGGCGGAAGTGGTCAAGGTGGTGCTGGACGAGGACTCGAACCGCATCGAGGTCGTGGTGCCCGACGACCAGCTGTCGCTCGCCATCGGCCGCCGCGGCCAGAACGTGCGCCTCGCTTCGCAGCTGACCGGCTGGGACATCGACATCCTCACCGAGCAGGAAGAATCCGAGCGTCGGCAGAAAGAGTTCAACGACCGCACGCAGAGCTTCATGGAGTCGCTCGATGTCGACGAGGTTGTCGGTCAACTGCTCGCGTCGGAAGGGTTTCGCAGCGTCGAGGAGCTCGCTTACGTCGATCCATCCGAACTGTCGTCGATCGAGGGCTTCGACGAGGACACCGCGGCCGAGATCCAGCAGCGCGCGCAGGACTTCCTCGCCCGCATCGATGCCGAGTTCGACGCCAAGCGCAAGGAACTGGGCGTCGCCGACGACTTGAAGGAGATCGAGGGCGTCACCCTGCCCATGCTCGTCAAGTTCGGCGAGAACGACGTGAAGTCCATTGAGGACCTAGCCGGCTGCGCGACGGACGATCTCGTTGGATGGACCGAGCGCACCGCCGCGGAAACGACCAAGCACGACGGTTTCCTCGAAGGTCTCGAGGTTTCGCGCGAGGAGGCTGAAGCAATGATCATGCGGGCGCGCGTGTCGGCCGGCTGGATCGACGAACTCCCGACCCATGCGGAAGAGGCTGCCGAACCCGAACACGCGACGATGTGACTCCAGCCGGACCATGGCTGCAATGGACAGGGATGAGGACGGACCCGAACGCACCTGCATCGTCACACGGCGCAAGGCGTCGCCCGATGCGATGGTGCGCTTCGTTCTCGGCCCCCAGGCGGAGGTGGTGCCCGATATTCGGCGGCGTTTGCCCGGTCGCGGGGTCTGGGTCACTGCGTCGGAACCGCTCGTTGCCGAAGCGGTCAAGCGTCAATCATTCAGCCGCGGGTTGAAGACAAAGGCGCGGGCCGATCCAGCACTTGCCCAATCGGTCGCGGACCTCCTCGCGTCGGATGCCCTTCAGTCGCTCGCCATGGCCAATAAGGCCGGGGCGGTGACGACCGGTTTCGCCAAGGTCGAAGCGGCTCTGGCCGCAGGTCAGGTGGCGATGCTCGTTCATGCGGCGGAAGCGGCGGACGATGGCATCCGCAAGCTCCAGGCGGTACGCCGCCGGCTTGGCCAGACGACGACGAACGAAGCATCCGTCAAACTCTTTTCCGGCGAGCAATTGGATTTGGCTTTGGGCCGCACAAATGTAATACATGCGGCGCTCGCCGCGGGACCGGCGGGTCATGCTTTCCTGACGCGCTGTCGCCGACTGATGAATTATCGGTCCGCGGTGGTGTCTGAAATCGCCGACCCAGCCGGGGAAGTTCCGGCCTGAACGGCATGGCCGGGATCATCCCGGTTTTCTTCATTGGACGAACCGCACGGTCGAGCACGGGTTTAGGACGCAACACATATGAATGATACGAAGACCCCTTCCAAAACGCTGTCGCTGAAGCGACCGGTCGAGGCAGGCGTCGTCAGGCAAAGCTTTTCCCACGGCCGCACCAAGACGGTCGTGGTCGAGAAAGTGAAGCGTCGGCAGATCGGCCCAGGTGATGGCGCCATCTCGCGCGACGTCGCGCCCAAGCCGACCCTGCCCGTCAGACCCACCGTCGCGAGCCCGTCAGCTGCCCCGCCTGCGCCGACCCCAGTCGCGCCGCCTCTCACGCGGGCTCCGGCGACCGTCCCAGAGCCGATTTCTGCGCCACAGCCTGCAGCCGCCCCCTCGCCGGCTCCGGTCGCGGCACGCCCTGCGTCGCAGCCGTCGGCCCCGACGAGCCCGGGGCCATCTTCGACCACCACGCAAAGCCCCGCGGCCGCTGCGCCCGTCGCGAAAGCGCCGGCAAGAGGGCCGCAGCCAGCCGTCTCGCCAGCGCCCGTGCGAGCGACAACGGCGGCTTCATCCCTAGCTCCCGCCGTTCCGACGCCGAGCGCGCCAGCGCCCCGACCGCCACGCGGCGTCGTCCTACGTACGCTGACGGAAGAGGAACGTGACGCGCGCACGCGCGCCCTCTCCGGCGCTAAGGAACGGGAGGACGAGGACCGGCGCCGCGCCGAGCTCGACTCGCGACTGCGCGCCGAGCGGGACGAACGCGAGCGGCTCGAGCGTGCGGCCGCCGAAACGCGCAAGCGGGACGAGGAAATCCGCCGCGCCCAGGATCTCGAGACAAGGCGGCGCACCGAGGCCGAAGCGGCCCGTCGCTTCAGCGGCGGCGAGCCCGCCTCGCAGCCCTCGTCTTTCGCACCCCGCCGTCCGTTCTCGCCGGGACCGCGCCCGCTCTCGTCGCCGTCGGGACCGCGCCCGCTATCATCGCCTGCCTCCGGCTTCGCGACGCCGCGGCCCGCAGTGGAGGGCGAGGAAGACGCAAAACGCATCATTCGCAGGCCCGGGCTTCCGACCAAGGTCGTGATGCCGCCGCGCACCCCGACGCGGCCCACTCCGGGCGGACAGAAGGATCGCGGCCGCCTGACCGTCTCCAGCGCTACTGGCGACAGTGCGGAGGAGCGTACGAGGTCCGTCGCGTCGTTCCGTCGACGCACGCAACGTCTCAAAGGTCAGCCGCAGGAGCAGAAAGACAAGCTCACGCGCGAGGTCGTCCTGCCGGAGACGATCACCATCCAGGAGCTCGCCAACCGCATGTCGGAGCGCGCGGTCGACGTCATCAAGCTTTTGATGAAGCAAGGCCAGATGGCGACGATCAACGACGTCATCGACGCCGATACCGCGCAGCTCATCGCCGAGGAGCTCGGCCATACTGTCAAACGCGTCGCCGAGGCCGATGTCGAGGAAGGACTGTTCGACAGCCCGGACAACGACGAGCACCTTCTGCAACGGCCGGCGGTGGTCACGATCATGGGGCACGTCGACCACGGCAAGACGTCGCTGCTCGACGCCATCCGTCACGCCAACGTCCAATCGGGCGAAGCCGGCGGCATCACGCAGCACATCGGCGCCTATCAGATTACGGCGCCTAACGGCCAGCACGTGACCTTCATCGACACCCCCGGCCACGCCGCCTTCACGCAGATGCGGGCGCGCGGCGCCAAGGTGACGGACATCGTCGTGCTGGTCGTCGCGGCCGACGACAGCGTCATGCCGCAAACGGTGGAGGCCATCGCGCACGCCAAGGCGGCCGACGTGCCGATCATCGTGGCGATCAACAAGATCGACAAGCCGGACGCGAAGCCGGAGCGCGTGCGTGGCGAACTCGTCCAGCACAACGTGCAGGTCGAAACCCTCGGCGGCGACGTGCTCGAAGTCGAGGTGTCCGCTACCAAGAAGACCAACCTCGATAAGCTGCTCGAACTGATCGCCTTGCAGGCCGAACTGCTCGACCTCAAGGCCAACCCGGACCGCCCCGCCGAAGGCACCGTGATCGAATCGCGGCTCGACCGCGGCCGCGGCCCGGTGGCGACCGTCCTTGTCCAGCGTGGGACGTTGAAGGTCGGCGACCTCGTTGTCGGCGGCACGCAATGGGGCAAGGTGCGCGCACTCATCGACGATGCGGGCAACAACGTCCAGTCGGCCGGCCCCTCCATGCCGGTCGAGATCCTCGGCTTTTCCGGGTCGCCGGAAGCGGGCGACCGCGTCGGCGTGGTCGAGTCGGAGGCTCGGGCGCGCGAGATCACCGATTACCGCGATCGCCAGAAGCGCGAACTCGCGGCGGCGCGGGTCGGCGGCGCCCGATCCTCTCTCGTCGACATGATGAGCCAGCTCAAGGCGACGGGCCGCAAGGAATTCCCGCTCGTCATCAAGGGCGACGTGCAGGGGTCGGTCGAGGCGATCGTCGCGACGCTCGAGAAGCTCAACACCGACGAGGTCGCGGCCCGCGTGCTGCAGGCCGGCGTCGGCGGCATCACCGAGTCGGACGTCACTCTCGCCCAGGCGTCGGAGGCGATCATCATCGGCTTCAACGTTCGCGCCTTGAAAGAGGCACGCGCGCTCGCCGAACAGGGCGGCATCGAGATCCGCTATTACAACATCATCTACAATCTCGTGGATGACGTGAAGGCAGCGATGTCAGGGCTGCTCGACCCGATGCTGCGCGAAGACATGCTCGGCAATGCGCAGATCCTCGAGGTCTTCAACATCTCGAAAATCGGCAAGGTCGCGGGCTGCCGGATCACCGATGGGAAGGTCGAGCGCGGTGCGCACGTCCGGCTCATCCGCGACAACGTCGTCGTCCACGAAGGCAAGCTGTCGACGCTCAAGCGCTTCAAGGACGAGGTCAAGGAGGTCGTCGCCGGCCAGGAGTGCGGCATGGCGTTCGAGTCCTACCAGGACATGCGCGTCGGCGACGTCATCGAGTGTTACAACGTGACTTCGATCCAACGGACGCTGTAGCGCCCGGCGCCTTCAGCTTGGGATGCATGTCGTGACGGAGAGATGGTTTGAGCATCTGTCCGTCACTTCCCAAACCAGAAGACATCCCCATCTTCCGCCACCGGGCCCAGGTGAGGGCCGCCGTCCCAAGCGGGACTGAACCACTCCAAGAAGAAAACGATGTCTCGTATCCATCAGCAGGGCGGCGAGCCGTCCCAGCGCATGTTGCGCGTCGGCGAAGTCATCCGCCACGCCCTGTCCGATCTGCTCGCGCGCGGCAGCGTCAATGATCCAGCCCTCGAAGGCCGAGTCATCACCGTGCCCGACGTCAGGATGAGTCCTGACCTCAAGCTCGCGACCGCCTACGTCATGCCGCTCGGCGGGCGGGATGTGGACGAGGTGCTGAAAGCGCTGGACCGCCATCGTAAGTTCCTGCGCAGCGAGATCGCGCATCGCGTCACGATGAAGTTCGCCCCGGACATTCGTTTCCGGATCGACAGCAGCTTCGAATACGGCGCCAAGATCGATGCTATTCTCGACTCGCCGAAGGTCAGGCAGGACCTCGCCAACGAACCGGAGGAGCCACACTCACCGGATAAGGCCCCGTGAACCAGGTCCGCTCCAAGCGCATCGAGGTCAACGGCTGGATCGTGCTCGACAAGCCGGTCGGCATCACCTCGACGCACGCGGTTTCGCGGCTGAAGCGAATCTACAACGGCAAGAAGGCCGGTCATGCCGGAACGCTCGACCCGCTGGCGTCCGGCATTCTTCCCGTGGCCTTCGGAGAGGCCACGAAGACCGTGCCGTTCGTGCAGGATGGCGAGAAGAGCTACCGCTTCACCGTCCTTTGGGGCGCGGAGACCAATACCGACGATGCTGACGGCGAGATCGTCGCCCGGTCGGAGCTGCGCCCCGACCAGGCTGCCATCGTCGGGCTGCTTCCTCGGTTTATAGGGACGATCGAACAACGTCCCCCGGCCTTTTCGGCGATCAAGATCGCGGGCGAGCGCGCCTACGATCTCGCCCGCGACGGCGAGATCGTAGATCTTGCGCCGCGCGCCGTCAGCATCCACGACCTCGCCATCGTCGCCGACGAGGGTCCCTCGACGGTTTTCGAGGCCCGCTGTGGAAAGGGCACCTACGTTCGCGCCATCGCGCGCGACCTCGGCCGAGCGCTCGGCTGCTACGGTCACGTCACCGCCCTGCGCCGCACCCGTGTCGGACCGTTCGGCGAGGCTGACGCCGTCACGCTCGCGGCGTTGGAGGACCCGGAGGGTGCGGCTGCCGCGCTTCGACGCGTCGAGGCCGGTCTGGGGGAATTGACACGCATCCTAGTCGATCGCTCGGACGCCTCACGGCTCCGCCGAGGCCAATCGATGCTTCTGCGCGGCGCCGATGCGCCGCCCGAAGGGCTCGCCTATGCCGCCTGTTCCGGCGTCGTGATCGCCGTCGGCTCGATCGCAAGTGGCGAACTCGTCCCGGCCCGCGTGTTCAATCTTCCCTTCTGATGACCGTGACCTCGCGGTCGCGGCGCCCTACATAGGGCAGAGTGCCGCCGGCTTGAGGAGTGCGCCATGACGTTGACCATGCCCAAAGCCGAAGCGGCGATCATGGACAAGCGGGCGCAGATCGTCGCCGGTCTCGAAGCCATCGTGAGACCTGGCAACGTGCTCGCCAACACGCGCGAAATGCGCCCCTACGAATGCGATGCGGTCACCATGTTTCGGCAGATGCCTCTCGTGGTCGTGCTGCCGGAGACGGTGGACGAAGTATCGAAGATCATGGCGCTCGCCAAGGATATGAACGTCAAGGTGGTGCCGCGTGGCGGCGGGACGTCGCTCTCCGGCGGCTCGCTGCCTCTCGAGGACGGCATCCTTCTCGCCATGGGCAAATTCAACAAGGTTTTGGAGATCGACTACCCGAACCGCTGCGCTGTCGTGCAGCCGGGCGTCGCCAATCTCGCCGTCTCCAAGGCGGTGGAGGACGAAGGCTTCTATTACGCGCCCGACCCCTCGTCGCAGATCGCCTGCTCCATCGGCGGCAACGTCGCGGAGAACTCGGGCGGCGTGCACTGCCTCAAGTATGGATTGACGACCAACAACATCCTTGGTCTCGAGATGGTGCTGATGGGCGGCGAGGTGATCCGGCTCGGCGGCAAGCACCTCGACTCCTCGCTCTACGACCTTCTCGGCGTGATGACCGGCTCGGAAGGACTACTCGGCGTCGTGACGGAGGTTACGGTGCGCATCCTGAAGAAGCCGGAGGTCGCGCGTGGCGTCCTCCTCGGGTTTTCGACGGTGCAGGCCGGCTGCGATTTCGTTGCCGACGTCATCGGTTCCGGCATCATCCCCGGCGGCATGGAGATGATGGACAATAAGTCGATCATCGCCACCGAGAACTACCAACCCTGCGGCTACCCTCGCGATGCGGGCAGCCTGGTCATCACCGAGCTCGACGGGACCGCTTCCGAGGTCGACCACCTCCTCCAGAAGGTGTCGGCGATCGCCGAAAAGCACGCGGCGACGACGATCAAGGTCTCGACCAGTGATGCCGAGCGCGTGCAGTTCTGGCAAGGACGGAAAAACGCGTTTCCCGCCGTCGGCGCGATCGGCCCCGACTACCTCTGCATGGACGGCAGCATCCCACGCTCCAAGCTCGGCTACGTGCTGGGGCGCATGGACGAGCTCGCGGAGCGGTACAAGCTGCGCGTCGCCAACGTCTTCCATGCCGGCGACGGCAACCTGCATCCGCTGATTCTCTACGATGCCTCCGTTCCCGGGGATACGGAGCGGGCGGAAGCGTTCGGCTCGGACATCCTGCGGCTCTGCGTCGAGGTCGGCGGCGTGCTGACCGGCGAGCATGGCGTCGGTGTCGAGAAGCGCGATCTCATGGGAACGATGTTTTCGGAGATCGACCTCAACCAGCAGCAGCGCCTCAAGTGCGCCTTCGATCCCGGGCACCGGCTCAATCCGGGCAAGGTCTTCCCGACGCTGCACCGCTGCGCCGAACTCGGTCGCATGCACGTCCACGCCGGCAAGGTGCCCTTCCCCGAGCTGCCGCGCTTTTAACGGATTGGATGCAAGAACCGCATTCGAGCGCTTGGAACAACCGACAGACACCTTCGATCGTTGGGCCGAAACCAGCTCGGCCTGACTACGTCCTCTCCCGCCAACCGATCTCGGGTAGGCTAAATCGACTCGAGGCGCTTTGCGACGGATCTGCTTCGATGAACCGGGTTCGACGACCCCACGCTGATGTCGGCAATTGATCATCGCCATGCAGCTCCCTTCATCGATCCTCCCCTTGCGGCCCTAAGATGCCGCACGCACCCCTGCTACTCGTGACCAACCTTCCCGATACCGAGGAGATCGCGTGGCGGGAGACGCTGGCGCACGCGATGCCCGACGAGTTCGTCGTGACCCCTCGTCACTTCGCCGATGTTGGCGCGGCGGAGATCGCCGTCGTGGCGAATCCCCCGCCTGGGTCGCTGCGCGAGCTGCCGGGGCTGCGTTGGGTGCACAGCCTTTGGGCCGGCATCGACCGGCTACTTGAGGACGAGACGCTTCCCGATGTCCCCATCGTCCGCCTTATCGATCCGGCCATGGCTCGCTTCATGGCTGAGGCGGTTGCGGCCGTCGTCCTTTCCCTTCACCGCGACCTGCACACCTACGCGGCACAGCAGCGTCGACGGGAATGGCGTCAGCACGCGACCAGACCGACATCCGCGCGCCAGGTCGTTGTTCTCGGGCTTGGCGAGATGGGTCGTGCCGCGGCAGGTCTACTCGCTTCTCTCGGCTTCGCGGTGCGGGGATGGAGCCGCTCGCCGAAGGGCGTGTGCGGCATGACGACGTACGCCGGCGAGAGCGGTTTGGCGCGGGCTGTGGACGGCGCCGACGTGCTCGTCAACCTGCTGCCGCTCACGAGAGCGACGCGTGGTCTCCTGGACCGGAGTCTCTTCGCGCGCCTTGCACAGGGCGCGGCCCTCGTTAATTTCGGACGCGGCGCTCATCTCGTCGACGCGGATCTGCTGGATGCGCTCGCTGCGGGACGGCTCGCCCATGCCGTGCTCGACGTTTTCGCGAGTGAGCCGCTGCCTCGAGACCACCCGTTCTGGCTGCATCCGGGCGTGACCATCCTGCCCCACATCTCCGCGCCGACGGGCATGGCCTCCGCCGCGGCTCTCGTGGCGGCGGCCGTACGAGAATACAGAAGCACGGGACGTCTCCCGGAAGGAATCGATCGTTCGAAAGGATACTAAAGCGTTCGGCGCGCTCAACGGCGCGCCTACGCCGTCAAGACGGATCGAAGCCGGCGGTCTTCCAAACCTCTTTGTTGCGACTATCGACAAGGAACCTGATGAACGACAGCGACGGTTCGGGAGCGGGGTTGGCGCTCGAAACGGCGGCGCCATAGGTGATGACAAGCTGGAGCTCACGCGGGAGCGGACCGGCCTGGGCGATGCCTTTCACCCGCACCACTTCGCTCGACGGATAGATCCCGATCGCCGCCTGACCATTGGCGACCATCTCGGCGCCGCCGTCCAACGCCGGCCGGTACGTAACCTTGCCCCGCAGAGCCTCCGCGATCCCGAGCTGCGTCACGATCTGCGCCATGTGAGCGCCGCTCGGCGTCGCCATCGGCGTGGACTACACGACCGACGGCGCTTTCAGCAGCGTGTCGCGAAAGGCCTTTGCGGTCGATAGATCCGGCAGTACCTGCCCTTGCCGGACGATGGCGATGAGTTTGACGGTACCGACCGCCGCGCTGCCGCGGTCGTCCAGCTTGTTCGCCTTGGCAAGTTCCGCGATCGCTGGCACCGGCATCAAGACCATGTCGGGCGACGCGCCTCCGGCCAGCCTTCGCTGCAGCGCAGAGATCACCTCGTAGGTCATCTTGACGTGGTGCCCCGTGAGCTTTTCGAAGGCCGGGATCAGGACCGCGAGGGCTTCCTTCGGTGCTCCGCCGCTCATGACGTTGATCTCGGCCGCCGCTGCCGCCGACGACACCGCAATGATCGCTCCGACGATCGGCACGAGCCGGGATACCATACGCCGCGTCTTAAGATTTCGTGGGAAAGCCAACCGTCTCACGCCGCGACGTTGGCGACCTGCCCGTTGCCGGCGATGCTCCAGGCCTGGATGCCGTTGTAGTGATAGATGGCATTCACGCCGCGTTCGGCGACGAGCCGATTGCGGGTCGGCTGAACATAACCGGTCTCGTCCGTGCAGCGGCTGAGCAGCACCGCCGCACGTCCATCCCAGCGCCACGACTGCCTGAAGCGCACCGTGCAGATCGGCTCCGGCGTCCCGTCGAGCGACGCTTGCTCCCACGTGACGCCGCCGTCGGTGGACACCTCGACCTTCGCGATCCGGCCGCGCCCCGACCACGCGAGACCGCTGATCTCGTAAAAGCCCGGTCCGGGCAGGCGCATGTCGCCCGACGGAAATGTGATGACCGATTTGGCATCCATCTCGAACACGAACTGCCAGGCCTTACCGTTCGGCATCAGATCCGTGTACTTCGATGTTTCCTCGCGCGACATGAAAGGCGTGTCGCTCAGCTCGAGGCTCTGCAGCCACTTGATGTGCGTGTTGCCTTCGTAGCCCGGCAGCACGAGACGTAAGGGGTACCCCTGCTCCGGCCGGATCGCCTCGCCGTTCTGGCCGTAGGCGAGGAGCGCATCACGCAGCATCTTCTCGACAGGGATCGAGCGGGTCATCACCGCGCCGTCGGCGCCCTCGGCGACGACCCAGTTCGCCTCCGGTTTCAATCCGACGAGGTCGGCCAGATCGGAAAACTTGACGCCGGTCCATTCCGAGGTGCTGAGCAGGCCATGCGTGGCCTGGACGGTGCGCGCCTTGGGGCCCGGCCATTCCCCGAGGCTGTTTCCCGAGCACTCGATGAAGTGGCGGCGGCTGACGGCCGGCAAGCGGCGGATGTCGGCCATGGTGAACCGCTTGGGCGTCGCGACCATGCCGTGCACGGCGAGCGAGTGCCGGGCCGGGTCGATCGTCGGGATACCATTGTGATGACGCTCGTAGTGCAAACCCGACGGGGTGACGTTGCCGAGAAGCGCGCCGAGCGGCGTGTAGGTTGAGGTCGTGTAGCGGTTCGAGCGCGAGGGGCCGCGGACAGCCGTTTCGAACTGCGACCGCGTCCCGTATCCGCCATCCTCTCCGGACGGTCGGCCTTGCACCTTCGTTGGATCGGCAGGGACGTCGTAGGCGATGGCGCCGGGCGGCGCGCGGCTTTCGGCTTCGGCAGACTGCCCCGTCGCGGCCCAACCTGCCGTCGAGACCGCGGCGACCAACAAGCCACGTCTGTTAAGACCGGACGGGAAGAGGTCTGCCCGACAGGGGCAGCTGTCGGTCATGTCAGACCGTTTTCGTTCGCTCATGGCGTCATCAACCGTTTCGCCGAAAGTGCTCATCTTTGGTCGGCTGTCGAGCCTGCTTATGCCACCCGAGCGTTACCTTGAACACCCTGCGAAACGATCGAAGCCGCCCCGCTCGACGGCTCCGAGGGAGCGAACTCGTCAGGCGACGGCCTTTTCCAATTGTGCGCGCGTCATCTTCGAACGGCCCGGAATGTTGCGCTGCTTCGCGCGCTCGTACAGCTCCGACCTGGTCGGCTGGCCCTTACCTGTCGAGCGATAAGGCTTGGTCTTCGCGGCGACGTCCTTCGGCTGACCCGAGAACTGCTTGCCCTTTGCCGAGTCGCTCCGCTTCTTGGCGGTCGTGCGGTCGTACTCCGACTTGCTGAGATGGTCCCGCGCCTGTTTCGGCAAGTAGCGCTCGCCCGTGTCGCCGCTCTTCTTGCCCGACTTGGTGCCCCACTCCTCTTCGGTCCATTGCTGGAGATGATTGTCTTTTGTCTTGCCGCCTTTGTAGCCGCCGCCTTCCTTCTTGTATTCGGCCGATGCCATTTGCGCTTTGCGCGCCGACCACTGGCCCGGCTTGCCGCCGTGGTCGCCCGACGTGACCTTCCTCTTAACCTTGTCCCACAGCTTTGGGTCGGTTTTCTCCGCCACCTGGCTCATGTCAGCCCTCATTGCGTACCGCAAGTACCAACGGTGCGGCCCTGCAAACCGTCATGCGGCGGGCTGTCGCTCCGTCTCGGACATTACTGTCGCTGGGTCGGCCCGAACGCCAGAATCTCTCGCGTGTAGTGCTCGTCGACCTCAGAGAATGGACGGCGTTCGGCGTCGTAAAGGACGGCATGGTGCTCGAAGAGCACGGGAGGGACGTCGAGCGCCTTCTCGGGGTGGTCGGGAGCGGGCGTCTGCAGCTCCCATCCCGGCGGCAGCACCGTCCACCGGACCTCGGCCGCGAAGGTCTGGCGCGTTGGTTCCAAGGACGCGACCACCCTGCCGAAGGGAACGTCGGTGGTTTCGAGCGTCCGGTTCATCGCCGGCGTGAGTCTCGCGGGCACGTACCAATTGTCGGCCTCCGACAGTACGTGATCGCCGCAGGTCAGTCTCACGCGCCGATACTTGAGCGGCTCGCTCGGTCCGACCTGAAGGCGCCTGCGCTGGGCATCGGTCGCCGGCTTGTCGACATCCGCCACGCGGACGGCGACGAGGGCCGGTTGCGCTGCCATTCGATGCACCGCGCACCATGATTCGAGCGTGCGCGTCGCGCTGCGACTGCCGAGAAGCTCGGCGTTTAGCGTTTCCATCGAGGCCAGCGCTCGGAGGCGCGCGGCGAACGTGTCGGGAGACGCCGCGAGGCATGCGGCGCAGGAACACCACATGATGCCGGTCGCGATGATCGGTCTCTGTCGACGCAAAAGCCTGTGACCATCGAACCGGGGCGGAGCGCCCGAGTTTCTGCTATTGCGCGGCCCTTGCCAAGCCGGTGCTCTAACCTGAGAAGATTGATGCAGGTCGGCCTTTTCATCCCCTGCTATATCGATGCCTTCTTCCCCGAAGTCGGCGTTGCTACGCTGGAATTGCTCGAGCGGCTCGGCTGCGAGGTCGACTACCCCTTCGACCAGACCTGTTGCGGCCAGCCGATGGCGAATTCGGGTTGCCACGCGGAGGCGGCGGGCACCGAACGGAACTTCGTCGCTAATTTCGCCGGATACGAGTACGTGGTTTGTCCATCCGGCAGCTGCGTCAATCACGTCCGCTCCAAGTTCACGGCCATCGAACAGACGGCCGAAGTGACGGCGGTGCGGCAGCGCACCTTCGAACTCGTCGAATTCCTCCACGATGTCCTCGAGGTCGACGCCTTCCCCTGGGCCAGCTTCCCGCACAAGGTCGGGCTGCACAACGGCTGCGGGTCGCTCCGCGGACTCGAGCACGCGCGCGCCAGCGAGCTCAACGCGCCGTTCTTCTCCAAGCCTCTCGACCTGCTCGCGAAGGTACACGGCATCGAGCTGGTCGAGCCGGCGCGACCCGACGAATGCTGCGGTTTCGGCGGCACCTTCTCGGTCTTCGAGGAGGCTGTCTCGGTGAAGGCCGGCCGCGACAAGGTCACCGATCACGCCCAGGCGGGAGCGGATTACATCGTCTCAGCCGACACCTCGTGCCTCATGCACCAGAAAGGCTGCGCCGAACGCATGCGATCACCCATGAAGTTCATCCATATCGCGCAAGTCTTGAATGGAGCGGCGCAATGAGCGGGGACGACTTGCTACACGAGGATCTGCGCGCCCGCGACGACGAGTCCGAGCGCGGACAGGGCGGCGAGCGCCTCAGCCATGCCGAGACGAACAGCCAGCCGATGAAGCCCGATGCCGCCGGGAGGGGGCGGCGCGAGCCGCAGCCACGCGGCGCCAAGGTCCGCCGCGGCCGAATAGACCATGTCGAAGCCGCCGAGCGCTTCCTCGCCGCGCCCGAGCACCAGAAATTCCACGACGAGCGGCTCTGGGATCTGCGCCGCAAACGCGACGTGCAGGCCCACGGCATCGACGAATGGGAGGAGCTTCGCGACCTCGCCTCGCGCATCAAGGAGCATACGCTCACCCACCTCGACAGCTACCTCGAGCAGTTCGAGGCGGCAGCCAAGGTCAACGGCGTCACCGTGCACTGGGCGAAGGACGGCGCCGAGCATAACCGGATCGTGCTGAATATCCTGCGTGCAGCGGGGGCGAGGACGCTGATCAAGTCGAAATCGATGCTCACGGAGGAGTGCGGGATGCGCGAGTTCCTCACCGAGCACGGCATCGTCATCACCGAAACCGATCTCGGCGAACGCATCCAGCAGCTCGACAACGAGGCGCCGAGCCACGTCGTGGTGCCGTCGGTGCACAAGCTTCGCTCCGACGTCGCCGACGTCTTCGCGCGGACGATCGGCTCCGAGCCGGGCAACGACGATCCGCACTACCTTGCGAAGAGCCAGCGCGATCATACCCGTCCGCTCATCCTCGACGCGGACGCGGGCATGACGGGCGGCAACTTCATCGTCGCCGAGACCGGCGCCGTCGTCACCTGCACCAACGAGGGCAACGCCGATCTATCGGCGAACACGCCGAAGCTGCACATCGCCTCCGTCGGCATCGAAAAGCTGGTGCCGCGGGTCAGCGACCTCGGCGTGTTCATCCGCCTGCTGTCGCGCAGCGCGCTCGGCTCGCCGATCACGCAATACACTTCGCATTTCAAGGCGGCGCGGCGGGGGGCGGCGATGCACGTCGTTCTCGTCGACAACGGACGGTCGGCGCGCCTCGGCCTCGAGGAGTTCTGGACCTCGCTGAAATGCATCCGTTGCGGGGCCTGCATGAACACCTGCCCGGTGTACCGGCGCTCCGGCGGCCTTTCCTACGGGTTCACCTACACCGGGCCGCTCGGGCTCGTCATCGACCCGACCTTCGACAAGCACAAGTTCTCCAACCTGCCTTTCGCCTCGACGCTCAACGGCAGTTGCACCAACGTATGCCCGACCAAGATCAACCTCCACGAACAGATCTACGCGTGGCGTGGCGTGATGGCGAAAGAGCACGAGGTGCCATTTGCCAAGAAGACCGCGATGCGGGCGGCGGGCGTGGTGCTCGGCAACCCGAAGCTCTATCGCCGCGCCATCGCTACGGCCGACAGCGCGCTCGATTATCTGCCGCGCTTTGCCACCTACAATCGCCTCAACGCCTGGGGCAAAGGCCGCGAGAACCCGGACGCGCCGGGACAAAGCTTCCACCTCTGGTGGGCGAAGAACCGCGCCTCCAAACCCGCTGCGCGCGTGGCCGATCGTCCCAAGGACTAGGGCGCGTGAGCAGCCGCAACGCCATTCTCGCCGCCGTGCGCGCCAACAAGCCGGCGCCGCGGCCTTTGCCGGATGTCCCGTTCTTCGATGGCGGCCGCGCGGATGACCTGCTCGGCCGGTTCGGCAAGGCCTTTCTGGCGATGGGCGGCACGTTGCTCGAGCAGGCCCCGAGCGATCCGCTCGCGCCCGTTCGGGACAAGATCGCGGGCGCGAAGGTGGTGCTCTCGCAGGTACCGGAGATCGCCGGAACACGCGCGCTCGACCCCGGCGCCGTTCCAGCGTCGCTGGCGGACGTCGACGTGGCGATCGTACGGGCGGCGTTCGGCGTCGCCGAGACCGGCTCCGTCGCCTTCACCGAGACCGAACTCGGGGTCAACACGCTGGTCTATCTCGCCCAGCACCTCGTCGTATTACTCGACCCGGCGGACATCGTCATCAACCTGCACCATGCCTATTCCCGGCCCGAGTTCGCCACCGCGAACTACCTGGTGTTTCACACCGGCCCGTCCGCCACGGCCGACATCGAGGGCGTGCTGATCCACGGGGCACAGGGCGTGCGGTCGCTGAGCATCCTACCTCTCGCGCGCGGTCTCGCCGGCTAGACCGCGTCGACGGTCCTCCCGAGCTGCGCGACGATCAGCCATGCGCGCAATCGGTGGCCGAAGGAGCGGGTCATGACCATGTCCATCATCAACAGATGAACCCCGAAAGGACGCTCCCATGACGATCATTGTCATTCTCGCCGCCGCAATATCGACGCTACTCCTCACCGGCGCCGCTCCTACCAGGGCCGCCCGACCGGTTCTCGCGCGGTGTTCGCGCGACATCTTGAACCGGAAGCGCGACGGGCACTTTTAGGCGTCGGTGGCCTTGTCGAAACCACGGCTGCGCCGGGCGAGGTAAATCGAAACGATCAGGACGATGGTGAGACCGCCGAGGACCCCGAGCTCGATCATAGAGTTCTCGAAGGACTCCTTCGGACGCGTGATCGCGCCGCCCGTCGAAGACGACTCGACGGTGACGATCAGCATACGTCGCACGCTCGCGATCAGGCCGACGATGAGGAATGGTTCGACTGCGAGCTGCTTTGACTGAAGAGACGCCCGAACCGTGTGCAGGATCTCGACGAGCATGAAGCCGAAGAGGAGCTTGTCGACGACGAGGAAGATGCTGTCGGTTTCCGGCCACTGCTTCAGGCTGGCCCATACGTCCGAGAACGAGCCCGTCAGCAGCAGAAGCGTCGCCAGAACGAGAATGATGCCGATGCCGACCGTGATCCAGTGCTCGACCTTTTCGAAGATATTCGAGGCAACGTCCAGCGCCCAGCCGTTGTTCTCCGGCTTGTCGTTGGCGTCCATGGCACGATCCACCAGCTAAAGATCCATCGCCCTATAGCCTCTGCCGATGCCGGACGAAAGCAAGGTCGCTGAACAGCGCGCGCCGATAGGCCAGGCGTTTTAGCCCGGTTCGAAATCCAGCCCGAGATCCAGCACCGGCGCGCTATGCGTGATCCAGCCCACCGAGATGAGGTCGACGCCCGCCTCTGCGATAGCGGCGGCGGACTCCGGCGTGACGCGCCCCGATGCCTCGGTGACCGCGCGTCCCGCCACCATCCGCACCGCCTCGCGCAACATCGCCGGCGCCATGTTGTCGAGCAGCACGGCATCGATGCCGATCGCGAGCGCGTCTTCGAGCTGCGCCAGGGTGTCGACCTCGACCTCGATTTTGACGAGATGGCCGATGCCGGCGCGCGCCCGCTCGATCGCTTGGCGAATGCCGCCTGCGATCGCGACGTGGTTGTCCTTGATCAGTACGGCGTCGTCGACGCCGAAGCGGTGATTGCCGCCGCCGCCGACCCGCACCGCATATTTCTCCAGCGCGCGCAGGCCCGGCGTGGTTTTCCGCGTGTCGACGATCCGCGCCCTGGTATGGCGGACGGCGTGAACGATGGCGGCGGTGACACTCGCGATGCCGCTGAGGTGGCAGAGGAAGTTCAGCGCCGTGCGTTCGGCCGTGAGGAGTCCGCGGGCAGGCCCGGCCAGGATGCCGACCACATCCGCCGGTTCGAGCCTGTCGCCATCGTGCTTGTCGAGCGCCAGCGTGATCGCAGGGTCCATGACCTTGAAAGCGAGGCGGGCCATGTCCATGCCGGCGAGGATGCCCGGCTGCCGCGCGCGGATCGTCATTCGCGCGCGCGCGTCCGCCGGCACGATCGTGTCCGTCGTCAGGTCGCCGGCGCGGCCCAGGTCTTCGAGCAGCGTCGCGCGGACGATCGGCTCCAGCATGACGTCAGGCAGCGACGGCACGGCCATGGGATCAGGCCGCCACGCGTGCCGTGAAATGGTCCGCCATGCGCAGCGCGTCCGCCATGGTGAGCGACCGCGATTTGGCCTGCCAGGGATCGGACGCCTCCCAATCCGTGCGGTAGTGGCCGCCCCGGCTTTCACGCCGATCGAGCGCCGCCACCGCGATCATGGTGGCGACCAGGGCCGGATCGCCGAGGAGACCCCCGCTGCGGGCCAGCGGCAGCAGGATCTCGAGCCCGGCCAGCAGGCGGGTGCGGTCACGCAATACGCCGACCGTCTCCGACACGGTCGCGCGGAGCGGAGTCGGGTCGGGCTTCGGCGGGAGCTCGACCGGGCTGTGCGCGCCGACGGGCCGCCACGGCGCCGCCGCCACGCTCGCCGCCACCGCACGGGCGCACACCATGGCCTCCAGAAGCGAGTTGCTGGCGAGCCGGTTGGCGCCGTGCAGTCCGGTGCGCGCCGCCTCGCCGCATGCCCAAAGTCCTTCGACCGAACTGCGTCCGTCTCCGTCCACGGCGATGCCGCCCATGTGATAGTGCTCGACGGTGCGGACGGGGATCGGCTCGCGGTCCGGGTCGATGCCATGGCCATGGCAGGCGGCCGCGATGGTCGGGAACCGGCCCGCGAAGCCGCCGGGAAAGAGACCGCGCGTGTCGAGGTAGACCTGATGGCCGGCCTGGTGCTCCGCCCAGATCGCGCGGGCGACGACATCGCGCGGCGCGAGCTCCCGGCCGGGCACGTCGGCCATGAAGCGGCGGCCGGTCTCGTCGACAAGCGGGGCGCCTTCGCCGCGCACCGCCTCGCTGACCAGCGCGACCGGCGTTCCCGGCGCATCGAGCGCGGTCGGGTGGAACTGTACGAATTCGAGGTCGCTCAAAACGGCACCGGCGCGGGCGGCGAGGGCGAGACCGCTGCCAAAGCATCCGGCCGGGTTGGTGCTCTGCGCGAACAGCCCGCCGATCCCGCCCGTGGCGATCACGACGCGGCTCGTCGGCAGATGGATGGCCTGGTCGCCGCGCGCGGCGAGGACGCCGACGATCCGGCCCTCGCGGACCAGCAGGCGGCGCGCATCGACGCCTTCCATCACCTCGATCGACCGACAGACGCGCACGGCGGCGATGACCGCGCGCATGATCTCCCGTCCGGTCGCATCGCCCTCGGCGTGCACGATGCGCCGACGGCCGTGTGCCGCCTCCAGCCCAAGCTTGAGCGCCCCCGAACCGTCGCGATCGAAACGCGTGCCCATCGCGACGAGGTCGGCGATGGCGCGCGGGGCTTCGTCAAGGATGCGCCGCGCCGCACCGATATCGCAAAGGCCCGCGCCTGCGGCCAGCGTATCGGCCAAGTGGAGAGGCGCCTCGTCGTCGGGACCGACGCTCGCCGCCACGCCACCCTGCGCCCAGGCGCTCGAAGCTTCGAAGCCGAGCGGTGCGGGCGATAGGACGGTCACCGGACACGGTGCCATGTGCAACGCTGTCATCAGGCCGGCCAGTCCGGCGCCAACGATAACCGGTGCTTCGGCGAAACGGACGTCCGTTCGCGTTCCCATCGCCGCTCTCCTACTTGACGGCCAGCATGCGTTCCACCGATCGGCGCGCACGCTCGGCGACGGACGCATCGATCGTCACCTCGTGCGTCATCGTCTCGAGCGAGTGGCGGAGATTGCCGAGCGTGATGCGCTTCATGTGCGGGCACAGATTGCACGGCCGCACGAATTCGAGATCGGGGTGCTGCACCGCAACATTGTCGGACATCGAACATTCCGTCAGAAGCATCACCTTCGGCGGCTTCCTCTTGCCCACGAAATCGATCATCGCCGCCGTCGAGCCGGAGAAGTCGGAGACGGCGACGACGTTGGGCGGACATTCCGGGTGTGCGAGGACGACGACGCCTGGGTGCGCGTCGCGGAACTCGGCGACGTCGCCGGGCGTGAACTGCTCGTGCACCTCGCAATGCCCAGCCCAGGTGATCATCTCGACACCGGTCTGCTTGCCGATGTTTTGCGCAAGGTACTCGTCCGGGATCATGATCACCTTGGGCACGCCCAGGCTCTCGACGACCTTCACGGCATTTCCGGACGTGCAGCAGATGTCGCATTCCGCCTTCACGGCAGCTGACGTGTTGACGTAGACCACGACGGGGACGCCCGGGTGCCGCGCCTTGAGGGCCCGCACGTCGGCGGCGGTGATCGACTCCGCGAGCGAGCAACCGGCGCTGGTATCGGAAATGAGAACCTTGCGGCCCGGGTTCAGCAGCTTGGCTGTTTCTGCCATGAAGTGCACGCCGGCGAGCAGGATGACGTCGGCGTCGCTGTCCTGTGCCAT
>CAXTFG010000030.1:0-24849 GCA_964243415.1 uncultured Beijerinckiaceae bacterium | reverse complement strand
CGGTGATCCGCTTCGACGGCAACGCCGCCGTGCTCATCAACAACCAGTCCGAGCCCGTCGGCACCCGCATCTTCGGACCGGTGCCGCGCGAACTGCGCGCGCGCAACCACATGAAGATCATCTCGCTCGCGCCGGAGGTGCTGTGATGGCGGCCAAGATCAAGAAGGGCGACAAGGTCGTCGTTACCACGGGCCGCGACAAGGGCCGGACCGGCGAGGTGCTGCAGGTCATGCCTAAAGAGGACCGCGCGGTCGTGCGCGGGATCAATCTCGTCAAGAAGCACCAGAAGCAGACGCAGAACCAGGAAGCCGGCATCGTCTCGAAGGAAGCGTCGATCCACCTGTCCAACCTGTTGATCGCCGACCCACGCGACGGCAAGCCGAGCCGGGTCGGCTTCAAGATCCTCGAAGACGGCCGCAAGGTCCGCTTCGCCAAGCTTTCTGGAGATTTGATTGATGGCTGACCCCAAGGGAGCGAAGGGCGGCTCCGCCAAAGGGGGGGCCAAGGGTGGCGGCGGCAAGGACGTCAAGAAGGACTCCAAGGCGGTCCCGACCGAGAAGATCGGTCGTGGTGCGCCCACCTATGAGACCGCGTCCGCCGATAGCCTCGGTGCGCCGGAAGGCTACACGCCCCGCCTGCGCACCCACTACGACGAAGTCGTGCGCCAGAAGATGATCGAGGAGTTCAACTACAAGAACCCGCTCGAGGTGCCGGTGATCGAAAAGATCGTGCTCAATATGGGCGTCGGGGAAGCCGTCAACGACACGAAGAAGGTGACGCTCGCGGCGGCGGATCTCGCGCTCATCGCCGGCCAAAGGCCGGTGATCACCCGCGCCCGCAACGCGATCTCGACGTTCAAGGTGCGCGAGAACATGCCCATCGGCGCCAAAGTCACGCTGCGCAAAGTGCGCATGTACGAGTTCCTCGATCGCCTGATCACCATCGCGCTTCCGCGCGTCCGCGACTTCCGCGGCCTGAACGCGAAGAGCTTCGACGGGCGAGGCAATTTCGCCATGGGCATCAAGGAACATATCGTGTTCCCGGAGATCAACTACGACAAGGTGGACTCCATCCTAGGCATGGACATCATCGTCTGCACCACGGCGAAGACCGACAACGAGGCGCGCGCACTTCTGCGGGCGTTCAATTTCCCGTTCCGGCAGTGAGCCACCAGGCCGAGTTGCGGTTGGCTCAAACGCGGTAACCACAGGATAGATCGATGGCGAAGAAAAGCGCGATTGAGAACAACAAGCGGCGGATCAAGCTGGTCAAGCAGTACGCCGCGCGCCGCAAGCGGCTGAAGGGCATCGCCAACAACGATGCGTTGCCGATGGAAGAGCGTTTCGAGGCGCGCCTTCGCCTATCGAAAGTCCCGCGCAACTCGGCGCCCGAGCGCGTCCGTAATCGTTGCGAAGTGTCGGGCCGTCCGCGCGCCTTCACCCGGAAGATGCGGATGTCGCGCATCGCGCTGCGGGAGCTCGGCTCGAAGGGGCTGATCCCGGGTCTCGTTAAGTCGAGCTGGTAGGGAGGGCGCGCCATGAACGATCCGTTGGGCGACATGCTCACCCGCATCCGTAATGCCGGAATGCGCCGCAAGGGCAAGGTGCAGAGTCCTGGTTCCAGGCTGCGCGCCAATGTGCTCGACGTGCTCGAGCAGGAAGGCTATATCCGAGGCTACTCGACGACCGAGTACGGCAACGGCCGGACCGAATTCGAGATCGAGCTGAAATACCATGACGGCCAGCCTGTCATCCGCGAGATCTCGCGGGTGTCAAAGCCCGGCCGCCGCGTCTATGCCGCCGTCGATGCGATGCCGCGCGTCGCCAACGGTCTCGGCATCACCATCATGTCCACGCCGAAAGGCGTCATGGCCGATCACAGCGCCCGCGAAGCCAACGTCGGCGGCGAAGTGCTCTGCAAGATCTTCTGACCCGGCGAAGATAAGGAACACGATCATGTCACGCGTCGGTAAGAAGCCCGTCGCCATTCCCAAAGGCGTCACCGCCAAAGTCGACGGCCAGAAGGTCTCGGTGAAGGGCGCGAAGGGCGAGTTGCATTTCACCTGCCCGGACGACGTCACCGTGTCGTTCGCCAACGACGAGGTGAGCGTGATGCCTCGCGACGCCTCCAAACGCGCTCAGGCCATGTGGGGCATGTCCCGCGCCCAGCTGAACAACCTCGTGCTCGGCGTCACCAGCGGGTTCACGCGCAGGCTCGATATCAACGGGGTCGGCTACAAGGCG
Organism: uncultured Beijerinckiaceae bacterium; assembly: GCA_964243415.1. Taxonomy (GTDB): domain Bacteria; phylum Pseudomonadota; class Alphaproteobacteria; order Rhizobiales; family Beijerinckiaceae; genus RH-AL1. The sequence goes on along the minus strand of CAXTFG010000030.1, from coordinate 22,606 downwards.
GCCGTCCAGGGCAAGGTGCTGCAGCTCTCTCTCGGCTACAGCCATGACGTGCCGTTCGCGATCCCGGACGGGATCACGATCACGACGCCACGCCCGGTCGAGATCCACATCTCCGGCATCGACAAGCGCCAGGTCGGGCAGGTTGCGTCCGAGATCAGAGCGTATCGTCCGCCGGAGCCCTACAAGGGCAAGGGTGTGAAGTACTCCGACGAATTCATCTTCCGCAAGGAAGGCAAGAAGAAGTAGCGGCCGCAAGGCACGAAGAGGCACGGCTCATGGCAAAGGAAACTGGATCATCCGCGCGGCGCAAGGCTCGCGTCCGCAAGACGCTTCGCGCGCGAGCCTTTGGCAAGCCGCGGCTGTCGGTCCACCGGTCGTCGAAGCAGATCTATTGTCAGATCATCGACGACGCGGCGGGGCGCACCATCGCGGCCGCGTCCTCGCTGGAAAAGGACCAGCGCGGCGCCCTGAAGACGGGCGCCAACGTCGAGGCGGCGTCCGTGATCGGCAAGCTCATCGCCGAGCGGGCGAAGGCGGCTGGGGTCACCCAGGTCGTGTTTGACCGCGGCGGTTATATGTACCACGGCCGCGTCAAGGCTTTGGCCGAGGGTGCGCGCGAAGGCGGGCTGACGTTCTAACCCGCGTCGCGGGTGGCCTTCGCCGCCCGGGTCGACGCAGATTTCGAAGCGAGCGGGCAGGGATCTCTCACCCGCGTAAGTGAGAAGTACGAGAATGGCTGAAGGACGAGACGGCCGCGGGCGCGACCGCCACAACAGGGACTCAGGCGACAGCGAGTTCGTCGATCGCCTGGTGCACATTAATCGCGTCGCCAAGGTGGTGAAGGGTGGCCGTCGCTTCGGGTTCGCCGCGCTCGTCGTCGTCGGCGACCAGAAGGGCCGCGTCGGCTTCGGCCACGGCAAGGCGCGCGAAGTGCCGGAAGCGATCCGTAAAGCGACCGAGTCGGCCAAGCGCGGCCTGATCCGCGTGCCGCTGCGCGAAGGCCGCACGCTGCACCACGACGTCAACGGCCGCCACGGCGCAGGACGAGTGATCCTTCGTGCCGCTCCGGCCGGGACCGGCATCATCGCCGGTGGCCCGATGCGCGCGATCTTCGAAACGCTCGGGATGCACGACGTCGTGGCCAAATCGCAGGGATCGTCTAACCCCTACAACATGATCCGCGCGACGTTCGATGCCTTGAAGGCCGAGGATTCGCCGCGCGCCGTTGCGGCCCGCCGCAACATGAAAGTGTCGCTGCTGCAGAGCCGCCGTCTCGGCGGTGATGCCGAAGCCGCGCCGGCCGAAGCCTGAGAGGACGAGCGCTCATGGCACAACCAAGCACAGCACAGAAGCACGGCATGGTGACGGTCGAGCAGACCGGGTCTCCAATCGGCCGTCCGGGGGACCAACGGCAGACCCTCATCGGGTTGAAGCTGAACAAGCTCGGGCGCCGCTCGTCGCTTAAAGACACGCCGGCCGTCCGTGGCATGATCGCCAAGGTCGCCCATCTCGTCCGCGTCGTGGTCTAGGGAGGTTTCGAGATGAAGCTCAACGACATCCGCGACAACCCCGGCTCGTCCAAGAACCGGATGCGCGTCGGCCGTGGCATCGGCTCCGGCAAGGGCAAGACCGCAGGCCGTGGCGTCAAGGGCCAGAAGGCCCGCACCGGTGTCTCCATCAAGGGGTTCGAGGGCGGCCAGATGCCCTTGCACCGGCGCCTGCCGAAGCGTGGGTTCTGGAACCCGTTCTCGACCGACTACAACGAGGTCAACGTCGGCCGAATCCAGCAGGCGGTCGATGCCGGCAAGCTCGCAGCGGGGGAGCCGATCACGATCGAGACGCTGGTGGCGTCAGGCGTGTGCTCGAAGCCGCGCGACGGCGTGAAGATCCTCGGCGTGGGCGACCTCGCCGCGACGCTGACGTTCGAGGTCGCGGCCGCCTCGAAGAGCGCCGTTGCCGCTATCGAAAAGGCCGGCGGCAGCATCAAGCTGCTCGTCGCGACCGCGAGTGATCCGGCGGCGGAAGCCTGACGCGCCTCGCCGCGCGAGGTCGGGCTGACAGACAGGCCGCCGGGGTTTATGTGAGGCACGGGGCTGAAACGCTCCGCGCCACTCGCGCGAAAGAGATTGCGCAAGAAGAATAAGGTTCAGGAGCAACCCCCATGGCATCGGCGGCAGAACAGCTCGCGGCGAACGTGAATTGGGGTGCCTTCGCCAAGGCGGACGAACTCAAGAAGCGGATCTGGTTCACCCTCGGCGCTCTGATCATCTATCGCCTGGGAACGTATATCCCGATGCCAGGCATCGACCCCGCCGCGTTCCAGGCCAATTTCACCAGCCACCGACAGGGCGTGCTCGAGCTTTTCAACATGTTCTCGGGCGGAGCCGTGCAGCGCATGGCGATCTTCGCGCTCAACATCATGCCCTACATCTCGGCTTCCATCATGATCCAGCTGATGACGTCGGTGATCCCGACGCTCGAGGCGCTGAAGAAGGAAGGCGAGTCCGGCCGCAAGGTGATCAACCAGTACACGCGCTACCTCACCGTCGTCCTCGCGATCTTTCAAGCCTACGGCATCGCGGTCGGCCTCGAAGGGCAGCAGAACGTCGTCACCGATCCAGGCTGGTTCTTCCGCATTTCGACCGTGCTCACGCTGATGGGCGGCACGATGTTCCTGATGTGGCTTGGCGAGCAGATCACGTCGCGCGGCATTGGCAACGGCTCGTCTCTCATCATCTATGCCGGCATCATCGCGGCGTTCCCCTCGGCGATCGCCAATACGCTCGAACTCGGCCGCCAGCACGCGATTTCGGCCGGGCTGATCCTTGTCATCGCGGTCATGTCGATCGTGGTGATCGCCTTCATCGTGTTCATGGAACGCGCGCAGCGCCGCGTGCTCATCACCTATCCCAAGCGTCAGCAGGGTAACCGCGTCTACGAGGGGCAGACGTCGTTCTTGCCGCTCAAGCTCAACACATCCGGCGTCATCCCGCCGATCTTCGCCTCGTCGCTGCTGCTGCTGCCCACGACGATCGCCAACTTCTCGCAAGGTGGTGCATCGACCGGGTTTCTCGGGCTGATCACGACCTACCTCGGCCACGGCAGGCCCCTGTACCTGCTCACTTATATTGGTCTGATCGTGTTCTTCGCCTTCTTCTACACAGCCATCGTGTTCAACCCTCAGGAGACGGCAGACAATCTCAAGAAGCACGGCGGTTTCGTCCCAGGCATCCGGCCCGGCGAGCGCACGGCGCAGCATCTCGACAAGATCCTCATGCGCATCACCGTGCTCGGCGCGGCCTATCTCGCCGTGATCTGCCTCCTCCCCGAAATACTGATTTCCTACGCGGCGCTGCCGTTCTACTTTGGTGGCACATCGCTGCTGATCGTCGTCAGCGTGACCATGGATACGGTCGCCCAGATCCACGGCCACCTGCAAGCGCATCAGTACGAGGGCCTAATAAAGAAGTCCAAGCTGCGGGGAAGACGTCGATGAGGCTGATTCTGCTCGGACCGCCCGGCGCCGGCAAAGGCACACAATCCGCCCGGCTGATGAGCACGTTCGGCATCCCGCAGCTCTCGACCGGCGACATGTTGCGGGCTGCCGTCAAGACGCGGTCGCCGATCGGTCAGCAGGCACAGGCGATCATGAGCGAGGGTAAGCTCGTGTCCGATGAGATCGTGATCAGCCTGATCGGCGATCGCATCGAAGAGCCGGACGCCGCGAAGGGGTTCATCCTCGACGGCTTTCCGCGCACGGTCGCGCAGGCGAAGGCGTTGGACGAGCTTCTCGCCAAAAAGGACATGCGGCTCGATGCCGTGATTGAACTCAGGGTCGACGAAACGGCACTCGCCGAGCGTATGGAAAAACGCGTCGCCGAGACGAGGGCCAAGGGCGGCCAGATCCGCGATGACGACAATCCCGACGCTTTCCGCCAGCGCCTTGCAACCTATCGCCAGCAGACCGCGCCTGTGTCGGACTTCTACCGCAGCATCGGAGAGCTGCATGTGGTGGATGGTATGGCACCGATCGCCGACGTCACCTCGTCGATCGACGAGGTGCTCAAGGCCAAGCAGGCGGCATAGCCCGAAGCAGGTTCGCAGCGGCGCAAGCCGGCGCAGCATCGTTTCACCGTCAAACGACCTTCAGGAGAACGTGTCGTTTGCGGCCGAGCGACAGCTTGATCGCACCATCTCTCAGGTCGCTCGCGTGCAGCGCGGCACGCTCGTCCGTGACCGGCGTGTCGTTGACCCGTAGGCCGCCGCCTTTGATTTGGCGCCGGGCCTCGCCGGTGGAGGCGACGAGTCCGGCTCTATGGAAGGCATTGAGCACGCCGAGGCCGGCCGACAGGTCCGTCGTCGCAATCTCGACGCTCGGAAGGCCTTGCGCCAGCGCTCCATCTTCGAACGTCCGGCGCGCCGCGTCCGCAGCCATTTCGGCCGCTGCTCGGCCGTGGAGCAGGGCTGTCGCCTCTGTCGCCAGAACCTTCTTTGCGTGGTTGATCTCGACGCCGTCGAGCGCATCGAGCCGGCGAATCTCGTCGAGCGGCAGTTCGGTAAACAGCTTGAGGAAGCGCCCGACGTCGCCGTCGTCGCAATTGCGCCAGAACTGCCAATAGTCGAACACCGAAAGGAGGTCGTCGTCGAGCCACACGGCGCCCTGCGCCGTCTTCCCCATCTTGTGTCCGGCGGCGGTGGTCAGCAACGGCGTCGTCAGGGCGTAGAGCTGCGGCGCTCCCATCCGGCGGCCAAGGTCGATACCGGTGACGATATTGCCCCACTGGTCGGAGCCGCCCATCTGCAGGACCGCGCCGCAGCGACGCGAAAGCTCGACGAAGTCGTAGGCCTGGCAGCACATGTAGTTGAATTCAAGAAACGACAGCTCCTGATCACGCTCGAGACGGAGCTTGACCGAGTCCATCGAAAGCATGCGATTAACGGAGAAGTGCCGCCCGACCTCGCGTAGAAAATCGATATAGGCGAGCTGCGTCAGCCAATCGGCGTTGTCGACCATGATCGCGTTGTCGGCACCGGCCCCAAACGTCAGAAAGCTCGCGAAGACCTTCTGCAGCTGACGTTTGTTCGCTTCGATGTCGTCGATCGAGAGGAGTTTCCGGCTTTCGTCCTTTCCCGATGGGTCGCCGACGCGAGTCGTCCCCCCGCCGACGAGAACGATCGGCTTGCCCCCAGTCTTCTGAAGCCAGCGCAGAAGCATGATGGGAAGCAACGAACCGACATGAAGGGAGCGCGCCGTGCAGTCAAAACCGATGTAGGCCACCAATCCGCCGCTCCGCGCCTTGGCGTCAAGGCCGGCGAGATCGGAGCATTGGTGGATGAAGCCGCGCTCCTGCAGCGTGGTCAGGAAATCGGACGAGGGCTGAACGACGGACACGGTGTTTCCCGGCGGTGATCAACTCGGCTTCCGAGAAAACGCCAGATGCGTCAAGTGACCCGCTGACCTTCGCACCTCCCCGAACTATTTGAGGCGGACCTCGCAAAATAGAGATCCGCCATGCTCGACAGCAGCCTCGCCCTTATGAATGACGCGCCTCTGGAGAACCGGCGGGTCGCGGAGATCCTCGCGTTCGCAAGCCTCAAAGCGCAGCTCGAGGAAAATTTGATTCCCGTCGAGGAGGCGCTCGCGACGGCGCAGGAACATCGACATGGGCAGACCGAAGAATGGACGCGCGCCGTGTACGCGGCCCTGGTCGGCCTGCAGGAGCTGAGGGGCGATGGGTACGCGGTGATGAAAGCCTAGCACCGACGTATCAATGGCCGCCGAGAACCACCTTGGGGCAGGCGTCCATGACCACGGTCAGCCCCGCCGCTTCGGCTTGCTTCTTGGCTGCCTGGTTGACGACGCCAAGCTGCATCCAGATCACATCGGGCCGAGCGTCGAGCGCGAGCGCCTCACCGACCAGAGCGTCGACGTGGTCGGAGGCACGGAAGATGTCGATCATGTCGACGGGCTCGGGTAAATCGCCAAGCGTCGCCACGACTGGGATGCCGTCGACGGTCTGGCCGGCCAGACCCGGGTTGACGCCGAAACACTTGTAGCCCCTGGCGACGAGGAACCGGGCGACGTCGTTCGAGTCGCGTTGCGGGTTGGCGGACAGTCCGACAATTGCGATGGAATGGACGGAGGCGAGGATCTCGGGGAGAGTTCTCATGCCGCGATCGTCGCCGCGCCGACCAGTTTGCGGGCGTCCATTGCACTGATCGGATGGCCGAAGGCATAGCCCTGCGCGTACTCGCAGCCGAGCTGATAGAGCTCGATTGCGTCGGATTCCGACTCAGCGCCTTCGGCGACGACCTCCATGCCGAGATCGTGCGCCAATGCTACCATGGAGCGTAAAATCACCGGCTTGCTTCCCTTCGAGGCAGCGTTGTGAACGAACGATCGGTCGATTTTGATCGTGTCGAACGGAAACCGCTGGAGATAGGATAGCGACGAATACCCGGTCCCGAAATCGCCCAGTGACAGTCCCGCGCCGAGTTCGCGAATGCGGGTCAGGATCTGCGCGGCATACTCTGGATTTTCCATCACCAGGCTTTCGGTCAGCTCCAGCTTGAGGCTGCCGCGCATCACGTCGCAGCGGGCCAGCACAGCCTTGACGTCATGAAGGAGATCGTGCCGGAGCAACTGGCGCGAGGAGACGTTGACGGAAGCGAAGATCGGCGGGTCGACATCGAGGGCCCGTTGCCATGCCGCGAGTTCGCGCGCCGTGCGCTCGAGCGCGTAGATCCCGAGGTCGACGATGGAACCGGTCTCTTCCGCGATGGGGATGAACTCGGACGGTCCCAGCCGACCCAATCGCGGATTGTCCCACCGCAGCAGCGCCTCGAACCCGGCCACCGTCCGATCCTCGAGACGAACGACCGGCTGGAAGAAGACCTTGATCTCGCCGCGGTCGAGGGCGCGGCGTAGGTCGGACTCCATCGCGATACGATCGGAACGCAACGTGCGCATCGCCGGCCGGAACACCTCGATGCGATTGCCGCCGCCCTTCTTGGCATGCCGCATCGCAATCTCGGCGTCCTTCAGCATGTCCTCCCGGCGCGGGTGGAGTTGCGGGTCGTAAAGGGCGAGGCCGATTGAGGCGGTCAGCGGGATTTCGCGTTCGGCGAAGGTCACCGGCGTCGACAGGGCGCGGCGCACGACGTTGGCCAGCGCCACGATCTGATCCGGATCGCTCTCGGAGATGATGATAGCAGCGAACTGATCGGCGCTGAGCCGCGATATCGTGTCCTGCGCTTTGAGTAATCGCGACAACCGCCGGGATAACGTGAGCAGGATCGAGTCGCCGGCGGACAGTCCGACGCTCTCGTTGATCTTCTTGAAGCGGTCGACGTCGATGCAGAAGACAGCCGGGCGGAGACGTTGATCGTTGCCGGCGAAAGCCAGGGCGGCCTCGAGCCGGTCGAAGAACAACTGGCGGTTCGGCAGGCCCGTCAGATTGTCGTGGATCGCGTCGTGCAGCAGACGTTCCTCGGCGACCTTGCCTTCGGTGATGTCGGACAAGGTCCCGATGACCCGAATGACCTCGCCTTCGGGGCCGACTACCGGTCGAGCGCGCATGACGTACCAGAAATAGTGGCCGTCGGCGGCGCGGAGCCGAAACTCCTGGTTGATGCGTCCGCGCCGCTGTTCCAGCACCGTATCGAGGCAGGTGCGATAACGGTCGCGCTCGAAGGGGTGAAGGACATCAAGCCAGTTGGCGGCCGGACCTTCCAGAGTTCCGCGCGGGAGACCGAGCTGCACTTCGACTTCCGGACTGACGTAGACGTAGTCGGCCGGCACGTCCCAATCGAAGATGATGTCGCCGCATCCCGTCAGCGCGAGCGCTTTGCGGCTCGCGTCCGAGACCGAGCCCGAGCCGAGGCCGCCGCCGGCGAAGGCGTTCTGCAGAATCGTGAAGCCGATCAGCATGACGATCAGCACGAGCCCCCCGATCAAGGCCGGCGAGACGAGGTCGTTCGTCAGGATGCCGGTGACGGTGAAGCTCCCGCAGACGACCCAGGCGAGGAGTAGCGACCACGTCGGGATCAGCATCACCGCGCGGTCGTAGCCATGGGTCGAAAGGTACAGGACGAGGATGAAGCCGACGGCGGCGATCGTCGCAAGCGAGATGCGGGCGACGCCCGCCGCCACAGGCGCGTCGTAGACCGCGAACGCGATCAAGGCGACGAGGAACACCAGCCAGACGGCGGCGACGCGCGACGCGCGCACGTGCCACCGGCTCAGGTTGAGGTAGGCGAAGAGGAACACGAGCAGCGTCGCCGACAGTGTTGTCTCGGCGCCGGCGCGCCACACGCGATCACTCGTTCCGGTGGTGCCGAAGAGCTTGTCCCAGAACCCGAAATCGATGCAGACGTAGGCGAGCACGGCCCAGGCCAGGGCCGCGGAAGCCGGGAAGATCACCGCTCCCTTGACGACGAACACGATCGTCAGGAACAGCGCGAGGAGGCCGGCGATGCCGATGACGATTCCCTTGTAGAGGGTCAGGCTCGTCACCTTGTCCTTGTAGGCGTCGGGCTCCCAGAGGTAGAGCTGCGGCAGGTTCGCGGTGCGCAGCTCGGCGACGTAGGTGATCGTCGTGCCGGGATCGAGGGTCAGGCGGAACACGTCAGCGTCCGACGAGGAATCCTCCCGCTCGGGCGCGATGCCCTGGCTGGCCGTGATGGCCGAGACGCGGATGGCGCCGAGATCGGGCCATATCACGCCCGACCCGACGAGCCGGAAATGCGGCGCGACGATGAGGCGCTCGACCTGCTCGTCGGTGTCGTTCGTCAGGGCGAAGACGATCCAGTTCGGCCGGGTGCCGCTGTCCTTGGCGCGGACCTCGATGCGCCGGACGATTCCGTCCGAGCCGGGCGCCGTGGAGACGAGCAGGCGATCGCCTTGCGAGGAGTAGCTCTCGACCGCCTTCGTGAGGTCGATCGCCGGCGCGTCGAGCGGAATGCGTGTCGACTCGATCGCTTGCGCCGGGAGCATGCTGCCGAACAGGACGAGCAGGGAGAGACAGCTGGCGATAACGCGTCGCAGAAACGTCACGGCTTCCCCAAGACAAACGTCCGCGACGCTTCGATGCAGGTGTGACTCAGGCCCCGACCCGTGTCACCGCGCACGAACCCTAAGCGCTGCCCGAAGACAGGGCAAGTCTAGCCCTTCGGGCAGCGCACGCCTTCAGTGGCGACGCGGTAGACGCAGCGGAAATGGATCGGATTCGAGCAGCGAGAACAGCAAGTGGTCCTGCCAGACTCCGTTGATGCGCAGGTAGGCTCGCGCCAAACCTTCCTGATGGAAGTTCGTCCGTGTCAGGAGGCGGATCGAGGCCTCGTTCGCCGGCAGGCAAGCGGCCTCGATGCGATGCAGCCGCAGGGTTGAGAACGCGAACCCGGTGGCCGCCCGCACGGCGCGCGCCATCCATCCCTGTCCGGCGAAGGGCTGCCCCATCCAGTAACCGAGTGTAGCGGCCTGGGCGACGCCGCGCTTCACCTGTCCGAACGTCAGGCCGCCGAGCAGAGCATCGTCGCACTCGCGGAAGAGCAGGAAAGGGTAGGCGTCGTCGTTGCCGATCTCGCCGGCATGGCGGCGCAGCCGGCGGCGGAAGGCGGCGCGAGTCAGGTCGTCGCTCGGCCAGGTCGGCTCCCACGGCGTCAGGAATCTTCGCGAGAGATGCCGCAGGGCGGCCCATTGCTCGAAATCGTGCATCTCCGGCGGACGCAGGTAGATGCCTTCGCCGCGGACGAAATTGGCGCTGTCGCTGGTCGGTCCGATGCGAAACAGCGCCATCAGCCGAGCCCGATGCGTGCCGCGACGCGGTCAGGCGTCGGCACCTTCGAGACTGGGCCGATGGAACCGACCGTCGGCGATGAGCGCAGGGCGCGCGCGCCGGCGCTGCGGACCTCGGCCAGGCTCAACATTTCGATGCGCCCGATCATCTCCTCGCGGGGAATGACGCGCCCGAACGTGAGCAGCTGCCGGGCGATCTGCTCGGAGCGGGACGTCGCCGATTCCAACGCCACGAGCAGAGACACCTTCATTTGCGCCTTGGCGCGCTGGATGTCGTCCTCTCGGAGATCCTCGGTGGCGGCAGCCAAGGTGTCGAGGGCGACCGGCATCAACTCGGCCACGTCCTTGGCCCCGGTCGCAGCGTAGAAGCCGAATAAGCCCGCATCTGAATAGGCCGAGTTGAAGGTATAGATGGAATAGGCGAGCCCGCGCCTTTCACGAACCTCCTGGAACAGCCGCGACGACATTCCGCCACCTGTCGCGTAGGAAAAAATCTGCAGAGCGTAGTGATCGGGATGCTTGTAGTCGACGCCTTCCCAACCGACCACGATATGGGCCTGCTCCAAACGGCGTTTCAGACGCGCTTCACCCCCGGCATAGCGCGCCGCGGCCGGCGGCGGAGTTGCCTTCCGCATGGCAACCGCCTCGAACCTCGCTTGCGTCTCATCAACGATGCGCACATGCTCGACGGCGCCGGCCGCGCCCACGACCATCGCTCCGCCCTGGTAATGGTTTGCGAGATAGAGGCTGATCGCGTCGCGGTCGAAAGCGGCGACGCTCTCGCGCGATCCGAGGATCGGGCGACCGATCGGCTGATCCGGAAACGCGGTTTCGTTGAGGAGATCGAAAACGAGGTCGTCGGGCGTGTCCTCGACGGCGCCGATTTCTTGAAGGATGACGCCCTTCTCCCGTTCGAGCTCGTCCTCCGCAAACGTCGAATCCATCAGGATGTCGGCGAGGATGTCGAGAGCGAGCCCCGTGTCCGCGGCGAGCAAGTGGGCGTAGTATGCGGTCTGCTCGACACCCGTCGCCGCGTTGAGATCGCCGCCCGCCGCCTCGATCTCCTCGGCGATGGCCCGGGCCGAACGCCGTGTCGTCCCCTTGAAGGCCATGTGTTCGAGAAAATGCGACAGGCCCTGCTCGTGCGCCGCCTCGTGACGCGAGCCGGCGCCGACCCAGACGCCGAGGGACGCCGTCTCGAGGTGCGGCATCGAGTCGGTGACGATGCGCAGTCCAGACGGCAGCTCGGTGACGGCGATGCTCACGAGGCCGTTCTCACGGCCCGGTTCTGATCCACGCGCTCGCGGATAAATCCTTCGATGGCAGCCTGATCGTTCGCCACTACCGAGAACCGTTCCTGCCGCCCGAGCAGATCGGCGAGGTGCGCCGGCAGCGGCGGCCGAAGACCGATGGCGCGTTCGATCGCGTCGGGAAATTTGGCCGCGTGCGCTGTGCCGAGCACGATCATCGGCGTCGTCGGATCACGCGAAAGGCGCCTGCGGGCGGCATGGACGCCGACGGCCGTGTGAGGATCGACGAGCTCCGACGCGCGATGCCAGCAGCGGGCGATCTCCGCACTGGTCTCTTCCTCGTTCGCCGCATAGCCGTCGAACTCGTTGCGCAGTGCGGCGAGGGTGGGCTCTGGGACCGTGAACCCGCGCGACTGCTTCAGGGCGTCCATCAACGCACGGATGCGCGTCCCATCGCGACCCCCCGCTTCGAACAGCAGCCGCTCGAAATTCGACGAGACCTGAATGTCCATCGACGGCGACTGTGTGTGACGGACGCCGCGCGTCTCGTACGCGCCGGTTTCGAGCGCGCGCACCAGGATGTCGTTATCGTTGGTGGCGACGACCAGCCGCTCGATCGGCAGGCCCATTCGCTTGGCGATCCAGCCAGCGAGGATGTCGCCGAAATTGCCGGTCGGAACCGTAAAGGACACCTTGCGATGCGGCGCACCCAAAGTGACGGCGCTGGTGAAGTAATACACAGTCTGCGCAAGCACCCGTGCCCAGTTGATCGAGTTAACGCCGGACAGGCCGTAAGCGTCGCGGAAGGACGCGTGATTGAAGAGCGCCTTCACGGCCGCTTGGCAATCGTCGAAAGTGCCCTCGAGCGCGACGACGTGGATATTGTCGCCGTCTACCGTGGTCATCTGCCGTCGTTGGACCGCGCTGACCCGCTCGTGAGGATAAAGGATGACGACGTCGACATTGGCCAGTCCACGAAAGGCCTCGATGGCGGCGGCGCCGGTATCGCCGGATGTCGCGCCGACGATGGTCGCGTGCTGGCCGCGGCGCGTCAGGACGTGCTCCATGAAGCGGGCGAGCAGCTGCATCGCCAGGTCCTTGAAGGCGAGCGTCGGTCCATGGAAGAGTTCAAGAAGGAAGAGGTTGTCGTCGATCTGCTGGAGAGGCGCGATCGCGGCGTGCCGAAAACCCGCGTAGGCCGCTTTGATCATGCCGCGGACGGTAGGCGCGTCGAAGTCGCTCCCGATGAAGGGCATCAGGACGGCTTCAGCGACGTCGCCGTAGGGCATGCCGGCGAAACCCGCGATCGTCTCCGCCGAGAGGCGCGGGTAACTCTGCGGAAGATACAGGCCGCCATCGCGTGCGAGCCCCGCGAGCATCGCCTCGCTGAATGACAGGGGAGGCGCCTCGCCCCGTGTCGAAATATAGTTCACACCCGAGCTCGCTGGCTGCTGATCAAAGCTGGTGAGGTTTCATCTCGGTCGCTCGCGTAAGCTTCCCGACACGCCCCGACGATGAAAGGCGGGACCATGCATAGCCGATGAAGACGCCGAGCAGGCCGAGCGCAAGGCCGAACCATGTCAGCGCGTAGGAAAGATGGTTGTTGGGGATGTTGAGGGTCGCGCCGACGGGTTTCGGCCAGCCTCCGGGGCTGGCGATCGTCGGGTCGACGTCGACCGAGAAAGGGGCGGCATCGACCAGCCCGTCGTGGGCGGCGATGCGGGCCGGGTCGCGCGTGAAGAACTGGCCGCGTGCGTCGTCGTCGTCGGGCGTGAACGCGTTGCGCGGCTCAGGTGCGCGCAGGAGACCGGTCAGGCGGACCACTCCCTCCGGCTCGCCAGCCCTGCGGCTTCGCGCCTCCTTGAGCGCCATCGGGACAAACCCGCGATCGACCAGGATACTCCCGCCATCGGCGAGGCGCAGGGGCGTGATGACGTGGTATCCCGGCCCGTCCTCCGAGGCGCGCAGGATCAGCGTCTCCTTCGCGTTGTCGAACGTGCCCGCGAGGGCGACATGCCGGAATTCATAGTCGTCCGGCTTGAGGCTACCCCATTGCGGGATCGGGGGGAGCGGCTGTGGTAAGGCGTGCGCTCGCTCAGAGATCCGCGCGAGCAGGGCCTCTTTCCAGGCGAGCCGCTCGAGTTGCCAGACGCCCAACCCGGCAAGCAGCATGACGGCGAGCAAGGTGCAGAGCGTGGGGGCGAGGAGCGAGCGCAGGCCGGACGTCATGGCTCGAAACGGCCCTGTTCGGCCTTGTTGATGAACTGCAGGGCGGTCAGCAGTCCTTTGAGCGGTCGTATGAGCCCGACGATGAGGATGGCGCCGATGACGAACAGGACGGCATAGGCCCAGACCGGCGGATCCCGACTTACTTGTAGCCAGACCCCAACGGCGAGCAGGAGGAAACCGCCGAGGAACGACGCGAAAAAAGCCGGCCCGTCGCCGGTATCGGCGACGCTGAGATCGAGATGGCAGGCCGGGCAGCGGGACTTCAGCGCGAGAAACCCATCAAACATCGATCGCTTGCCGCACTGCGGGCAGCGTCCGGCCAAGCCGGCGAGAATGGGCGATGGCGACTTCGTCGGGACATTGTCGGGCTGCGCGTCGGACATGGCCCCGCCTGTCACATCAAAAGGGCGTCTGGGGCCGCCCTCGGATCATCCGTCACGCCCGCCAGGAGCGCTCACAGGTTCACGGCTTCCGTGGCGGCGCCCCACGATCCCCAGACATAGATGCAAGAGAACAGGAACAGCCACACGACGTCGACGAAATGCCAGTACCAAGCGGCGAACTCGAAGCCGAGATGCTGCTTCGTCGTGAACTGCCCGACCAAAACGCGCGCCAGGCAGACGATCAGGAAAACGGTACCGATGAAAACATGGAAGCCGTGGAAGCCGGTCGGCATGTAGAAGTTCGAGCCCATCGCCGAGGCGAACGGGAACGGAGCATGGGCGTACTCCCAGACCTGGACGCAGGTGAACAAGACGCCGAGCACAACCGTCAGGATCAGGCCTTTGACGATGGCCGATCGCTCGGAATGCAAAAGCGCATGGTGCGCCCACGTCACCGTCGTGCCCGAGGTCAGCAGAAGGAGGGTGTTGAGCAGCGGAAAGTGCCAGGGGTCTAGCGCTTCGACGCCCTTCGGCGGCCACACGCCGCCGATCGCCTGGGTGCGGGCATATTCGTTGGCCGCGTGCGGGTACAACGCGATGTCGAAATAGGCCCAGAACCACGCGACGAAGAACATCACCTCCGAGGCGATGAACAGGATCATGCCGTAGCGGTGGCTGATCTGGACGACCCGGGTGTGGTCGCCGTGCTCCGCTTCGCGGACGACATCGGTCCACCACGCGACCATGGTGAAGAGGACGCCGAGAACGCCGGCGCCGAAGACGTAGGGGCCGGCGGCGTTGATCGCCTTCATCCACATTATGCCGCCGAGCGCCATCATGAAGGCGCTGATTGACCCGACCAGCGGCCAGGGGCTCAGCGGGACGAGATGATAGTCGTGATTGGGCTTGGCGTGGCCCTCGGCCATGTTGGTCGGTCCCTCTGGAACGGCTTCGTCGTCATGTCGTGCGATAGGAGCAGGCGTTAGCGGCTTTGCCGCCACCCGGTCAAGACGGCGTCAAAGCTTCTTTGGCGTAGGTTCGGCTCGTGACGCCAGCGCCGGCGTCTTCTGCCGATAGAAGGTATAGGAGAGCACGACTTCGGCGACTCCGTCCATGGTCTCGTCCTTCTCCAAAGCCGGGTCGAGGAAGAACACAACGGGCATCTCGACCGTCTCGTGGGGCTGCAATGTCTGGTCGGAGAAGCAGAAGCACGCGATCTTGTCGAAATAGCTGCCCATCGATGGCGGCCCGACATTGTAGACGGCGCGCGCCGTAATCGCCTGATCGCTCGTGTTGCTGACTTTATAGTACACGGTCGCGGTCCGTCCGGTCCGCAAGTCTACCGACGACGTTTCCGGCTGGAAGGTCCAGGGAAGACCGCCTCCGACGTTGGCGTCGAATTGTACGTGCATCGTGCGCGTGCCGCGCAGCACTGTCGCCTGGGCGCCGATGCGCGGCGTACCTTCGTAGCCGGTCAGCTGGCAGAACGCGCGGTAAAGCGGCAGCGACACGGCCACGAGACCGAGCATCCCGAGGACCGTCGCCGTGGCCGCGACCGGCGCGATGTGGCGCCGCCGGAGGCGAAGCGTCGAGCGAAGCCTGGTGAACATCACAATGGCCTCTGCACGACGCCCGAGCCGAGCTTGGCGATTGTCACGACGTAAAAGAGGATAACGAAGAAGCCGATGGCGATCCCGATCGCGATGTTGCGATTGCGCCGGCTGCGAACCTGTTGCGGCGTGAGAACGATGCCGCGCTCTTCGCCGTGCCGGGTCACAACCAAGGAACCACCTTCGCGATCATCAACGTGCGCTCCCCGATGATCTCCGCGAAAAGCAGAAAGAGATAGAGGATCGAGAAGCTGAACAACGCCATTGCGGTTCTGTCTGCGGCCCCGCCGGTTCGAACGCGATAGCAGCGCCAGGCCAAGCCGATCATCGCCGTGCCTAGAACCGCCGACAAAGCGCCATAGGCGAGCGTCGCGAAGCCGAGCAGATAAGGCAGCATCCCAACGGGAGCGAGCACCAGCGTGTAGGCGAGGATATCGCGACGCGTCCGATCCGCGCCCGCGACGTTCGGAAGCATCGGAATGCCGGCTTTGGCGAACTCGTCCGACTTCACGAGAGCCAGCGCCCAGAAATGCGGGGGCGTCCAGACGAAGATGAGAGCGAACAGGGCAACGCTGGCCCAGCCGAGCCCCCCGGTGACCGCAGCATAAGCGACCATCGGCGGAAAGGCGCCGGCCGCGCCGCCAATGACGATGTTCTGCGGCGTCGATCGCTTGAGCCACATCGAATAAATCACGACGTAGAAGAAGATCGTGAAAGCGAGGAGACCCGCGGCGAACCAGTTGGCGACGATCCCAAGCGTAAAGACGGAGAGCGCGGACAGCGTGAGGCCGAAACCAAGGGCTTCCTCGCGCGTGATCCGGCCGGTCGGAATCGGCCTGCTCGCCGTGCGCTTCATCACCGCGTCGATGTCGGCGTCGAACCACATGTTCAGGGCGCCGCTCGCGCCTGCGCCCACCGCGATGGCGAGGAGCGCGGCGATGTCGAGAACGGGATTCATGCCGCGTGGCGCGACAAGCATGCCGGCGATGGCCGTGTAGACGACGAGCGACATCACGCGCGGTTTCAGAAGCGCGATGTAGTCACCCGGACCCGCGTTGGAGACGAAAGCGGGAGAGTCGATCTCGCTGATGAAGCTCATCGTCAATCTGGTCTGGTGGCGAGCGGCACGCGCGCCGCCCGTGGTGAACGCGGGCCGGGCGGAACCCGGCCGTCAGCCCTGCTTGGACCGATCGCCGGATCGTAACGGCCGATCAATCGGCGTTAGTGGTTCGCGCCAGTGATCCGCGGAAGCGTTTCGAACTGATGATAGGGCGGCGGCGACGACAAGGTCCATTCGAGCGTTGTCGCACCCGCGCCCCATGGATTGTCGCCGGCGAGCACCTTTTTCTGGAAGGCCTCGAAGATGATGTAGAGGAACAGGATCACGCCAGCGAACGACAGATAGGCGCCATAGGACGAGATCTCGTTCCACAGACGGAACGCGTCGGGATAGTCGATGTAGCGGCGCGGCATTCCCGCGAGGCCGAGGAAATGCTGCGGGAAGAAGGTGATGTTCACGCCGACGAACATCAGCCAGAAATGCATCTTTCCGAGCGTCTCGTTGTACATGTAGCCCGACATCTTCGGGAACCAGTAATAGAAACCGGCGAATAAGGCGAAGACGGCGCCAAGCGACAGCACGTAATGGAAATGCGCGACGACGTAGTAGGTCTCGTGCAGGTAGCGGTCGATGCCGGCGTTGGCGAGCACGACGCCGGTGACGCCACCGACGGTGAAGAGGAAGATGAAGCCGACAGCCCACAGCATCGGCGTCTTGAACGATATCGACCCGCCCCACATGGTCGCGATCCAGGAGAAGATCTTCACACCAGTCGGCACGGCGATCACCATCGTCGCGAACACGAAATAGCGCTGTGTCGAGAGCGACAGGCCGACGGTGTACATGTGGTGGGCCCACACGACGAAGCCGACGACACCGATGGCGACCATCGCGTAGGCCATGCCGAGGTACCCGAAGATCGGCTTCTTCGAGAACGTCGAGATGACGTGGCTGACGATTCCGAACCCCGGCAGGATCAGGATGTAGACCTCGGGGTGTCCGAAGAACCAGAACAGGTGCTGGAAGAGGATCGGGTCGCCGCCGTTCGCCGGATCGAAAAAGGTCGTGCCGAAGTTGCGGTCGGTCAACAGCATGGTGATCGCGCCGGCGAGAACCGGGAGCGACAGCACAAGCAGGAAGGCGGTCACGAGCACCGACCAGGCGAACAGCGGCATCTTGTGCAGCGTCATGCCAGGCGCGCGCATGTTGAAGATGGTGGTGATGAAATTGATGGCGCCGAGGATCGACGAGGCACCCGCGAGGTGAAGCGAAAGGATCACGAAATCCATCGCGGGGCCGGGATGTCCGGTGTTTCCCGACAGCGGCGGATACATGACCCAGCCGCCACCGAAGCCCTTCATGCCGGGGGCGCCCTCGACCCAGGCCGAGATGCAGAGCAGGGCGAACGAGGATGGCAGCAGCCAGAACGAAATGTTGTTCATGCGCGGGAACGCCATGTCCGGCGCACCGATCATGATCGGCACGAACCAGTTGCCGAACCCGCCGATCAGCGCCGGCATGACCATGAAGAAGATCATGATCAGACCGTGGCTCGTGATGATCACGTTATAGAGGTTCTTGGCCGCCTCTTCCGCCAGCTCCGGCGGATAGCCCTGCAACGTGGTGAGATGGTTCATCACCTGGATGCCGGGCGCCTGAAGCTCCATGCGCATCAGCACGGAGAAAAGGCCGCCGATGAAGCCCGCCGTGATCGCGAAGATCAGGTACAGGGTGCCGATATCTTTGTGGTTCGTCGAATACATGAAACGACGCCAGCCATGCGGCAGGGCGTGATCGTCGTGATGGTCGGCAACCGCTGTGGCCATTGTGAAATCCTTACGGGGCGCCGGCGATGCGCAAGGGCGTCGAGCCGGCGGTCTCGGCAAAGTTCGTCTTCGGGCGCGTCGCGTTCGGATCGGGCTCGTTCGAGGCGAACTTCTTTTTCGCATCGGCGAGCCAAGCCTGGTAGGCCGGCTCGCTCACGACCCTGACTTCCATCGGCATGTTCGAGTGGTCCTTGCCGCACAGCTTAGAACACTGGCCGTAATACACGCCTTCTTTCTCGGCGCGGAACCAGCTCTCGTTCAAGCGGCCGGGCACCGCGTCGATGCGGACGCCGAACGCCGGGATCATGAAGCTGTGGATCACGTCGGCGCCCGTGACGAGGAGGTGGACCGTCTTGTTGACGGGCACCACGGCCTCGTTATCGACCGCGAGTTGCCTGAGCATGCCCGGCTTCAGGTCCTCGCCTTTGAGCATGTACGAATCGAACGCGAAACCGCCGTTCTGGTCCTTCGGGTATTCATAGGACCAGAACCACTGCTTGCCCGTCACCTTCAGGGTGATGTCGGATTTCGGAACGACGAGTTCGTCCGTCAGCAGCTTCATCGACGGGATCGCGATGATGAAAAGCAGAAGAACCGGGGTCACGGTCCACGCGATCTCGAGAAACGTGTGATGGGTTGTCTTGGACGGAACCGGGTTATTCTTTTCGTTGAAACGGACGAGCACGACGGCGAGAAGGATCGCGACGAACAACGAGATCCCGATGACGATGGGAAGCAGGATGTCATTGTGAAAAAAATGCATCTGCCGGGCGATCGGCGTTACGGCCTCCTGCATCCCGATCTGACCTGGTTGGGGGATGCCGTCGGCGAGACACCCTCTCGCGAGACCGGTCCAGATCGCGAGCGCTACGGCGCCGTGCGGACCGGCTTTGATCAGCTTGTTCATTCCCCACCCAAATCGGCGCCGTACCTTCTCGAGATCGAGTCGAGCATCACCCGTCTGGATGAGCCAACCGCATCCACGGGCCGCGCGGATGCGGCGTCAAACCACAAACATGAACAAAGTGCAATGATGGCACGCCGCGGCGCGGCGTCTGCTCCAGCGGCATAAAAGCACGAACATTGGCTCGCCTCCGTCTCTTTTTTGCCTTAGCCGTTCCCCTTAAAAAGGCTGGTTACTTCGAGGCGCTGGTGACGAAGCGGGGACAGGGTCGAGACTTCGGGCAACGGGCAGTGCCGGTCGCGCGGCGGTGCGCCGTCGGCGCCGCTCGCACGTTTGTCCTGTGCGCCGGGACCGTCGGCGCTTTTACGATGCCGGCGGCCTCGCAGGGCGTGGTCAAATCGAAACACGGCGATTGGCAGGTACGGTGCGAGACGCCGCCGGGAGCGCAGCACGAAATGTGTGCGCTCATTCAAAGCATCGTCGCCGACGATCGTCCCAACATCGGGCTCGTCGTGATCGTCCTGAAGACGGCCGATGGCAAGAACCGGCTGCTGCGCGTCATCGCTCCCCTGGGCGTCTTGCTTCCATCGGGCCTTGGCCTGAAGATCGACAACGTCGATATCGGCCATGCGGGCTTCGTCCGCTGCCAAGCGTCGGGGTGCATCGCCGAGGTGGTCATGGAAGACAAGCTGCTCGATCAGTTCAAGACCGGCAAGACAGCCGTGTTCATCATTTCGCAAACGCCGGAAGAGGGCATCGGCATTCCGCTGACCTTGGCCGGCTTCAAGGAATCTTTCGATGAACTACCTTGATGGTAGAACAGATCCGGCTGTCACTCGACGGCATGGAAGGAGATCCGTGATGGGTAGCCCGCCGCATCGGCCAACTCGCATCGCCACCGTCGGCATCGTTGCCGCGTCAGTGCTGATGACGAGCGTGGCTTGGGCGGCGAGCGATGACGACGACGAGTACAAGAAGGAGGGGTGGACCGAGGGCATCACAACCTCGATCCAGGACAGTTTCCAGGGGGCGGCAAAGCGACTCGGGCTGAACAGGCCGCCGCTCCCCCCGCCGGCCGAAAGTTCGCCCGGTTGTCCGACGATCGCCTTGCTGCCCGGCACGGAAGCGCAGCGGTCGCTGCAACCGGGCGCAAGCGGTAACGTTGGCGTGCGCTATCAATATTCCTTGTTCAACGTCGGGCGCGAGTGCACGGTGTCAGGCAACCGCGTGGCGATCAAAGTGGGTGCGGACGGCCGCGTCCTGCTTGGGCCTGCCGGAACGGCTGGACGCTTCGACGTTCCCATTCGCATCGCGGTTTTCAGCGAAGCCCAACGCAAAGCGGTCGAGAGCCGTCTTTTCAAGGTCCCAGTTCAGCTGGGGGGGGGCAGGCTTCGGTGCCGTTCACCTTCGTGTCGGACGCCATCACCGTCGCGATCCCTCAGGGGCACTCCGGCGAGTACAGCATCAAGGTCGGGATCGACGCCGGCAAGGGCGGCGGCGATGTTGCGGCGAAGCCGAAGCATGCTCGCAAACAGAAGACGGCGGCTGCCGCGAGCACCGGCGAGTAGAAAGCTTTCGACCGACAGCGATCGAAGGTCAGTGGGCGAGGCGCTTCACGTCGTTGATGCCTTGATCGAAGAGCTTGTCGGCGAGGCCTGACCCGGTCTCGTCTTTCAACACGATCTTAGCCGCAGCAACTGCCGCATCCGCCGCGGCGCCGCGCACTTGGGCGAGCGCCTGAATCTCGGCATTGGCGATCTTGGCTTCGGCCTGCGCCGTCCGGCGCTTGACGAAATCGCCCATCCGCGTTTCGGCTTCCTTGGCGATCAGCTCCGCTTCCGCCCGCGCCTGCTCGACGATCTCGGCCGCTTCCTTTTCCGCCTGCGCCCGCTTGCCCTCGAAGGACGCGAGCAGGTCCGCGGCTTCCTTGCGCAGGCGCTCGGCCTCGTCGAGTTCAGCCCGGATACGCTGCCCTCTCGCATCCAGGGTAGCGCCCACTTTAGAGTGCGCTCCGAGGTAGATGACGCCGGCTATGAAACAAACGAAGCCGATGGCGACCCAAGCTTCCGCGTCCATGCCTAAGTCCTCGAGTCGGCGATCGCCTTCGCGACCGCGGTGGGATCGGCTTCCCTGCCGGTGATATGCTGCACGATGGCGGATGCCGTCTCGGTGGCGATCTGCCCGACATTCGCCATCGCGCTCGCTTTCATCTCGGCGATGCGCTGTTCTGCCGATACAAGTTTTCCATTCAGCTCGGCTTCGAGCTTCTGACGCTTGCTATCCTGCTCGAATTTCACAGCGGTTCGAGTTTCGGCGGCCAGTTCCTGCGAGCGCGCACGAGCTTCGCGTAAAGTCTTGTCGTAGGCGGCCGAGGCTTCTTTCGCTTCGTCCCGCAGCTTGTGCGCGGCAGCGATGTCACCATGGATCCGCTCGGACCGGCTCTTGAGGATGCTCGAGACACGCGGAAGCGCGAAGCGCGCCATCGCGAGATAGAGCAGACCGAAGGTGACGACGAGCCAGAAAATCGTCGATGGGAAGGTCTTGGGGTCGAACGGCGGGAAGGCACCGGTCGCGGGCTGTTCGTTCCGGTGTGGGCGTCCGAGGCCATGGAAGCGCTGTCTCGTGATGTTCTTGAGGACGGAGAGTGAGGAAACGGCGCGCCCGCGAAGGAACGCGCCGTTCTCGATCACTTCACGAAGAGCAGCAGGATCGCCACGAGAAAGGCGAAGATGCCCAGCCCTTCGGCCAGCGCCGCGCCGATGAAGGCGCGGCCGAACTGCGCATCCGACGCCGACGGATTGCGCAGAGCGCCCGACAGGAAGGGGCCGAAGATCTGACCGACGCCGATGGCGGCGGCGCCCATTCCGATCGCGGCGAGGCCGGCGCCGATGTATTTTGCTGCTTCGGGATTCATGAAAACTCCAGGCTTCTTGGTCGGGCGCTGATCTGTTGTTGGATGTTTATTCAGTGACCCGGATGGATTGCGTCGTTGAGGTAGACGCAAGTGAGGATCGCGAAGACGTAGGCCTGCAAGGCCGCCACCAGCAGCTCGAAGGCGCTGAGGATCACCGTCATCACGAAAGGCAGGGGCGCCAGCACCGCGAAGGCGCCGGCTGCGAGGAGTGACGCGACGAAAGCTCCGAAGACCTGCAGCGTGATGTGCCCGGCCAGCATGTTGGCGAACAGACGCACGTTGAGGCTGATCGGTCGCGAAAGAAAGGAGATGATCTCGATCAACGAGATCACGGGCCGGAGAAAGATGTTGACGCTGCTCGGCCAGAACAGCCGGAACCATGCAAGGCCGCTGGTGCGGATGCCGAAGACCACCACCAGCCCATTGACCAGGAGGGCGAGGCAGGCCGTCACCACGATCTGGCTCGTCACCGCGAAAGAGTAGGGCACCAGACCCAACACGTTGGAAAACAGGACGAACACGAAGATGGCGAAGACGAAGGGGAAGAAGCGCATCGCCTCTCGACCTGCCGTCTGCCGGACCATGTTGGCGGTGAACTCGTACGTCATCTCCGCCGCCGACTGGATGCGTCCCG
>CAXTFG010000029.1:0-25771 GCA_964243415.1 uncultured Beijerinckiaceae bacterium | reverse complement strand
GCCAAGACCAAGCTCGTCGACACGCTCGGCACCGTGCTCGGCCTCGATGCGCGCCGCGTCCAGTTCACGCCGGACCTGATGCCCGCTGACATCCTGGGCTCTGAGATCCTGGAGGAGAGCGTCGACCGGCGCCGCTCGTTCAAGTTCATGAAGGGTCCGATCTTCGCCCAGCTCTTGATGGCGGACGAGATCAACCGTGCCAGCCCGCGCACGCAGTCCGCCCTGCTCCAGGCCATGCAGGAATACCATGTCTCCGTCGCCGGCGAGCGTTACGATCTGCCGGCTCCCTTCCACGTGCTGGCCACCCAGAACCCCCTCGAGCAGGAAGGCACCTATCCGTTGCCCGAAGCGCAGCTTGACCGCTTCCTGATGCAAATCGACGTGACATATCCCGACCGTGCGGCAGAGCGGCGTATTCTGATCGAGACGACGGGGGATACCGATGCCAAGCCGCGGCCGGCGATGACGGCGGAGGATCTTCAAGCCACGCAGCGGCTGGTCCGTCGGTTGCCCGTCGGCGAGAGCGTGGTCGAAGCCATTCTCGACATTGTCCGCTCCGCCCGGCCCGGCGACGGGGACCCGGCGATCACCAAATCGATCGCCTGGGGACCGGGCCCGCGCGCGGCACAGGCGCTCATGCTGGCCTCCCGCGCCCGCGCCCTCGTGTCGGGCAGATTGTCACCGTCGATCGACGACGTCGTGGCACTCGCGACGCCGGTGCTGAAGCATCGCATGGCGCTGTCCTTCTCCGCGCGAGCCGACGGCGAGACGATCGAAGGAACGGTGCAGAAGCTGACGCGCAAATTCGCCTGATGGGGTCAACCGGAGCGCGGGTCCTCGAGCTCGATGAACGGCAGGTCGGCGACGGCCAGCAGCAAGGTGCGCTCGACCTCGCGCGGCGGTTGCCGGCGCTGGTCGTCGCAGCCAAGGAGATCGCATCCGGTCTCATGCATGGCATCCACGGACGCCGACGGGCCGGGATGGGGGAGAACTTCTGGCAGTACCGCCCCTTCGTCGCGGGTGAGTCGGCAAGTCGCGTCGATTGGCGGCGCTCGGCGCGGGACGATCGCATCTATGTCCGTGAGCGCGAGTGGGAATCAGCCCATACTGTCTGGATCTGGATCGATCGTTCGCCGTCGATGGCATTCGAGTCGCGGCTCGCCCGGCAATCCAAGGTCGACCGCGCCCTCACCCTCGGCCTCGCGGCGGCGGATCTGCTGGTGCGCGGTGGCGAACGCGTCGGCCTGCTCGGTCTGACGCGGCCGCTCGCCGCCCGCAACGTTGTTGAGCGCTTCGCCGAGGCGCTCGTTCACGACGACCGCACGGCCGAGGACGAGCTGCCGCCCTCGGGGGCCCTGCCGCCCCGAACGCGCGTCGTGCTGATCAGCGACTTCCTGACGCCGCCCGATGCCATCGCCGCGCGCGTCACCGGCCTCGCCTCGCGCGGCGCACGTGGCCACCTCGTTGTCGTCGCCGACCCTGTCGAGGAGACCTTTCCCTTCGCCGGCCACACCGAGTTTCTCGATGTCGACTCCGCCGTGACGATGCGCATCGGGCAGGCCGAGCGCTTCCGAGAGGACTATATCCGGCGTCTCGCCGCGCACCGCGGCGCACTTGCTGAGATCGTCCGCGGCAAGGGCTGGAGCCTCGCCGTGCACCGCACCGACCGGCCGGCCTCGGAAGCGCTGCTCGGGCTGCGCGCCCGCCTTGAGCAAAGCGCCGATCTCTTCGCTGCCGGAAGCGCTTGATGCTCGGTCTGCCGCTCGCCTTCACCATCCCGTTCGCGCTGGTGGTCCTCGCGGCGCTGCCGGTGCTTTTCGTGCTGCTCCGGGTGACGCCGCCGCGCCCGGAACGGGTGCCATTCCCGCCCTTGAAGTTGATTCTCGACCTGAAGCCTAAAGAGGAAATGCCGGCCAACACGCCGTGGTGGCTCCTCCTGTTGCGCCTGACCATTGCCGCATCGATCATCCTCGCCATGGCCGGCCCGATCTGGAACCCGCTCAGCGCCGGCACCGCCGGCAAGGGCCCGCTGTTGGTGATGATGGACGATACCTGGGCGGCGGCGCCGACCTGGGATCGCCGGGTCGCCGCTGCCGGGCAGCGGATCGAGGCAGCGCGGCAGGCTGGACAGCCGGTCGCCGTGCTGGCCCTTTCCGAGGGCGGAAGGACGATCGCGTCGGGCGACGCGGCTCTCGCCACCGAACATCTGCGCGCCATCAAGCCACAACCGTACACGCCAGACCGCACCGCGGCGGCAACGTCGATCGCCCGTTTCGTCAAAGACGCACCTGACACGATGATCGTCTGGTTGTTCGACGGCTTGGAACGCGGAGGAGCGCACGCCTTCGCGAAGACACTCACCGAGCTGCCGGCGCGCACGATCGTCGTCGCCGACAGCCGCCCTGTCCTCGCCCTGTCCGACCCGCGTAACAATGGCGGCGATCTTGCCGTGCGGGTCATGCGCTCGCAGCGGGTCGGACCGGTGCGCGGGCGCGTACGAGCGCTCGACTTGAAGGGGCTGACGATCGGCGAGACCTCGTTCGACTTCGCGGACAAGAGCGAGACGGACGCCGTCCTCAATCTTCCGATCGAGCTGCGCAACGAGATATCCCGTCTCGAGATCGTCAGCGGACATTCTGCCGGAACCGTGACCCTTCTCGACGCGCGCTGGCGGCGGCGCACCGTCGGGATCGTGAGCGGCGACACGGCCGACACCGACCAGCCGCTCTTGGCGCCGAATTATTACCTCCGCAAAGCGCTGAGCCCCTTCGCCGATGTCCACGAGGCCAAGCCCGGCACACCCGACCCGATCGGGGCCATGCTCGACGACCATGTCTCCGTTCTGCTCCTCGCCGATGTCGGCAACGTCACCGGGCCGACCCGTGACCGGCTTACGCGATGGGTCGAGGAGGGCGGCCTCCTCGTGCGCTTCGCCGGGACGCGCTTGTCGAGCGCTGCCAACGAACTCGTCCCGGTGACGCTGCGTCGCGGTGGACGCGTCCTGGGAGGCTCGCTGTCCTGGGAGCAGCCGAAGACGCTCGCGCCGTTTGAGCCGCCGAGCCCATTCGTCGGCATCAAGGTCCCGCAAGAGGTCACTGTGGCCCGCCAGGTGCTAGCAGAGCCGGAGCCGGGCCTGCCGGGGAAGACGTGGGCGCAACTGTCGGATGGAACGCCTCTGGTCACCGCGGCGCCGCGCGGCAAAGGCCGCGTCGTTCTGTTCCATGTCACGGCCGACACGACCTGGTCCAACCTGCCGATCTCGGGGCTGTTCGTCGACATGCTGAAGGAGATCGTGACCTTGTCGGGCGAAACGCAGCGCGCCGTGGCCGACACGGAAGCGAAGGCTGAAGAGAACAACGCCGCCGAGGCGAGCCACATCGTCGAGACAGTGGCGCCAAGCCGCACGCTCGACGGGTTCGGCGCGCTCGGCAGCCCGCCGCCGACCGCTAAGCCGGTGCCAACGAGCTTCACCGGAACCGCCAGCGCCGATCACCCGCCAGGGTTCTACGGCAATGGCGATGCGCTGCTGGCCATCAGCACCCTCGCGCCCAACGAACGGATCGCGGCGGCGGATCTGGGCGGGTTGCGTTTCGACGAGGCACCCCTGCGCGCCGCCGAACCGATCGACCTCCGCCCTTGGCTCGTGGCGCTGGCCTTCGCCCTCTTCCTTGCCGACAGCCTGGCGTCACTTTGGCTCGCGGGCAAGCTTCGCCGACCGCGCCGCGCCGTCGCCGCCGCATTGGCTGTCGTCCTGGGCGGAATGACGGTGCTGACGCCGACCGACCAGGTGCGGGCCGAACCTCAGGCGATGCGAACGACGGTGAAGGTGTCGCCGAGCGATCTGGCTTCGGCCCTGTCCGTCCGCCTCGCTTATGTCGTCAGCGGCGACACCAAGGTCGACGAGATCAGCCGGCAAGGGCTCGCGTCGTTGTCGACGACATTGGCCGCGCGGACGTCGCTTGCACCGGGCGAACCGATCGGTATCGACCCCGGCAAGGACGAACTCGCTTTCTTTCCGATGATCTACTGGCCAATCGTCGCGTCGAATCCCCAGCCGATCCAAAGCGCCGTTGAGAGGGTTGCGGCGTATATGCGCCAGGGCGGCACGATCGTCTTCGACACCCGCGATGCGCTCACGGCGCGGTCGACGGGCGAGCCGTCGGCGGAAACCGTCTGGCTTCGCCAGCTTCTGCAGGGCGTCGATGTCCCCGAGCTCGAGCCCGTTCCGGCCGACCACGTCGTCACCAAGACCTTCTATCTCCTTGACGGCTTCGTCGGACGCTACGCGTCGGGACAGACTTGGATCGAGGCGCTCCCGCCTGTCGTCGGCGATCGCGACGCCCATCCCGCCCGGGCCGGCGACGGCGTGTCTCCCATCATCCTCAGTTCCAACGATCTTGCCGGCGGTTGGGCGGGAGACGAATACGGCGAAGCCCTCTATCCGCTCGTTCCCGGCGACTCGCGCCAGCACGAAATGGCCCTGCGGGGTGGCGTGAACCTGGTGATGTACACCCTGACGGGCAACTACAAGGCCGATCAGGTCCACGTCCGCGATCTGCTGGAGCGACTCGGGCATTGAGCCTGCTTCAGCGTCGCCCACTCTGGAAACGGTAGATCAAGGGCAGCAGAAGCACGTCGGGAAGCATCGGCAGGAGGGCCGAGCCGATCTTGTTGCCGAGGCCGGGCACGACCACGCGACGACCTGCCATCATGCCGGCATAACCGGCTTCGGCGACCGATCGCGCGGACGCGCCGGAGATGTTCGCCAGTCCCGGCGCCTTATGCATGCCGGCGCGCGCCTGAAAATCGGTTTTCGTCATGCCGGGATTCAGCAGGCAGACGGTGACGCCCGAGCTCTTCAGCTCCTCTGACAGCGCCCGGGACAGCGCGCTGACGAAGTGCTTGCTGGCGTAGTAGACCGCCATCCCCGGACCGGCCATGTAGCTCGCCATCGACGCGACGTTGAGGATCTTGCCGTGAGCCGCCTTGAGGTCCGGCATGAACCGCGTGGTGAGGTCGAGCAGCGCGCGGACATTGACGTCGACGATGCCGACCTGGTCACGCGGGTCGAGCGAGGCGACCGGCCCGAGCAGTCCGTAGCCCGCGTTGTTGACGAGAAAGACGACGCGGGCGTCCGCTTCGGCGAGCGCTTCGGCGATCTCGTCGGCCGCGTGCCGGTCAGCGAGATCGCACGAGATCACGATGGGACGCGGCCGACCCGTCGCGACGAGTTCAGCGGCGAGCGCGTTCAGCTTATCCGTCGACCGGGCCACGAGGGCGAGGTCGTGCCCGTTCTTGGCGAATACGCGCGCAAGATCGGCGCCGATCCCGGTGGATGCTCCGGTGATGAGGGCGACAGCGCGCACGATCAGCCCTTCGTAATGCCCATGCCGGACCATGGTCCCGCCGAGCCGGGATCGGGACGCGGCTCCTCGGCCGCCTTGGCGCGTAGCATGATACGATCGCGATTGGAGACGCCAAGGAGCTCGGCGATGCGCCACACGACGTTCTCTTCGAACTCGCTCACCTCGCCGTCGGCGAAGACGACGTTCCACATCATGGCGATGATCTTATGTCGCCCTTCGTCGTCGAGGCTTCGCTTGAGGACGTTGGTGAAATGGAAGAAGTCGACCGCCTCGCGGTCGCTTGCTTCGGCCTTTTCGAGAAGCTTCGTGGTGGCAGCCGCATCGAGACCGAACCGATCCTCGATGACCTGTCGCAGCCGGATTCGCTCGGCAGCGTCGATCCTGCCGTCGACATTGGCGACGTGAACGAGAAGCGCAGCCGTCGCCAACCGATAGTCGCCATCGCCGAAGCCGCCGTCCTGCTCAGGCGCGCTCCCGACATCGGCAATGAATTTACGCAAGGCCTCGAACATCGCGCTACCGGATGGGCAGGCAGGTAAAATAGCCTTCGGGACGATGGAAGTCGCGCCGCATCTCCTTGATGTATCGGCTGCAGCTGCCATTGCTCGGAAAGCAGAGCTTCTCGTCGCGCCAATCAAGAACGATGGCACCCCCCTCGCCGAGGTAGTGCGAGTAGCCGCCCGTGAAATGGCCGAGCCACACCGACGGGAAAGCCTGCACCACCGGGTCTTCGCAGGCTACGCCGACCTCCGGCACCCCGACGCCCGGCACCACGAGATCAGCCGACAAAACCGGCGTCGCTGCGAGACAGGCCAACGCGGCAGCGCTGGTCAACGCCACGCGCAGGCGCGCCACGGCTAAAGCCCGAGGAACGACAGCAGGCCGCCGCCCGACGATTTCTGTGAGCCGCGGTCGGCGACAGCGGCGTAGACGGGTGGTTGGCCGGGGGGCGAACCGGTGATGGTGATCGTCGCGCCCTCGGACTTCACGAGACTGAACAGCTTGGTGGCATTCTGCGGAGCAAGGCGTACGCAGCCGTGCGAGACAGGATGGCCGAGATGGCGGACCTCGTTCGTGCCGTGGATGGCGAAGCCGTAATAGAAGAAGATGGCATGCGGCATCGGCGCGTTGTCGTATTTCTTCGAGTGATACACCTCCGCAAGCCGTTCGGGCTTAAAGGTGCCCGTCGGCGTGACGTATCCTTCGCGGGCCGTCGAGACCGGCCAATCGAAGCTTCCCGCGGCCGAGTCGACGTGCATACGCTGGGTGGAAAGGTCGACGGTGACGTTTGCGGCCGCCGCAGGCGTCGCCGCAAT
This sequence comes from uncultured Beijerinckiaceae bacterium, assembly GCA_964243415.1. Lineage (GTDB taxonomy): Bacteria > Pseudomonadota > Alphaproteobacteria > Rhizobiales > Beijerinckiaceae > RH-AL1. Next base: position 19,089 of record CAXTFG010000029.1, on the reverse strand, counting down.
CGCAACTGCCCCGGCCATCAAACCGAAGATCATCGTCCGCATGGAATGCCTCGCATGAGCCGTCGCGTCGTCGCGCGATCCAGGATGGAAAGGTACGCTTTCTTTTCCATGCAGAACGCCGCACCGTAAACGGCAGAAATCGGACGAGGCCGATTTCGTCGGCCGACGCGGTTTCCTTGCCACAAGTGCGGCGGTTCGGAGGCTTTATTCGAGCCCAAACGGAAGCAGGGACGTTGCCGCGGGCGAGCCGTAATAGCCCTGAGCGTAGCCGTACCCTGCGTCGTAGCCATAAGGCTGAGAACCTGTCGCGTAGCCGTAGCTCGCCCTTTGGACACGCGGTCGGGTGGACGCGTATTCGGTCCGCGCGGTCGCCGGCGGCGTCCCGCTGATCGAAATGCGCGCGCCCTCCGATCTCACCATGTTGTAGAGCGACGTCGCGTTGCCGGGCGACAGGCGGACGCAGCCGTGCGAGGCAGGCCGCCCCAGAGACCCTGTCGAGTAAGTGCCGTGGATCGCATAGCCACCCCGGAAGAAGATCGCGTGGGGCATCGGCGACATATGATATTTATGCGAGTAGTGCATCAGCTCGAGGTGGGTGGGAGCGAAGCTCCCGTTCGGCGTGTAAAATCCCGATCGCGCCGACGAGATCGGCCAATCGTAACTGCCCTCGGCGGATTGGACCCGCATACGCTGATGCGTCAGATCGATGGCAACCTGAACAGTCGCCTCCGCGGCGGAGATGCCAAGGCAAAACGTGCTGCCCACCAATAAAGATATGACTAAGCCGTTACGCATGTCCCAACCTCGAACTCAACGCTAATGTTGAGGCGAACCTTGCATGCCACATCTCTGCCGTAAATCTCTCTGTGCGTTTACAATTGATCGTAACCTTAAGTAGCGCGCACCCTTTGCTCATCCCGGCCACTCGGCCTTGAGCGCCCAAACGCGATGCGGAACAAGGAGAGGCTCGGCCGGCCATTCCGCTTTGAGGTGAGCTTCGAGATCGGCGTCGAATACCGCGACGTCGGCAGTGGACAAGGACGCGCCGATCCCGGCGGACGCCCGGATGCGCCCACGCCATGCCTCGTGAGAATAGGCAACATCGACGTCGAACGAGAAGGTTTCGAGCGCCTCGAAGCCACCCTCCGCAACGTCGGTCAGCCAAGGCGGGTAAATGCCGGAACTATTGCCGAGATGCCAGGCAGGATTGTAGTGCTCAACGAGGCGCTCGGTCATCGCGACCACGTTGCCGCGCATCGGCAACCAATCGAAATGCGCGATGACGAGCCGACCGGCTTCGACGAGAACGCGCGCGACTTCGCGAACGGTTTGATCGCGATCAAACCACTGCCAGCATTGACCGGCGGTGACGAGATCGAAACTCGCGTCCGGCAAACCGGTGCCCTCGGCGCGGCCCTGGACGTAGGTCACGCCCGTCGCCGCTTCGCGATCGAGACGTCCCGCTTCCGTCAGAAGATGCTGTTCGGAATCGAGCCCTGTGACTCGGCAGCCTCGCAAAGCAAGGCCGCGCGCGATCGTGCCCGTCCCCGTGCCGAGGTCGAGCACGCGGTATTCCGGCATGACCCAGCCTTCGGCGAAAAGCCTTTTAAAGAAATGGGGCGGGAATCCAGCGCGCCATCGCCCGTAGTCGGCGGCGGTCTGCCCGAAGTTAACAGGCGGCGCCTTGGCGTCACGCAGAGCGGATGGGTTTGCCGGCAAGACGAAGCGGTCATTGCGCACCGCGATTCCTCAATCAACGTTGGCTTGCCGCGGGAGCATGCGATTCAGCAGATCGTCGCGTTTTACGAAGAGGTGCCAGCACACGGCCGCCACGTGCAGAATGACGAGCGCGTAAACCGCCCATTGTGCGGAAAGATGGATGACGGCCGCGGTCTTCTCGGCTGTTTCGCTGATGCCCGGCAGCTTGGGAAAGTCAAAGAGCCCGAGGATCGAGATCGGGCGCTTGCCGCCTGACGACATGACGTAACCCGAGATCGGCATCACCAGCAGCACAAGATAGATCAGCCAATGCGTGGTGTGGGCGAGACCGGCCTGAACAAGGGATGTTCTCGGCGGCAAAGCGGGTGGTCTGCGGGTCAGACGATAGCCGAGGCGGACCACCACGAGCGCGAGAACAAGCAGCCCGAGCGTCTTGTGCACGGACGCATAGGCGGCTGACGTTCCTGGAAAATACGCGTGGAAGTGGCCATCGGGCGTCGTCTTGAACTCCGCAAACATCCAGCCGAGCGGCACGATGATGAAGACAAGCAGTGTGGTCAGCCAGTGGAACCAACGCGCGGGTGCGCGGTACCGCTTCACCTCCGTCGTATAAAGCCCCGACGTCCAGCCCGCTATGTTGCTCATGTCGCCTCCTTGAACGCCTGCTTAGCAGGGCCGTTCAGGTCCCGCGAGACCGCCGTTCCCCGGATGCGAACCTGTCGAAGTCAGCGAGTGATCCATGGCGATGTGCGACGCGAGGTCTCATTCACCGACACTCGATACGACACTGGGCGCCCTTCCTCCACCGACGGCAGCTCGCGTTATCGGCCACCTGCGCAATCTCTGCCGCATGACCTTCCCCCTTCGATCTCTGGGCAATGCTCGACGGACCGCAGGCGACATGATTTCCAGTTCGAGCGCACTAGATCTGGCGCTTGGTACCGCCTCGAAAGGTCCGTAGAATGTGAATGCCTGCCCGGCTGCATGAGGGGAGGCAATTCGCTTAGGCAGACATTGCCCCCTTTTGTCGCCAGGAGGTTGTATGAAGTTTGCTGCGATCATCGAGTACGGAGGTAACGGGGAAGGCTTAAGAGCCAACCGTCCCGCTCATCGGACGTATCTTCGAACCTTTCTCGACAACGGCCAATTGCGAGCCGCCGGACCCTTCGCGGATGATGCCGGCGCTCTATGGGTGCTGGACGCCGATACGGCGGAGGCAGCGGGGGAGATCGTCAAGGGAGACCCGCTCGTCGCTGCCGGTGTGATCACCAGTTGGAAAATACGTCCGATTGCCTACTGGTCAGCTCAGGAAGCGAAGGGCGCCCGATAGTCGCAGCTGGATTGCCATCTGGACGACTTGGCCGAGGAGGCGGTCCAGGTCCTATGACAGGCTGTGGTGGAAGACGAGGTACTGTCAATCATTGGATTGACCTTCGATCTTGGCGTTGACGAGATAGATCGAAGGTCCTCAAACAAAGAGGACTCGTCTCGAGCAGAGGTGCTCAGACAGCAACGCCATCCAATGCATCCGATGGGGGTCGGACTGACCGAGTCGCTTCAGATCATGCTCGCGAGGACGCGGTCCGGCGGCCGGTGGCCATCCCAGAAAGTTTGAACATTAACGATTACTTTCTCGCCCATGTCGACGCGTCCTTCGCTCGTCGCCGATCCCATGTGCGGGAGCAGCGTGACCTTACCGGCCTTGGCGAGCTTGATCAGGCGCGGAGATACGGACGGCTCGTGCTCGAACACGTCGAGGCCGGCCCCGGCGAGATCGCCCGTTTCCAGCATACGTGTCAGTGCATTCTCATCGATGACTTCCCCGCGCGCCGTGTTGATGAGAAAAGCTTCCGGTCGCAGATACTTGAGCCGGCGCGCCGACAGGAGATGATAGGTCGCCGGGGTGTGGGGACAATTCACCGAGACGATATCCATGCGCGCCAGCATTTGGTCGAGCGAGTCCCAATAGGTCGCCTCGAGCTTCTCCTCGACCGGCAGGGGTATTCGGCGGCGGTTATGATAGTGGATCTGCAGGCCGAACGCCCGGGCGCGACGCGCGACCGCCTGGCCGATCCGCCCCATGCCGACGATGCCGAGCCGTTTGCCGGTGATCCGGCGCCCGAGCATCCAGGTCGGCGCCCAACCGGCCCAGTCGTTGGCCGGGATCGCGCCCGCGCCCTCGACGATGCGGCGCGCCACGGCGAGGATCAGCGCCATCGTCATGTCGGCGGTGTCCTCCGTCAGGACGCCCGGTGTGTTGGTGACCGTGATTCCGCGTTCGAGCGCCGCACCGACTGCGATATTGTCGACGCCGTTGCCGAAATTTGCGATCAGTTTGAGGTTCGGGCCAGCCTCGCGAACGAGATCCGCATCGACACGGTCGGTCACGGTCGGGACGAGCACGTCGGCCTTGCGCATCGCGTCGAGCAGTTGGTCGCGCGTCATCGCCATGTCGTCGATGTTGAGCCGCGTGTCGAACAGCTCGCACATCCTGGTCTCGATGCGATCGGGAAGCCGGCGCGTGATGATGACGAGGGGTTTCTTCTTGCCCATGGCGACAGACGCTCGGATGACTTCGGAGAGGACGGCCGGATGCCGTCATGACGCCACGAAAGCTCACCACAAGGGCGCTGCTTTCATCCCATCTTAACGATGCCGAGCCATCTAAGGGACGGGTCCCCACTCCTGCTTTCGGCCTCTCTAACAGAGAATGCACCAAAGACAAGAAGTGCACGGGCGGCCGGCTGATCGAGCGCAAACTGCCTGTCGGAGGAACGAACGACGATGCTGAATTGGGTCGGCGCCGGAGGACGGATCGGGCGGCTTGTCCGGTTGATCGCGGTCGTTGGCTGGGCGGCCTGCGGCGTTGCCAAGGCAGACCAGGTTGGGAAAGCGTCCGGTCTTGCCGTGCCCCGCTACGTCAGCCTGAAGTCGGACCGCGTGAACCTGCGGGAAGGTCCCTCCAAGGACCACAGGACGACCTGGATCTTCGAGCGCGCCGGGTTGCCCGTCGAGATCACCGCTGAATTTGAAACCTGGCGCAAGGTGCGCGACTCCGAGGGATCGGAAGGCTGGGTGCTGCACTCCCTGCTCTCGGGTCGCCGCACCGGCATCGTCACGCCTTGGAAGAAAGACGGGACGCCCGTGCTGCTGGTCGCCAAACCCGAACAAGGCGCGTCGACGGTCGCCCGGCTGGAGCCGAACGTGCTCGCTAACATCCGATCCTGCGACAAGACGTGGTGCCGCGTCAACGGAAGCGGGTTCGACGGCTTCATTCGCCAAGCTGATTTGTGGGGCGTCTACCCCAACGAAGTCATCGAATAGGCACCGGTACTCGCCGAGGTCAGGGCGACTGCGCCGGTTCGCGCTGCTGTTCCAAGCCGTAGCGCGCGAGCCAGTCGCGTACCGACGGTTTGGCCGCCCGCCCACTCGTGAACACGGCCGTTCCCAGGGCCTGAACCGTCTCGACGCTTGAGGCAAACCCGTGCTTGCACAAGACGCTGTCGACGCGCCGTGCGATCGGCCGCCCCGGATCGATCCATGTCACGAGCCACGGGGCGAGCCGTTCGAAGCGGGGCAGCAAGAGCGGATAGTGGGTGCAGGCCAGCACGATGCAGTCGGTCCGACGACCATCGTCCAGCGCAACGAAACAGGGCGCGATCTCGGACGCGACGTCGGAATCGGAAAGGGCAGCCCCGGCCATCTCGGCTTCCGCCATCCCCGCCAGTTCGGTCGATCCGACGAGCGTCACGCGGCAATCGCCGGCGAAGCTGTCGATCAGCGCTCGCGTGTAATCTCGCGTGACCGTCCCGGGCGTCGCCAGGACGGAAACCAGTTTCGAGCGGGACTGCGTCGCAGCCGGTTTGATGGCCGGAACGGTCCCGACGAACGGGATGTCGGGGAAGGCGGCGCGGAGGTTGGGCAGGACGAGCGTCGAAGCAGTGTTGCACGCGATCACGACGAGGTCCGGACGATGCTCGTGCATCAGGCGACCGATCGTCATGACGACGCGGGCGACGAGATCCGGCTCGCGCCAACCCCCGTAAGGAAAGCCGGCGTCGTCGGCCGCATAGACGTACTCGGCGTCGGGCCGCAGCTTGGCCACTTCGGCGAACACGGTGAGGCCGCCGAGGCCCGAGTCGAACACGAGGATCTTGGGACGATGTGACATGCGCTTCGCCGAAGCGCACGACGAAGGCGGCGAAAAGACGGCCCGAGCGCTTGCGGGGGTGAGATCGACCAGCATGGTTGCGCCACGAAGCCATGGCGGCGTTAAAGAACCGTCTCGCTCCGGCTCAGCGTCGCCTCACGTCCCGATCGCGCCGCTCGGTTGCAAGCCCAGACCTGCCGGAAGAGCCAACTCAAGTGCCGACATAACGGCGGACCGCACGGTCGACTGCCTCGCGCTGTTCGGGCGTGAGGTTGCGCATCTCGTCGTCGAGCCATGCGTCCTTCAGCCCGGAAGACTCGGAGAGCACGTGCCACTTCATGCCCTCGACGACGTCTTTCTTGACTCCGCGCCCGGCGACGTAAAGGCGGGCGGCGCGGTCCTGGGCAACGGGATTGTTGCGACCGGCCGCCTTGATGAAGTAGCGGGCGGCCGCAGCTTCGTCCTTGGTCATGCCGACCCCATTGAATGCCATGATGCCGTAATCGACCATCGCGGCGATGGAATCGTTGTCCGCGGCGGCCTTGATCAGGCCAAGCGCCTTGCTGTCGTCAGCCGCGACACCATCGCCTTGCCGGTACATCAGCCCCAGGGCGTACTGCGCTTCGGGGTAGCCGAGATCGGCGCTGCGCTGGAAGAACCCCGCCGCCGATTTCGAGTCGGCCACCACGCCGTTGCCCTGCAGTGCCATCAGCCCAAGGTAGAAGAGCGCCCCCGCATTATCGCGGGCACCCGCCTTCGTGAAGAGATCCTTCGCACGGTCCCGGTCCTGCCCAACGCCGTCGCCCTTCATCCGGGCCATCCCGAGCTCAAACATCGCTCGCGGGTCACCGGCCTCCGCTGCGAGCCCGTACCAACGCGCGGCCTCGGCCTTATCGGTCTTGACGCCGAGCCCCTGCGCGTAAAGTTCGCCGGCGAGCGTCATGGCAGCGGCGTCGTTCGGGTTGGATCCGAGGCGCTTCATGGCTTCCCGAAGTGCCGTCGCGTAGAAGCCGCGCTGGTAGGCCCCGAACGCGAGGTCGGTTCCTCTGGTCTCGCCGGCACGAAAGGCCGAGTCGGGGACATCTGTCGGACCCGGAAGATCGGGTCGGTTCGTCTCGCTGGGCGCGGCGGGGACCGCGGAGATGGAAGGAGCTCCGAAAGGCGACACCTGCGGGGCGATGAACGTGCTCTGCGCCGAACAAACGGGAGCCCAAACAGAAAAGGCCAGGATGACCGCCGCGCCCCGGACGCCGCGATTACGTTCGGAGGTCACGGTGAAACCACGCAGGAAGCCTGCACATCGGCCGCGACCTCGCGCAAAATCGCGGCGACGCGTACAGGCTCTTCCCAAAGACCGTCGCACAACGCGACGAACTCGGCTCCGCTGCGCGCGACCTCCGCCGCATGCTTGGGCGCGACCGCGTACCCGACGCAGGGCACGTTGAATATCTCCGCCCACCAGGACACACGCTCGACGATCGCCTCCTGGTCCTTGCGCTCGTCGGGACCACCGAACATGAGGTAATCGACGCCGCTCTCTCCGGCGGCCATCGCGTCGTCTCGGCTCGCGAGGCCGCCGATACCGACGATCTTGCGAGTGCGCAGGGCGTCTAGCGCCTCATCGAGGTCAGCGCCCCTCCTGGGAATGTGGACGCCATCCGCATCGACCCGTGCCGACAAGCGCGCATTTCCTCCGACGAGAAAGGCCGCGCCGCGCGGCTGTACGCACGGGGAGAGCGTGCGAAAGATCGCCTTGGTCGTTCCCTCGTCGTGTTCCGCCGTACGCAGAAGGACACAAGCGATGTCGACGCCCGACGCCATCGCCATGTCGAGCAAGGGCGCGAAAGCTGCCGCGTCGCTCACGGGCGGCGTGATCAGGAAGAGGCGAGGCGGTTCGGATATCGTATGCTGCACGGCAGTTCATTCAGCAGCATGATTTCGGCGAAACCGGGACTTACGCGCCGATGGACCCGTGGCAGTGCTTAAACTTCTTGCCAGATCCGCACGGACACGGCTCGTTGCGCCCGACCCGCCCCCAGGTCGAGGGATCGGCGGCATCTCGGGCCGGCATCGTCTGCGTCTCAGCTCCGCCGAAGCCTTCGAGCACGCGCGCACCATTGTGAGGCACCATGTCGTCGGAACTGCCAAGACGCTCCATCAAATTCTGGAGCTCGTCGTGGTTGCCGTTCATCGGCTCGAACTGCGAGGCCTGGAGCGGCGGCAACTGACTATGATCCGGCTGTTCGAAGGCGATCTCGACACGGTTGAGCTGCGAGGTCGTACTCTCGCGCAACTGGGTGATGAGTTCGCTGAAAAGCTGGAAGGCTTCGCTCTTGTACTCGTTGAGCGGATCGCGCTGGGCCAGGCCGCGCCAGCCGATGACCTGCTTGAGGTGGTCGAGCGTCACCAAGTGTTCGCGCCATAACGTGTCGAGCACCTGGAGGACGACCTGCTTCTCGACGTAGCGCATCACGTCGGGGCCGTTCTTCTCGACGCGGCCGTCGTAATGCGTATCAGCCGCTTTTTGCAGGCGCTCGCGCATCTCCTCGTCGGAGATTCCCTCTTCCTTTTGCCAGTCCACCAGGGGCAGCGACACGTTGAAGGCGGTCTCGACCGCCTTGGTCAGACCCTCGATGTCCCAGGCTTCGGGATAGGCGTCGTGCGGGATAAAGCGCGAAACGATATCGTCGACCACGCCCGTGCGCATGTCGCGAACCTGCTCTTCGAGGCTTTCCGCCGCCATCATCTCGCGGCGCTGCTCGAAGACGACCTTGCGCTGATCGTTCATGACGTCGTCGTATTTCAGGATGTTCTTGCGCATATCGAAGTTGCGCGCTTCGACCTTCTGCTGCGCCTTCTCGAGCGCCCGGTTGATCCAGGGATGGACGATGGCCTCGTCCTCCTTGAGGCCGAGCTTGACCAGCATGCCTTCCATGCGGTCCGACCCGAAGATGCGCATCAGGTCGTCCTTGAGCGACAGGTAGAACTTGGAACGGCCCTCGTCGCCCTGGCGCCCGGAGCGGCCGCGGAGTTGGTTGTCGATCCGCCGGCTCTCGTGTCTTTCGGTGCCGATGATATAGAGACCACCGGCCGCTTTGGCCTTGTCGCGAAACTCCGCCACCTCGGCACGGATCGCCGCCTCGCGCTCAGTCCGCTCGGGCTCGTCGGAGACGTCCTTAAGCTCGTGCTCGACACGCATGTCGACGTTTCCGCCAAGCTGGATATCGGTGCCACGGCCGGCCATATTGGTGGCGACCGTGATCGCGCCGGGCACGCCGGCTTCGGCGACGATGTAGGCTTCCTGTTCGTGGAACCGCGCGTTGAGTACGGTGAACAGCTTGGAGGGCACGCCTTCACGCGCCGCCTGATATAGTTTCTGCAGCGCTTCGGGCTGCGAGACATCGAGCAGCGTGTAGCCGTTGCGGCCGAGGTAGTCGCCGAGCTGTTCCGACTTCTCGATCGTGGTGGTTCCCACAAGAATCGGCTGCATCTTGGCGTTGGCGTCCTCGATCTCGCGAACGATCGCCTTCAACTTTTCTTCGTAGGAGCGGTAAACCTCGTCGTGCTCGTCGTGGCGCATGACCGGACGATTGGTCGGGATCTCGATGACTTCGAGCTTGTAGATTTCGGCGAATTCGTCGGCTTCCGTCGATGCCGTGCCAGTCATGCCGGCGAGCTTTTTATAGAGCCGGAAATAGTTCTGGAAGGTGATGGATGCGAGCGTCACGTTCTCGGGTTGAACTTGGACGTGCTCCTTGGCTTCGAGCGCTTGGTGCTGCCCTTCGGAGAAGCGACGTCCCGGCATCATGCGGCCGGTGAACTCGTCGATGATGACGATCTCGCCATTGCGGACGATGTAGTCCTTGTCCTTATGGAAAAGCTTGTGGGCGCGAAGCGCCTGGTTGACGTGGTGGACGAGGGTCACGTTCGTGGCCTCGTATAGGGACCCCTCCAGAACGCCTGCCTCGGCAAGAAGATGCTCGACGTGCTCGTTGCCGATCTCGGTCAGGTTCGTCGTGCGCTGTTTCTCGTCGACCTCGAAATCCTCGGCGACCAGCTTCGGAACGATCGTGTCGACCGAGTTGTAGAGGTCGGACTTGTCGTCGGACGGGCCGGAGATGATGAGCGGCGTGCGCGCCTCGTCGATCAGGATCGAGTCGACCTCGTCGACGATCCCGAAATTGTGCCCGCGCTGCGTCATGTGATGCAGCTCGTATTTCATGTTGTCGCGGAGGTAGTCGAAGCCGAACTCGTTGTTGGTGCCGTAGGTGATATCGGCCCGGTAGCTTTCCGCCCGCTGCTCGTCGTCGAGGCCGTGGACGATGATCCCGGTGGTGAGGCCGAGGAACCTATAAACCCGGCCCATCCATTCCGCGTCGCGGCGGGCAAGGTAGTCGTTCACCGTGACGACGTGAACGCCCTTGCCCTCCAACCCATTAAGGTAGGCGGCCAGCGTGGCGACGAGCGTCTTTCCTTCGCCCGTGCGCATCTCGGCAATTCCGCGCTCGTGGAGGACCATTCCGCCGATCAGCTGGACATCGAAGTGCCGTTGCCCGAGAACGCGCTTTGCCGCCTCGCGGACGGTGGCGAAGGCCGGCACGAGCAGATCGTCGAGCGTTGCACCGGCGGCGAGCTGTTCCCGGAACGCGCCCGTGCGCTGGGCCAGTTCCTCATCGCTGAGCTTCTGGACTTCAGGCTCGAGCGCGTTGATCGCCTCGACCTTCGGACGGTAGCTTTTCAGCCGCCGGTCGTTCGACGACCCGAAGATCTTCTTGGCGATAGTCCCCAACATCGTAGCGTGTGCCCTTCCGGCCGGCGTCCGTCTTTCAACTGCGATTACGCCGGCAATCCGCGCCGACAACGGCCCGTGCGCGCTACCCGCCACATGGTCAGCAGGACAAAGTTTGTAAAGGCTGACCGCGGCGCAAGCTCGGGCCGCTGCCGCAGTGATAGCCGCGCCGCTCCGATTAGGGAAGCTCGAGCGTGAAGGCTCGACCGCGTCCTAAGCAAGCGAGATCGTCGGGCGGTCATCCGCGATCTTCGCCATCCTCATCGCGAGACCCGGGACGGCGGTAGACATCACCGTCCCGCTCGAACCTGCCGCGTCCCATCCCTTCCGAGTCGGCGCGACCGTCCCAATCTCGGCGTCGATGGCGCCACCCGCCACTGCCACCACCGCCGTCGCGGTCCATTTTCGGCCGATCGAAATCGACCCGATCCCGGTCATCCCGATCGGCGAAAGGCGGCCGGCCCCGTCCTTGCTCGCCGCCTCGCATGTCGTCTCGGTCGTCTTCGACGGCAAACGCCTGGGTCACCAGGCGGCGCGGGCCGACACCCCGCAGCAGAACGGGGAGGCGCTCCTTCTGAGCGGGCGACAGGGCGCCGAGAAGCGGCCCGGTCGCGTCGGCCAGCTTGCCGATAGCCTGTCCCAACGCGATCATCCGGGTGCCACGCTGCTTCAACCGGGCACTCGCGTCGGGCATCTCGTCATTGCGCGGGCGCATGTCACGACGGGCGGTGACGAGACCGCGCAAGGCGGCCTCCACGGGTGACCAAAGCGGATCCTGCTGCGGCGTGAGTTGAAGTCCGGCGTGCAGAGCGGCCAGTCGCGCTTCCATGAACGCCTTGCGATCGTCGCGGCGCGTCTGCGTCGCCTGGTCGTCCTTGGATCGGTCAGCTCTGTCACGCAAGCTGGGACCAGCGGAGGGGGGCGTGCCCTTGTCCGTTGCAAGTGACGGTACCGGCGCCTGTGCCTGTGCCGAGACGTCGGGCTTTGCTGTGTCGCCTCGGCTCGGCACCGCGGCGAGCAGAGCCGCGGTACCGAGAAGGCCGACAATCAACGGCTTGTAATGTATCATTGAAATCTCCCGACAGTAGGAGAGGAACGGCGGGAAAGCGCGCAGCCTACGCGTAATTCGCATCTCGGCGCCGAGGCCGTCTTCACGAGAAAGCGATCAGTGCGCTCGAGCCCCGCCGTGCCGGCCGCCGCCGCCCTTGCCGCCTCCGCCCTTCTCGGCGGGATGCTCGTCGACGAGCGCCGCCGCGATCCAATAGCAGGACAGGTCGCCGGTGAGACGGACGCATGTCAAAGGCGCACGCCGCTCGTCGACCTCGATCGTCACGCCTTTCGCGAAATCGATGCAGGCGCGAGATGCCACAAGAGATCGCGCGAGCGCGTCGGTACCCGCCTTGTCGTGCCGAACTTGAAGAGCCACGATCTTCTCCGCGTCGGCCGGTGTCGTGCACCCGACGGCGGCAGCCTTCATGGCGTCGGCATGTCCGACTTTCGCAGTGGTGATCACGATGACGAAAGCAATCGAGATAAGAGAAAGGGACGTTCGCATGACGCGCTCTCCGGCCGACGCCTGATTAACGCACCCGGAGCGAGACGAAGATCAAAGCTTCGTGCGTCGCCTCGCGCTGCTCACCTTTTGCAGCTCATTCCGTGCCGGGAAGGCTTGGCGAGCCAGCCGTGTCCTTCAGCGCGACGCCGGTCAGCCCTCGCGTCAACGCCTGATCGATCAGCCAACACAGCTTGTCGGCGGCTTGCGCGTGCGTGAGGCCGCCGCGGGCGTGAATGTTCGAGAGGCAGTTTCGCTCCGAATCGCGGCGGCCGACGCTCGGCGCATAGGTGAGATAGACACCGAGGCTGTCGGCGACGCTGAGCCCCGGTCTCTCGCCGATCAGCATCACGCATAGGCGTGCCCCCAGGAGTTCGCCGATCTCGTCGCCCAGCGCAACGCGGCCTTGAGTGGCGATGACGACCGGAGCCACCGCGTGCCGGGCCAGGCGCGGCAGGCAGCGGTCGAGAAGCGGGACGGCATGGCGCATCACTGCGGTCGCGGACAGACCATCGGCGATCACCATGAGGCAGTCGCATGGCGCACCAGCCGCTTGCTCCAGCATCGCAACAGAAGCTTCGTCCAACCTACGGCCGAGGTCGGGACGCCGGAGATAATCCGAGCGGTTCGCGGCGGCGCTGCGCACGGCGAGCGTTGGACGCGGCGCCAGCGCGGCGCGAAGGGTCTCAACGTCGAGAGCCGCATGGACGGCATCGCGCGCCTCCGCATGCGCCAGCTGGAAATCGAGCACGGGCCCGAGCGGCAGCGTATCGCCGTTTCGCCCAAGGCCGATCCGGGCAGGCGTCGCCTGGCGCAGTTCGCGCCAGCGGTCCTTCGTCCGCGCGTCGAGCGCCTGCGAGGATGGAGGTCGGGGCAGATCCGCTGTCACGCGGGCGCGTAGCCCATCAGACGGCGGACATCGGGGTGGTGGGGGGCGACTTCGGCGAGCCGGCCGCCCGGCTCCGTCATGCCCATGCGGGCAAGCCAGCTCTCGAATTCCGGCGCCGGCCTGACCCCGAAGATGGAGCGCAGGTGCAGCGCGTCGTGGTGCGACAGGCTCTGGTAGCTCAGCATGACGTCGTCCGCGCCGGGCACGCAGATCAGGAAGGTGACGCCGGCGACCGTCAGCAGCGTCATCAGCGTGTCCATGTCGTCCTGGTCGGCTTCGGCGTGGTTGGTGTAGCAGACGTCGCACCCCATCGGCACGCCAAGCAGCTTGCCGCAGAAATGGTCCTCCAGGCCTGCCCGGATGATCTGCTTGCCGTCGTAGAGGTATTCCGGCCCGATGAAGCCGACGACGGTGTTTACGATGAGCGGCTCGAAGGCGCGGGCGACCGCATAGGCTCGCGCCTCGACAGTCTGCTGGTCGATGCCGGCATGCGCATCGGCCGAGAGCGCGGCGCCCTGGCCGGTTTCGAAGTACATGACGTTGTTCCCGACCGTTCCGCGCTTCAGCGCGAGCGCCGCCTCGCGTGCTTCGGTCAGGATCGCGAGATCGATACCGAAACCGCGGTTCGCCGCCTCGGTCCCGGCGATGGACTGGAACACGAGGTCGGTCGGCGCGCCCCCGCCGATTGCCTCGATGGCATTGGTGACGTGAGTGAGGACGCACGTCTGGACGGGGATGTCGTATTGCCGCCGAAAGGTGTCGAGCATGGCGAGCAGGCTCGTCGCGTTCGCCACGCTGTCCGTCGCGGGATTGATCCCGATGACGGCGTCGCCGACGCCGAGGAGCAGGCCGTCGAGGATCGAGGCGGCGATGCCGCCGAGATCATCCGACGGGTGATTCGGTTGCAGGCGGGTCGACAAACAGCCGGGGAGACCAAGCGTGGTGCGGAACGCGGTGACGACGCGGCATTTGCGGGCAACAGAGATGAGATCCTGGTTGCGCATCAACTTGGACACCGCGGCAACCATCTCGGGCGTCAGCCCCGCCGCGACCTGCGCCAGCGCGGCGGCATCGGCGGCTGGTGTGAGCAGCCATTCGCGCAGATCGCCGACTGTCATCGCGGCGAGCGGCGCGAAGGCGGCGAGCTGATGCGTGTCGACGATGAGGCGCGTGATCTCGTCGTGCTCGTAGGGGACGAGCGCCTCGGTCAGGAACGTCGACAGGGGCAGGTCCGCCAGCGTGTAGCGGGCGGCGATGCGCTCGGCATCGGAGCGCGCGGCCAGGCCTGCGAGCTCGTCACCCGAGCGTCGGGGCGAGGCGGCCGCCATCAGAGCCCTAAGGTCCGAAAAGGTGTAGCGAGTGCGGCGCAGGTCGTGCCGGTATTCAGCCATGCCCCGCTCTCCGCGTGCTTGGCTTGCAGCTTACGCCAAGTCTCGGGAAAGACTATGCGCCGCGCTGGCTTTCGGCATCACTGCTCGTCGAGCGGATCGACGGCCGGCGGCGGTCCCGGAGCGAAACGGGTGCGCCGGCTCGGCCTCGGCGCCGGATCGTCGCCGCCGCTTCCGTAGGCCGCATCCGATCCTCCGGCGAGCCGTGTCGCGAAATAGGCGATGGTGCGCGAGTAGACCGACGACTTGTTCCATTCCTGGATCGCCGCGAAGTTCGGCTGGCCGGGCGCCCAGCCCGCACCGCGCTGCCATCCGTGGGCGCGGAGAAAATTGGCCGTGGAGGCGAGCACGTCGGAGACGCTGTGATCGAGATCGCGGCCGCCAACCGCATATTTGATGTAGGTCGATGGCATGAACTGGGTCTGGCCGATCTCGCCGGCCCAAGCGCCGCGCATCGATGACGGCGAGACACCGCGCTGGACCATGCGCAAGGCATCGAAGAGCTCCGCCTTGAACATCTCGCTGCGGCGGCAATCGTAAGCGAGCGTGGCGACGGACTGGATCGTGCGGAAATTGCCGCGGACCGCCCCGAAATCGGTCTCAAGTCCCCAAATCGCGAGCAAAATCGGTGGCGACACGCCGTATTGCGCCTCGATGCGCTGAAAGATGTCCGCATAACGCTGTTGCAGCGCGCGAGCGCGGCCGAGGCGCGGCGGCACCATGCGCGCCGAGAACTGCTCGAAGCTCTGGCGGAAAACGCCTTGGCCATGGTCGCGGCGCACGACACCTTGGTCGAAGCTGACGCCCGCAAGCCCTTCTTCGGCGGCACGCGGCGAGATGCCCTGCGCGATCGCCTCTTCCTTGATCTTGCCGAGCCAGGCGGGAAAGCCGGCAGGGTCGCGGCAGGTGGCGGCAGCAGCCTGGCCGGCGCCGACGGCACTCAGGACCATGATGATGAAGGTACGCAGCGCCGCGCGCATAAAGAACACTCCGTCGGAAGCCGCAGGCTAAACAGGCATGTTTGGCCAAGGCAAGGCGATCACACCCTCGCACGTCCATGGTGAACGCCGACTGACCACACGGCGCTTGAACGGTTTGGCCGCGACCTGCATTGTCGTTCGATGTGGAGCCGTCCAATGCAAGTGCGAGCCAACGTCCTCACGGCCTTGGTGGTCCTCTGTCTCGGTGCTGGCGGTGCGGAAGCACGCGTTCGGCAGGGCAATGGCGGCGGCGGCGTTCCGAACCTCGACGTCAAGACGTCATGCTCGGACGCGCAAAAGTTCTCGAACGCGGGCGACAGGGAGAACTCGGCTTTCAAGGGCTGCATGCAGGACGAGATGAACGCCAAGGGCGATCTCGCCAAGCGTTGGTCATCGTTCAACGGCAAGGATCGCCAGGATTGCGTCGAGCAGGGGCGGACGCCGAGCCCGAGCTACGTCGAGGTCCTGACCTGTCTTGAGATGAGCTCGGATTCGATCCGCAACGCGCCGAAGGTCGACGGCAAGCCGGTTCCGCAGATCGGCGGACCGGTCGCCCCAGGCCTGAACGCGCCGCCCCCGGCGGCACCGCAACAGCCACATTGATGAGAACGCCGGTCAGCGTGCTTTCAAGCTCGCGACCAGGGCTGGCGTCGCAAACCCGTCCGCGGGGCTGAGGCCTGCCCGCTTCTGGTAGGCATGGATGGCGTCGCGCGCTTTCGGTCCGAACTTGCCGTCCTGGACGCCAGCATAAAGGCCCATCGCCGCGAGCCTTGCCTGGATCAGGCTTCGATCCTGACGGGACAGGGCGACCGAACGCGCTGGCCAGGGTGCGGGCGGTGCCGCACCGGCGATACGCTGGGCCAGAGATCCGAACGACAGCGCGTAGGAGTCCGAGTTGTTGTACTGCTTGATGACGAAGTAGTTTGGGAAGAGCAGGAAAGCGGGACCGGCCGCGCCGGCCGGACAAAACAGGGCTGCCTCGCCGCTGCCCTCCACTTGCCGACTGTCCGCCCGGCGCAGACCATAGCGAACCCAGTCCGCCGCTGTGGCGTGCAGGGTCGGAAACTCGAACTCCGCAGGGAGCGTGACCTCCTCGATCCACGGCTCGCCCGCGGCCCACCCCTCGCCTCGCAGAAAGTTCGCGACGGAGGAGAGAATGTCGGACGGGTCCGTCCAGATATCGGGGGCCGCTTCGTCGCCCGCCGCCCTGACAGCATACTTCAGGTAGGCCGAGGGCAGGAATTGCGGGTCGCCCATGGCGCCGGCCCAAGACCCGACCAGCCGCGAGCGCGCCACAGTTCCGCGATCGAGGATCAGCACGGCGGCGATGAATTCGTCACGGAAGACGGGCCGGTCGGCCCGCGTCCACGCGAGCGTCGCCAAGGTCCGCAGGATGTCGCGTGACCCACGCACCCGCCCGTAGTCGCTTTCCATTCCCCAGGCTGCGACGCAGATCCCGCCGGGTACACCGAACCGGCTCTCGTTTCCCGCGAGAAGGCTGGTGTAAGTTGCCGCCAGCGTCCGGCCTTGCGCGACGCGTCCCGGCGTTACCGCCTCGCGGTAATAGGTCTGCAGAGGTTTTTCGAACTCGGCCTGAGCACCCGACGAGCGAGGCAGACTTGTATCGGGCGTTAGCGCGGCGCTCAGGGCGTCGTAGGTTTCGCGGCGCACGCCCCTCGCCTCTGCCTCAGGCCGGAGCGATTGCAGAAAGGTCGAGAACTCGCCAGCGGGGGCCGCTCGGAGCGTCGGGCACGCGACGCAGCTCCCGGCAAAACCGCCCAGGATGCCACCGACTACTCCGCGGCGGGTCAACCAACCGCTCACGGATGCGCTTCCGGCGGAGCGGCCTTGGGCCCGCGCCAGCGATGCTCGCGCAGCCGCTGGAACAGGACGTAAAGCATGGGGATGAGAAAGATGCCGACGGTCGAGGCCGCGAGCATCCCGCCGAAGACGGGGGTGCCGACGCCGCGCCGCGAGATCTGCGCGGCGCCATGAGCCGTGACCAGCGGCACAAGGCCGGCGATGAAGGCGATGGACGTCATCATCACGGCGCGAAAGCGCATCCGCGAGCCGAGCACCGCGGCTTCGCCGATGTCCATCCCGCTCTCGCGCCGTTCTTTGGCGAATTCGACGATGAGGATCGCGTTCTTCGCCGCGAGCGCGATGAGGACCACGAGCCCGATCTGCGCGTAGAGGTCGAGCGAGAGGCCAGCGAGGTTGATCGCCCAGTAGGCGCCGAACACGGCGACCGACACCGACACGAGGACGGGAACCGGGATCATCCAGCTTTCGTAAAGCGCCACCAGGAACAGGAAGGCGAAGAGCAACGCCAAAGCCAGGATGACGCCGGTTTGCGAGCCGGCTTCGTGCTCTTGGTAGGCGGTGCCGGTCCACTCGTAGCCGTAGCCGGACGGCAGCGTCTTCTCTGAGATGTCGGCCATCGTGGCGAGGCCGGTGCCCGACGAGACCCCGGGGCCGGGCGATCCCTGGACGGAGATCGAACGATAATTGTTGTAGCGGGTGATCACCTGCGGCCCGACCACGATGCGGCTTGTCGCGAGCGAGGCCATCGGCACCTCGTCATTCGTCCTGTTACGAACGTAGATCTGGTCGATATCCGAGATCTCGCGGCGGTTCGCCGCCTCGCCCTCGATATTGACCTGCCATACCCGGCCGAACAGGTTGAAGTTGTTGATGTAGCTCCCACCCAGCGTGGCCCCGAGGGTGTCGAAGATCGAGTTGATGGTGACGCCCAGCGCCTGCGCCTTCACGCGATCGATGTCGAGATAGATGGACGGGTTGGTCGCGGTATAGGTCGAGAACACACGCGTGAGGACCGGCGAGGCGTTGGAGGCGGCGAGCAGGCCTTGCATGACGCTGGCGTTCTGGACCGGATCCTGCCCCTCGAGCGCTTCCAGCTGATATTCGAAGCCGCCCGACGTCGACAGGCCGATGATCGGCGGCAGGTTGAAGGCAATGACGCTCGCCTCGCGGATTGCCTGCGCGTCGGCAAACACCTTGCGGATGAGCGCCTGCGCGGAATCGGCCGCCGCCGTGCGGTCGGCGAACGGCTTCAGCTTGATCACCATGAACGCGTTATTCGACTCGGCGCCGCCGTCGAGCAGCGAGAAGCCGATAACCGCGAAGGTCTTGTCGACCTGCGGATAGCCGAGCATCAGCTTCTCGACCTTGCGCACCACGGCCTTGCTGCGATCGACGGAGGCGCCATCGGGCAACTGGATCGACATGAAGAAGGCACCCTGGTCCTCTTCGGGGAGAAAACCCGTCGGCGTCGCCCGGCTGAAAAGAAAGATGCCGGCCCCGAAGGCGGCGACCACCAGAACCGAGACGAGGGCGAAGCGCACCAGCGTGGTAACGACACGCGCGAAGCCGTCGCGCACGCCATCGATGCCGCGCATGACGTAGCCCATGATGCCACGCCGCGGGCCGCCATGGCGCAGGAAGATGCCGCACAACGCCGGCGACAGCGTCAGCGCGTTGAGGGCCGAGATCAGCATGGCAACCGAGATCGTCACGGCGAACTGCCGAAATAGCTGCCCCGAGACGCCGGGGATGAAGGCGATCGGCACGAACACCGACAGCAGCACGAGCGAGATGGCGA
>CAXTFG010000028.1:15771-26089 GCA_964243415.1 uncultured Beijerinckiaceae bacterium | reverse complement strand
CCGTGAAGAGCGGCGCCACCAAGGCCGACTTCGACCGCACCTGCGCGGTTCACCCGACGGGCGCAGAAGAACTCGTGACCTTGCGGACGCGGCGTGTACGTCACGAACGGATGACGAGCGAGCCGACCGGCCCGGGAATGGCCGACGCCGTCGGGTGAAGGGTCGCTACTTGGCCGCGCATCGGGCTGTCGCCGCCTTGCGGATCTATCGAAGGTGGCTAGCGGCTTAAGCGGACCATTAACCTTAAAAGGTCCTTAACCTTTTTTACGCAATCTGCCTCACCCGTGAGAAGCAGGAAGCGTCATGTCGATTGCAGCTCGAAAGAACAATATCCCCGGCGTCACGCAGGGAGAAGTCGACCGCCTCGTTGCACTCGATAGCCTTGCCACCACGGATATCGAATCGCCGTTCAAAGTCGACCTCAGCCGTGACCTTCACAGCCTCTTCGATCCCGTGTCGGATGACGCGCTGCCAATCTACTTCGGTCCGCTTCTCGGCCGATTGTACCTCGAGGGCTTTTGACTCGACGTCCTCTAGAGCCGCTTCATCCAGCTCGACAGCGTGTCCCCCGCATAATCGATCGATTGACGCATCGCGTCCGGAATGTGGTTCAGAGGATTGAGCTTCCCCATTAGGCTCGGTTTGTCGTCATGCCCCGTCCTGGACGGAACAGGCCTGCTGTCCGAAACCTGAGTCCCGCTTTGTTTCGCCGTCGGTGCTGGCAGTTGCGGAAGACTCGGAGGCTTGCTTGCCTGCGGGCAGGGCGTGGTGTCGCATGAGCGTGGTTTCGGCGCGATGGCAGGGCGGGACGACGGCGGTGTCGGCGAAGTGAGCGCGGCGGGCGACACGACGAGCGATGCCGACGTGATCGGTTCCGCCGGTTGAGCGACGGTGTTCACGGGGGCGATTTCAGGTAATTGGCCGACCCAGACGTGCTGCGGGGCCGCGGCGAGCGTTGGGACTGCCGGGCGCTGGCGGACAGCGTAAGAAAGGGCGAACGCCATGGCGACGGCCGAGGCTACCAGCAGGAGGGTCTCCCGGTTCGCCTTGATCGTCACAACGCGCCGTGGGGGCGGTGGGTGGGTCATCGAGCCTCCGACTCCAGCTTGTAGCCTTGTTTAGAACCCGCCTTTGCGTCAACAGGTTGGCGCGCGACCTGGGCGTGAGCATTCACGAGGTCGGCTGCAAATCGGCCACACCCCCGTGCCGGGCCGACCAGGCGAGCGGCGCATCGAGGAAAGCCTGAACCGTGTCGAGCGTGGCCGCGGCGAAGTAGGATTGACCCCTCGCGACCGCCAGGACGTCGCGCCACGTCGAAAGATAGTGCAGCCCGACACCGAGATCGGACATGGTTTCGCGGGCCTTCGGAAAGATGTCGTAAAAGAAAAACACGAACGTCGCGTCGCAGCGTTGCCCGGCTCCGCGCAGGGCGTTGATGAAATTGATTTTGCTGCCGCCATCCGTCGCGAGGTCCTCGACCAGCAGCGCGCGGGCGCCGTCCTTGACCTCACCCTCGATCTGGGCGTTGCGGCCGAAGCCTTTGGGCTTCTTTCGGATGTACTGCATGGGCAGGGTGAGGCGGTCGGAGATCCAGGCGGCGAACGGAATGCCCGCCGTTTCGCCGCCCGCGATGATGTCGAGCGCGTCGTAGCCGATCTCGGTCTCGATGATCTCGACCGCGAAATCGACCAGGCGGGACCGGATGCGTGGAAACGCGATCACCTTGCGCATGTCCGTATAGACCGGACTCTTCATCCCGGAGGTGAAAGTGAACGGCTCGTCGGCCGAGAACAAGATGGCCTTGGCCTCGACCAGCATCTTCGCCGACTCGATGGCGATGGCGTGCTTGCGGCGGCGGTGATCGTCGGAACACATTGGAAACCTTCTCGCTTTCGCAATTCGTAACGATCTGTGTGTTGTCCGCGATCTGCTACGCTGTATGGACAGCGCAGTCGACGAGCGTGGTCGCGGGCATTTTGCGCGTCGACGCCGTTGCGCGCCGGCAACCTTCCGGCGTCTTGTGCCTCACGATTGATCGTCGGCTCACAATCGACAAGATCGGTCGTTTTACGATCGCTGTCGCCGGAAAAGGCCGAGGTTTTCAACAGATGACGTCGCATACGCTTCCATGGTGGCTGCCGCTGTCAGTATACGTCTGGGCCCTCCAGATGATCGTCTTTCATGGCGTAGGCTGGGCTTTCGAGTATTGCGACCGCAATCGCTTCCTGCGGCGCGCGAAGGTGCGCGACATCGACCGCAAATCCTATCGTCAACTGCTGCCGCGCGTTCTCGCGAACCAAGTGTTCATCCTGCTGCCCTGCATGGGGGCGATGGAGGCGGTCGGGCTCTGCTTCAGCGGCCAAGCACACCTTTCGATCCCTTTCTTCGTCTTCAGCCTCGTGTTTATGGGTATCGGCCACGACGTCGTGCAATACGCCACCCATCGCTATCTGCTCCACCGGCCGAGCCTGATGCGGGTCCTGCGCCATTCCGTGCACCATTCCACCGGCGCCAGCAAAGGCATCAGCGCCTGCTACATGAGCGCGCCGGATTTCTTCCTTGAGATCGTGCTGCCTTACCTTCTGCCGCTCGCGATCCTCGGCGGCGGTGGATCGGACATCCTGTTTCACTCGATGATCGCCGGCCTTGGCGCCGTCGGCGGCGTGTACGAACATTCGGGCTACGACCTCGCCGCCCTGCTGCCGCGCGACAAGATCGCTGCGCACACGCCAAGGTTCGTGAAGGTGATCGGCTCGCTCATCACCAGCCATGCGCACGGCGAACACCATGCCAAGGGCAACGTAAGCTTTTCCGACGGGTTCGGCAGCCCGGGCGTCTGTGATGCGATGTTCGGCACCCGCTGGGACATGGTCGAAAGCCGCAATCGCAAAACCGATGAGGCCTTGGCTGCGGCTCCGGCCGAGTAGCCCCATTCCGGCCGGACTTCTATGGTCGGTGGCCGCTGTATTCTCGATCAATGCGGCTGGCAGCAGTCCGGAAGCTCGTATGAACAGGCAGACGTTTTACGGCATCGCCATCATGCTTTCGGCCCTTGGGTCGAGCGTGCCGGCCCTCGCCGATCGCATCACGCATCCGACGGCCGTGTTCTCCGGTCTCGACAAGATCACCGGACGGATCATCTCTTTCGAAGTCGCGATGAACGAAACCGTGCAATTCGGATCGCTGCAAATTACCGAGCGAGCCTGTTACACGCGTCCGGCGACGGAAGCGCCGCAGACGATCACCTTCACGGAAGTCGACGAGGTCGATGCCAAAAAGCAGTATAAGCGCATCTTCTCGGGATGGATGTTCGCGTCGAGCCCGGGGCTGAACGGCATCGAGCATCCCGTCTACGACATCTGGTTGACCGACTGCAAAGGCGGCACGGAAGTCCAGAAGGCGCCGGCCGAAACCGCCGACGCGGCTACACCGCCTCCGCCGCCCAATGCGGACCAGCCGATCAAGGCCGACAAGAAGAAGCGCAGGGCGGAAGAAAACGCTCGGGTCGCCAAACGTCGGCAGCAGCAGGACGACGATTTGGACGGCGGTTTCGACGAGTCGCCGCGTCGCGATCCTGGTCGCGCGCCGCCGTCCCGGAGCTTCTTCCCCGATGCCGCCGGCGGCCGTGATCCCGGCGGGTTTTACTGACGTGATCCGGCCGGCCGGCCCGGACGACATGGCTGCGGTCACCGCGATTTATCGCCAAGCCGTCCTTGAAGAGACCGGGACCTTTGAGATCGATCCGCCCGACGCCACCGAGATGACGGCCCGCTACACCGGCATCGTCGATGGTGGCTTTCCGTTTCTCGTCGCGTCCGAACGGGACGACGTGCTCGGCTACGCATATGTCGCAGCCTACCGCGCTCGGCCCGCTTACCGCTTCACGGTCGAGGATTCCATTTATGTTGCGCCGAACGCGCGGGGGAAGAACATCGGCCGCGCGCTGCTCGATGCGCTGCTCGAAGAATCGATGCGGCGCGGCTTCCGCCAGATGGTGGCCGTCATCGGCGACAGCTCCAACCACGGTTCGATCCAGCTCCATGCCCGCGCCGGGTTCGCACACGCCGGCGTGCTCGTGGCAAGCGGCTGGAAGCACGGCCGCTGGCTCGACGTCGTTCTTATGCAGCGCGCCCTTGGCGCCGGCGCCGGCGCCCCCGCTACTTGACCGTCCCTGTGCAGGGATCGAGGACGGAGCGCGAGATGAGCTTCGGCAAGGAAGCTGTCGGCGAAAGATCCAGGTTCGATGACGAGGCGAGCGACGGCGAGGCCGCGGGAGCGACAGTCGCGACAGCGCTCGCGTCGGAATGTTTCTTCATCAGGTAGTCCAGCATGTCGGCGGAGGCCACGAAGGCGACGGCGATGACGGCAACCGAGAGCGCAATTCCCTCGAACGTCGTGCCGCGCCGATCCCCGAAGAAGGAAGCAAACCTGGACGCCATGACCTCACCCCACCGACGCATCGAACGCCGACAGAGTGCGAGGGGGCGGTTAACAGGAAGTGGACGGTTTCGGTAAAGAGCGCTGATTTCCTTGTTCAGATGTCGACCAATTCCGTCGCGAACGCGGCGCGCTCCTGGATGAAGGCGAACCGCGCTTCGGCCTTATTGCCCATCAAGCGCTCGACGCTGTCGCTCGCCCGCTCGCGCTCGTCCTCAACGACTACCACCCGCAGCAGGTTACGGCGCCTGGGATCCATGGTGGTTTCCTTCAACTGCGCCGGCAGCATCTCGCCGAGCCCCTTGAACCGGCTCGTCTCGATTTTGCCTTTGCCGGTCAGAACCCTGCGCACGAGGTCGTCGCGGTGGCGGTCGTCGCGCGCATAGACGTGGGTCGCGCCCTGGGTCAGCCGGTAGAGCGGCGGAACCGCGAGGTAGAGGTGACCGCCGTCGATCAGCTTCGGCATTTCGCGGTAGAAAAATGTGATCAGGAGGGAGGCGATGTGGGCGCCGTCGACGTCGGCATCCGTCATAATGATAATCTTATCGTAGCGGAGCTCCGGCTGCTGATAGCGAGCACCGGTGCCACAGCCGAGCGCCTGAACGAGATCGGCGAGTTGCTGGTTCTGCGCAAGCTTGTCGCGGGTAGCGTTCGCGACGTTGAGGATCTTGCCGCGTAACGGCAGGACCGCCTGACTCGCACGATCCCGGGCCTGTTTGGCCGAGCCGCCGGCCGAATCACCTTCGACGATGAACAGTTCGGACCCTTGCGTCGCGCTGTTGGTGCAATCGGCGAGTTTGCCCGGCAGGCGCAGCTTGCGGGTGGCCGTCTTGCGCTGGACGTCCTTTTCAGCCCGCCGCCGCAGCCGCTCCTCGGCGCGCTCCACCGACCAATCGAGGAGCCGCGCCGCCTGCGAGGGCGCGCTCGCCAGCCAATGGTCGAGCGCGTCGCGAATGGTGCCCTCGACGATCCGCGCCGCTTCCGCCGTCATCAGTCGGCCTTTGTTCTGGCCCTGGAACTCCGGCTCGCGAAGGAAAACGCTGACCAGCGCCGCGCACGAGATCATCACGTCGTCGGCCGTCAGCACGGCAACGCGCTTGCTCTGACCAATGCGTTCGGCGTGGTCTTTCAGTCCGCGCAGCACGGCCGCGCGCAGGCCAGCCTCGTGAGTTCCTCCGTCGGGCGTCGGGATCGTATTGCAATAGGAGTGGACGAAGCCGTCGTCTTCGGCGAGCCAGGTCAGAGCCCATTCCAGCGAACCATGACCACCGGGCCTCTGCACCTTGCCCGTGAACACCTGGTCGGTAACCAGCGTCTTGCCGCTCGTGTCTTGCGCCAAGTAATCCTTGAGGCCGCCGGGAAAATGAAACACCGCTTCCCGCGGCGTCCCACCCTCGTTGTTAGGGGCGGTGTTGTGCCAGCGGATCTCGACGCCACCGAACAGATACGCTTTGGCGCGCGACATCCTGAAGAGGCGGGCCGCCTTGAACGCGGCTTCGGACCCGAAAATTTGCGTGTCGGGCTTGAAGCGCACCTTGGTCCCGCGCCGGTTGAGCGCCTTGCCGACCGTCACGAGCCCGCTCGTCGGCATCCCGCGCGAAAAGGTCTGGCGGTAAAGCGTCTGCCCCCGCGCTACTTCGACTTCGAGCTGTTCGGACAGGGCATTGACGACGGAGACGCCGACGCCGTGCAGGCCGCCCGAGGTCTGGTAGGCGCCCGAATCGAATTTGCCGCCCGCGTGCAGCACCGTCATGATGATTTCGACGGTCGATTTCTTAGGGAACTTGGGATGCGGTTCGACCGGCATCCCGCGACCGTTATCGACGACGGTGACGAAACCTTCTGCATCGAGCGTCACGTCGATGAACGTGGCGTGCCCGGCGACCGCCTCGTCCATCGAGTTGTCGATCACCTCGGCGAAGAGGTGGTGCAGCGCCGCCTCGTCGGTGCCGCCGATATACATGCCGGGGCGGCGGCGGACCGGCTCGAGACCCTCAAGAACCTCGATGGACGCGGCAGTGTATTCGGCCTCCGGTGAGCGGCTTTCCTGCAGCGCGCGCGGAGCCGGCGCGGCCGTTTTGGCCGGCGCGAGTTTGCGTGCGGCACTACCGAAAAGATCGCGGGTGTTCGCCATGTCCTGCCGTCTTGCTTGCTCGAATCTCCAGTCTACTCGAAGCGGCGGCAGAGAGGAACATAAAGACAACGCCGTCCGTCCCGCTTACCCCGCCTTAAGACTGCCGCGCTAGTTTCCTGGTCCGACCAGCGACGGACCCACCATGGCCGATCCGGCACTCAACATCGTCATTTGCTTCGACCATGCCTCCGTGACCGGCGGTCAGGCTAAAGTCGCCTTCGACAGTGCCGTCGGGCTAAAGCGGGCAGGGCACCGCCCGATCATCTTCGCTGCCGCCGGCCCGGTCTCGCCGCAACTCGCCGAAGCGGGCATCGAGACGGTCTGCCTCGATCAGAAAGATCTGGTCGGCAACCCCTCGAAGCTCGCCGCCGCCGTCCAAGGCATCTGGAACCTGACCGCAGCGCGCGCGCTCGACGACCTTCTCGCGTCTCTCTCCCGCGAGAACACGATCGTCCATGTCCACGGCTGGGCCAAAGCACTGTCGCCCTCCATCGCCGGTCCGATCGTCCGGTCGAAAATTCCGGCGGTCTACACGATCCACGAGTATTTTCAGTTCTGTCCCAACGGCGGTTTCTACAACTACCAGGATCATCACATCTGCACGTTGAAGCCGCTGTCGGCCACGTGCTGGGCGACAAATTGCGACTCGCGCAGTTACGCGCGCAAGATCTGGCGCAACACCCGGCTCGCCGCAGCCAAGCACCTCGCGCATCTGCCGGAGGTGTTTGCAGACTACATCGCGATATCCGACTTCCAGGAACCGATCGTCGCACCTTTGCTGCCGCAAGGCACCCATCTCCACCGCATCGATAACCCCATCTCCGTCCCAAATCTCGGTCCGAAGCGGGAGCCGGCCGCGGGCGACATCATCTTCGTCGGACGGTTGTCGCCGGAGAAGGGCGCCTTTCTTTTTGCCGAGGCGGCGCGCAAGGTTGGCATCCAACCGGTCTTCGTCGGCGATGGGCCGCTTGCCGATGAGATCGCACAACGGTTTCCAGAAGCTCGCCTTCTCGGGTGGCGCGACGCCTCCGGCGTCCAGTCGGCGATGCGTTCAGCGCGCGCGCTCGTCTTTCCGTCGCTCTGGTATGAGGGCCAGCCGTTGACGATCCTCGAAGCCAAGTCGCTCGGCGTCCCCGTCATCGTCAGCGATGCTTGCGCCGGGCGCGAAGAGGTCGAGAACGGCATCACGGGTCTCTGGTTCAGGAGCGCCGATGTGGGCGACCTCGCCCGCGCTCTCGTCAGCTTGCGCGACAGCGATGGTCTTGTTCGCGCGATGTCCAAGGCAGCCCAAGAGGCGTTTTGGAATGCACCTCCGACCTTGGAGCGGCATGTTGGCCGTCTCCTCGAACTCTACCGTCTCATGCTCGAGCGCTCCCGGCAGAAGTCGCCTTCTCCTGTCGGCGAAAAGCCACCTCATCAGAGGTGGATCGCCGATACCCCGCCGCTGTCACCTGCCTAGTTTCTAGGCAGATTGCCTGCCGCAGATGCATTCGAGAGAAGCCTAATAGGAGTAATACATCTCGAATTCCACCGGATGCGGCATCGTTTCGAGCCTGAGCACGTCGGCGGACTTCAGCTCGACATACGCATCGATCAGATCCGGCGTGAACACACCTCCGGCGACGAGATAGTCGTGATCCGCCTGGACGCTCTGCAACGCTTCGCGCAGCGATCCGCAGACTGTCGGGATGGATTTCAGTTCGTCTTTGGGGAGATCGTACAGATCTCTGTCCATCGCCTCGCCCGGATCGATCTTGTTCTTGATGCCATCGAGACCGGCCATGAGCATGGCCGTGAAGGCCAGGTAAGGATTCGCCATCGGGTCGGGGAAGCGCACCTCGAGGCGTTTTCCCTTCGGGCTGGTCGTGTACGGGATCCGGCATGAGGCCGATCGATTGCGCGAGGAATACGCCAGCAGGACCGGCGCCTCGAACCCGGGCACCAGGCGCTTGTAGGAGTTGGTGGTCGGATTAGTAAAGGCGTTGAGCGATTTGGCGTGTTTGATGATGCCGCCGATGTACCACAGGCATTCCTGTGACAGGTCGGCGTATTTGTCCCCGGCAAACAAGGGTTTGCCGTCCTTCCAAACAGATTGGTGCACGTGCATGCCGGACCCGTTGTCGCCGAAGACGGGCTTGGGCATGAATGTCGCCGTCTTGCCGTAACTTTGCGCGACCTGGTGGATGCAGTATTTGTAGACCTGAAGGTGATCGGCCATCTGAGTGAGCGGGCCGAACTTGAGGCCGAGTTCATGCTGGCCTGACGCTACCTCGTGATGGTGCTTCTCGACCTTGGCGCCCATCGCCGCCATGGCGGCGAGCATCTCGCCGCGCATGTCTTGCGCCGAATCCTGCGGCGGAACCGGAAAATACCCGGCTTTGGTGCGGACGCGATGGCCGAGATTGCCGCCCTCGTAAGGCGTATCCGAATTGCTGGGGAATTCCGTGCAGTCGAGCACGAAACCCGTGTTGTAGGGGTCGGCGCGATAGCGCACGTCGTCGAACACGAAGAACTCCGCCTCCGGGCCGAAATAGACGGCGTCTGCGATGCCGGTCGATGCGGCATAGGCTTCCGCTTTTCTCGCAATGCTGCGCGGGTCGCGCGAGTAAGGCTCGCCCGTGAACGGTTCGAGCACGTCGCACACAATCGACATCGTGGGCGCGGCGAAGAACGGATCGAGCGCGGCCGTCGTCGGATCGGGCATCAAGGTCATGTCGGACTCGTTGATCGCCTTCCATCCTGCGATCGACGAGCCGTCGAACATCGTGCCGTCAGCGAACATGTCCTCATCGACCATGGATTGATCGAAAGTGACGTGTTGCCATTTTCCGCGAATGTCCGTGAAGCGCAGATCGACGAACTTGATGTCGTTGTCCTTGATGGATTTCAGCACTTCGGCAGCGGTTTTCATGGATCGGCAGCTCCAGGCAAAGGCAAGATCAGCGCTCTTAGCCCGTCGCGATGGCGTTTTGCAAAGACTCGCGCGGCGGAGCAACACCTCCATCCGCTCTCTCCATGGCATGCAAAATGCCTATTTCAGGCATGCCCTCGCGAGACTGGGCAAGGGTTTCGGACCGCACCGCGTCCTGAAGATGAGAGACTCGTATGACGAAATATAAACTCGAGTATCTTTGGCTCGATGGGTATACTCCAACTCCCAATCTCCGCGGAAAAACGCAGATCAAGGAGTTCGAAGGCTTTCCGACCCTCGAACAGCTTCCGATGTGGGGCTTCGACGGAAGCTCGACGAAGCAGGCGGAAGGGGGAAGCTCGGATTGCTTCCTGAAGCCGGTCAGTCGCTTCCTAGACAGCACGCGCAAGAACGGCGTCATCGTGATGTGCGAAGTCATGATGCCGGATGGCAGGACTCCCCATTCGAGCAACGCACGCGCGACGATCCTCGACGATGCGGGCGCTTGGTTTGGCTTCGAGCAGGAATACTTCTTCTATAAAGATGGACGCCCGCTCGGCTTCCCGACGAGTGGTTATCCTGCGCCCCAGGGTCCCTACTACACGGGCGTCGGATATGGCAACGTCGGCGACCTGGCTCGCAAGATGGTTGAGGAGCACCTCGATCTCTGCCTCGATGCCGGCATCAATCACGAGGGTATCAATGCCGAAGTCGCAAAAGGACAATGGGAGTTCCAGATCTTCGGCAAAGGATCGAAGAAGGCTGCCGACGAAATGTGGGTCGCCCGCTACATCCTGCAGCGGCTGACCGAAAAATACGGCATCGACATCGAATAT
>CAXTFG010000028.1:0-15761 GCA_964243415.1 uncultured Beijerinckiaceae bacterium | reverse complement strand
GAAGAAGGCTGCCGACGACTCGTTACGTGTCGGCCTCGGTGGGCGGCGTATCACCAAAAAATACGGCGTCGATAGCGAGTAGCACGGCAAGCCGCTTGGCGACACCGACTGGAACGGTTCGGGCATGCATTGCAATTTCTCGACGGCATACATGCGTGACGTCGGCGGCAAGGAGTACTTCGAGAAACTCATGGCCGCTTTCGAAAAGAACCGCGAAGACCATATCGCTGTGTATGGTCCCGACAATCACATGCGACTGACCGGCAAGCACGAGACGGCGTCGATCCACGAATTCAGCTACGGATTGGCCGACCGCGGCGCCTCGATCCGGGTCCCGCACAGCTTCGTCAACAACGGATACAAGGGATATCTCGAAGACCGCCGCCCGAACTCGCAGGGCGACCCCTACCAAATCGCGTCGCAGGTCCTGAAGACGATCGCGTCGGTGCCGACCGCAGCCGGAGTCAAGTCTGCCGCGGCGTGACCGAGAGGGTTGATCCGCTGCTCAACATAAAAAGGTCGAGGCATCCGCCCCGACCTTTTTTACGTCGGTTTTAGATACGGGTCAGCCAATTAGATCGCGTCGGAACCGGCCTCGCCCGTTCTGATGCGTACTGCACCTTCAATCGCGGACACGAAGATCTTGCCGTCGCCGATGCGTCCGGTCTGGGCTGCTTTGCGAATCGCTTCGACGGCAGCCTCGATTGCGTGGTCGTTGAGGAAAACCTCGATTTTCACCTTCGGCAGGAAGTCAACGACGTACTCGGCTCCACGGTACAGTTCGGTGTGACCCTTCTGGCGTCCGAAGCCCTTCGCCTCCAGCACGGTGATTCCGGCGACGCCGGCCTCATGAAGCGCTTCCTTGACCTCGTCGAGCTTGAACGGCTTGATGATGGCTTCGATCTTTTTCATCGTCGATCAAGTCTCCCCGCCTGCTCGTGTCCCCATAGCTAGGCAATTCAAACTGGTAGCACCAGCTATGCCAGGGCAGTTTGCAGCCCACCCGCCTAAAGACAGGACAATGCGGCGTCAGACTTCGGCCGGTCCGACTTCGATAGGGAGGTCGGGACGCCCGCCCCACTGCGACCATGACCCGTCGTACAGATCCGACATGGGTCGGCCAAGCTGATCGAGCGCGAGGAGAAGCACTGCGGCCGACACGCCGGACCCGCAAGTGGTGATCATCGGCTTCTCGATGTCGACGCCGGCGTCGAGAAAGGCTTTCGCCAGCGCCTCCGGCTCGCGCAATCTCCCTTCGGCATCGACGAGATTGCGCCAGGGCAGGTTGCGGGACCCTGGGATGTGACCGGCGCGAAGACCTGGGCGCGGCTCGGAAACTGATCCGGCGAAACGCGCCGCCGCGCGCGCATCGACGATCTGGACAGCCCCGGACCAACTGGCTTCGCGAACGGCTTCCGCGTCGACCACGCCACGACCCTCGAACGTCGACCGGAACGCCGCCGGCCGGCGGGTGGACGTGCCACGCTCGACGGCGAGACCGTTGGAGACCCAGCCCCTGAACCCACCTTCGAGCAGTCGGACGTCCGCGCTTCCGTAGTGCTTGAACATCCACCAGGCGCGCGCGCCGCCGAGCAGATCCGTCGAGTCATAGATCACGACGGTGGCGGCGTCTCCGATGCCGAGTGCGCCCACCATCCTGCCGAACGTCGCCGCGTCGGGCAGCATGTGGGGAAGGTCCACCGACCTGTCCGCGACGGCATCGACGTCGAACCGCACAGACCCGGGGATATGTCCCTCGCGGAAAAGCGCGTCAGCGTCTTTTCCTTCGTCAGGAAGGTAGAAACTGGCCTCAACGGGAATGATGCTGGGGTCATCGAGACGGTCCGCGAGCCAAGCCGGCGTAACGAACGTATCTTTGTCAGTTGTCATCTTACGCGACCTTCGTCCCTGAGTTTGGACTGCCGGCGGCCGGACTCATGGTCAGACGAACCCCGGCGCGATCGCAACCTGCCGCTCGAGCCAACCAGGGATCGGCAGATTCTTCTCGCGCAGAAAAGCCGGGTTGAAGAGCTTCGATTGGTAACGCGTGCCGGAGTCGCAGAGAATGGTCACGATCGTGTGGCCCGGGCCGAGGTGACGCGCAAGGCGGATCGCCCCCGCGACGTTGATTCCAGACGAGCCGCCGAGCAAGAGGCCTTCTCGCGCGGCGAGATCGAAGACGATAGGGAGAGCTTCGGCGTCGGCGACACGGAATGCCATGTCGATCGGAGCGCCCTTGAGGTTCGCCGTGACTCGGCCCTGGCCGATGCCTTCCGAAATCGAAGATCCCTCCGAATGCAGCGTTCCGCTCTCGACCCAATCGAACAGCGCCGAGCCGTCGGGATCGGTGAGAGCGACCTTGATAGCGGCGTTCTGCTCCTTCAATGCCGCGCCCACGCCGGCGAGCGTCCCGCCTGTGCCGACCGCGCATGTGAAGCCATGCACTACGCCGCCGGTCTGGTCCCAGATCTCGCGTCCGGTGGTCAGGCGATGACCGTCGCGGTTGGCCGTATTGTCGAACTGATTCGCCCAGATGGCACCGGCGGGGAGTTCGCCGGCGAGCCGCTCGGCGAGCCGACCCGAGAGTCTGACGTAATTGTTCGGGTTCTTGTAGGGAACGGCAGGCACCTCGATGAGGTCGGCACCCTGCAGCCGCAGCATGTCCTTCTTTTCCTGGCTCTGCGTCTCGGGGATGACGATCACCGTGCGGTAGCCGAGCGCGTTGGCGACAAGCGCCAACCCGATCCCGGTGTTACCCGCCGTGCCTTCGACAATCGTCCCGCCTGGCTTAAGTGTGCCGCGCCGAATTGCGTCCTCAATGATGAACAGACCGGCGCGGTCCTTCACCGACCCCCCCGGGTTCATGAACTCCGCCTTGCCAAGGATGGTGCAACCCGTGGCTTCCGAGGCATGTCGAAGCTTGATGAGGGGCGTATTTCCGATCGCTTCGAGGACGGTCTTTGCTGACGACATCGGACTTTCGAAGGTGAGCGGGACTCGTATAGCTTCCTGCGGACCAGAGGGTTCCTCTTTGAACCTCCTTCGAGGCGAACGTCCAGATGTATCGGGCCGATCCCAAACATAGCGTTGCATGGGTGACTGGGGCGAGCGCCGGCATCGGCCGCGCTCTCGCGCTTTGCCTCGCCCAGGATGGCTTCCGTGTCGCCGTGACCGCGCGCCGCGCCGACAGGCTCGCGCGACTGGAGGAAGAAGGAAGCGGTCGGATCACCGCTTTTCCGGGTGATGTCACCAACCTCTCACAAATGCGCGGGACCGTCGGTGCCATCGAATCGAAGCTCGGACCGATCGAGCTCGCGGTGTTCAATGCCGGCGTCTACGACCCGGCCGAACGTCGCGGGTTCGATGCCGATGTCGCCTGGCATACGATCGAGGTCAACGTCGGTGGCATTGTCCGCTGCACGGATGCCGTGCTGGCCGCCATGCTCGATCGGCATCGCGGTCATATCGTGATGATCGCCTCCCTCGCGGGCTACGGCGGCATTCCTGGCTCGGCCGCTTACGGCGCGGCTAAGGCGGCCATCATCAATCTCGCCGAAGCGATGCATCTGACCTATGCCACAACAGGCGTTACCGTACAGGTGGTGAACCCTGGTTTCGTCGCGACGGCGATGACCGCGTCAAACGACTACGCCATGCCGTGGATGATGCCGCCCGAGAGCGCCGCAGCGCATATCGTGAAGGGGATCGTTCGGGGCGGGTTCGAGATCACGTTTCCCCGCCGGCTTGCGTGGCTCGTCAAGGCTGCCGCGCTTCTCCCCTACTCGGTCTGGCTGCCACTCATGGCCCGCGCGACGCAGCGAGCCCGCTCATCTTAGAGACGATTGACTGGCGGTTGCCGGAACGCCTTTGGGAAAGCGCCGACGATACGTTCGGACATCCGGGCGCTGGCGTGCTCGCGCGCAGCGGCGAGCACCGAGTCCGGCGCCTTTTCCAAATAAGCGTAGTGTTCAACGACCTCATCCGCGATCTCGATTGCGTGACGATCGGTCTGAAGCGGCTTCTTCAAGACGATCCGCGACCGGCCAAAATTATGGACCAACTTCGCGACGTCGGTGTCGGGGCCAGAATGGATCAAGGCCGCGGCAAGTTTCGCCAACGCCATCTTCAGTGCTGATTCGAGCACCTTCACCTCTTCCGGCTCGAAAACCGCAGAAGCTAAAGCCATCGCGTCCCGCATGGTCGACCTCCGTTCAGCTACATGCGAAACAGTAGAACGCGCGAACAGTTTCCTCAGGCTTGGTTCACGAGTAGGAAAAGGTTTGCTGCATTGCAGTACTTCACTGCGGGTCTTCGAGACTTAGGGTCTCCGATCCCTCATCATAGGCGAATAGCTCGCCGTATCGTCCCCAGTTCACCACACTTTTCAGTGTCCGTTCGGCATACTCGCCAGACATGTGGTCCTCGAGTTCTTCGAGGAACCGCGACGAGCGTGCCGAATGGCTGGGACGCTCGTCGAGGACCATCTTGATGCGGGCTGCGAGTGGCACGTAAGCGACAAGATGATCGCCGAAAAGCCGCTTGCGCGCATCCGTCGCCATATCGGCGAAGCGTGTGCCGGCACCCGTCAGCTTGATCCGCCCTTCGCCGATCTCGGCAAAGCGCATCAGCTGAAGGGTTTCTGCGACGGGGAACAGGTCGTCGATTTCCATCCGTAGGCTTTCGGCCAATTCGGGCAGACCGGCCTGTCCTTGATAGGGCTTTCCGGCGATCTCCTCGATCATGCCGGAGATGGTGTTGGTCGACACACGAGGGAGCGCCATCCCGAGCCCGAGGCCGGGGAAGGTGCCGTCGCGCCCCGCGGTCGCCGGAGCTGGCCGCTTAGTCATCAGCGCGTAGATCTTATCGACCATTTGCCTGAAGGCGGGGTCGAGCCGGTTCCGCGGGTGCTGAAGCGTGACGGCGATTTCGGCGGCGATCCGCCCCGGGTTCGACGACAGCACAACGATGCGGTCGCACATCAGCACGGCTTCCTCGATGTTGTGCGTCACCATCAGGATTGACTTGATCGGCATGCGTCCTTCGACCCAGAGGTCGAGGAGGTCGGTGCGCAACGTCTCCGCCGTCAGCACGTCCAGCGCGGAGAAGGGCTCGTCCATGAGGAGGATCTTCGGGGTCACGACGAGCGCCCGCGCAAAGCCGACGCGCTGGCGCATGCCGCCGGAAAGCTCCTTCGGAAAAGCCGACTCGTAGCCGTCGAGACCGATCAGGTCGATGGCGGCGAGCGCGCGCTTGCGGGCCTGATCTTCCGAAACGCCCTTGGCCCGCAACCCGAGTTCGACGTTTGCGAGAACCGTCAGCCAGGGAAACAGCGCGAAGCTCTGAAATACCATCGCGACGCCTTCGACAGGTCCGGCCACGTTGGCGTCGCCGTAGGTGACCTTCCCCTCGGAAGGAAACGTGAGGCCGGCCACGATCCGCAGCAGGGAAGACTTCCCGCAGCCTGAACGGCCGAGCAGCCCAACGATTTCGCCTTCCTTCAACTGAAGTGACACGTGGTCCAGCACGACCGGGCCGATATCGCCCGAGCCGGTGCGGTATCTTTGCACCACGTCATCGACTTTGAGCAGAGGTGTCGAGGATTGTAGCATTGTGGACACCCAACAAAGCCTGACTAGGAGAGGCTGAGCCGCTTCTCAGCGAGCGCGAACAGGGGACGCCACAACAGGCGATTAAAGAAAATCACAAAAACGCTCATTACGGCGACGCCCAATACGATCTGTTGAAAGTTTCCCTTCTCCGTTGCGATCGCGATGTAAGAGCCGATGCCCTGCGCAACCTCGGTCTTGTTGCCGGCCTTCACGTACTCGGCCACGATAGCGGCGTTCCACGATCCGCCCGACGCGGTCAGGGCACCGGTCACATAATAGGGAAACACACCGGGGATCATCACCTTGATCCACCAATCCCATCCGCGGACGCCGAAACTCTTCGCCGCTTCTTTCAGGTCGTTGGGATAGGCCTGCGCGCCGGCAATCACGTTGAAGAGGATGTACCATTGCGTGCCGAACACGATCAGCACGCTCAGCCAGACATTCGGGTTCAGAGAAAACGCGACCAGGACCAGGACGACAAGCGGGAACACCACGTTGGCCGGAAAAGCGGCGAGAAACTGAGCGAGAGGCTGGATCGCGTTGGCGAGTTTCGGCCGCAGCCCGATCCAGATGCCGATAGGAACCCAGATCGCCGTCGCAATGACGATCATCACGACGACGCGGAGCATCGTGTAGCTCGTCAGCAGAATCGTATGCCGAACTTCCGGCCACGCGATCGTGGTCGCGATGAAGCGGACGACCATCCATATCGAAGCGGCCGCAACGATCGCTATTAGTCCGAAGAAGATCCCATCGGCCAGGCTGAAGCCATGATCCCCGGATTTCGCCGGCGCGGCCCTGAAACGCCGGGGAAAGGGCGAGCGGAGCGGGAGCAGAGCCATTTGCCGGAAGGCATGCGCCGGCAGGGCCGCGAGCGGCTGGAGCCAACGTGTCCGCACGAAGGTGTCCACCATCCATGATCGCTCCTGCTGCTGGCTTGCGACCAATTCCACGCGGAAACGCGAGGAGAAGGCGACGAGGGGCCGAAACAGCAGCTGATCGTAGGCGAGAATGACGACGGCCATGGTGGCGACCGCCGCGAGCACGGCGCCGTAGTCCGACTTCGACGTGGCGAGATCGATATAGGAACCGATGCCCGGCAGTTTGGTCGAATTGTCGCCGACTGTGATGGCTTCGGATGCGACGACGAAGAACCATCCGCCCGACATGGACATCATCATATTCCAGACGAGACCCGGTATCGCGAACGGCGTTTCGAGCTGCCAGAACCGCTGCCAGGGGGTCAGATGGAAACCGGCCGTCACCTCCGCCAAATCGCGTGGGATGCTCCTCAGCGACTGATAGAAGGAAAAGGCCATGTTCCAGGCCTGGCTGGTAAAGATGGCGAAGATCGCGGCCGCCTCATATCCCATGACCGACCCCGGAAAGAGACTGACGAAGAACACCACCAGGAACGCGAGGAAGCCCAAAATCGGGACCGACTGAAGAACGTCGAGGATCGGGATCAGCACCGTTTCGGCGCGCCGGCTTTTCGCGGCAAGGGTCGCGTAGGTGAAGGTGAAGACGAGCGAAAAGAAAAGCGCGATGAACATGCGCAATGTCGTGCGCAGCGCGTAGTACGGCAGGTTGGTGATGCCGAGGTGGATTTCCGTCGCGCCTGGCGCCTTCAAGGGTTGGAAAGCGCCTTGACCGGCATGAACGACAGCAATGAGAACGGCGAAGATGAGGGCGAAGGCGAAGACGTCGAATTGATTGGGAAGCGCTTTGCGGCCCAGAGAACTAAACGCGACGAATCTAGGCATGCTTGTTCTTCAGCCGGCGACGCGGGTCTCAACCATTAATCTTGACTGCACGCAAGGGACGCTCGCTGCAGACCAAATAAGCCGAAACATTGCACGCTCGGCCGGAGATCGGTAAGTCCGGGTGATCGCGAAGGACGAAGCGTTGGGCAGATGGTTCGGGCTTGGTCATCTCGGCAGCTCAGATCGCGTCCTCGGCCGCCTCCGATGGATCTTCTCGCGCTGGCGCATGGGCGCGCCGATGCATTTCCGGACCAGCTCCGACGTTCTCAACCACTACGTGGCGACCTTGCCCACGCAGCAGAACGCCATCGACTCGGTCCCAGGCTGGACAGGCGCCATGCCGCCGGAAACCGGCCTTCACGCCGGCACGTCGCATCTTTACGCGGACAATCGGATCGCGTGGCTGCTCCAATCGTGCTTCCAGGTCGCAGGGAAGACCGTTCTCGAGTTAGGGCCTCTCGAAGGTTTCCACACCTACATGTTAGACCGCGCCGGGGCGGCCTCGGTCGAGGCGATCGAGGCCAATACGCTCGCCTATGTGCGCTGTCTGATCACGAAAGAAGTCCTCAAGCTTGCCCGGGCCAGCTTCTTTCTCGGCGATTTCGCGAAGTGGCTGGAGAACACCGAAAAGCGCTATGACCTCCTCGTCGCATCCGGCGTGCTCTATCACTCGCACGATCCCGTTCGATTGCTCGAACTCATCTGCGAGAAGTCCAGTGCGGTCTACCTCTGGACCCACTATTTCGACGATTCTGCAATGCCGAGGGACGACCGGCGCCGGGTGCCTTTCTCCGAAGCCGTGGAGACGAGGATCTCCCACGGCGTGGCCGTGCGCCTGTACGAACGGAGCTACTACAAGGCATGGCGCGACCCGTCGTTCTGCGGGGGCATGCAGGACCGGCACTTCTGGATCGACCGTGCCGATATCCTGAACCTGCTCGCGGCAATGGGTTTCGGCCGTGTCGTGATCGCGCACGAGGAACCCGATCACGTGAATGGCCCAAGCTTCTCCATCTTCGCCGAGCGGGTCGATGTTGCGGCAATCGCCGAACCGGCGGAAGCATATCCGGCCCCGGTCGGTCAGGAAGGTACCGGCGCTGTGTCGGATTTAGCGCGGTCAGGCTGAAGGTGTTGGACGCCGCCTCGTTCTTTGACGGGAGATCATGATAAGGCCCGAAAGTCCTGGCCGTTGATGAAATGCTTGGCCGTTAACGGGGCGTTTGCGGGTCTTGGATAACTTTCGCGAATGAGTTTCCGCGTACCATCCGGGCGTTCCCGGTTCGTCTCGCTCGTAACGGCGGTCGCCGCCTGCGCGTCCCTTCTCGCCGGATGCGCCAGCAGTCCGACCGACAATTCGTTTCCCTTGGCGAGCAGTTTCGCCATCCAGGGCATCGACGTTTCCAAGTATCAGGGTGACGTCGACTGGCAGGCCGTCGCCGGCTCCGGCGTCCGCTTCGCCTGGATAAAAGCGACAGAGGGCGGCGACTATCTCGACGAGAAATTCCGGCAGAACTGGGAGCTCGCGCGCAGCGCGGGCGTGATCCGCGGCGCTTATCACTTCATGTACTGGTGTCGTCCGGCCGAGCAGCAGGCGGCCTGGTTCATCGCTAACGTCCCCAACGATCCGTCCGCGCTACCGCCGGTGCTCGACGTGGAATGGAACCCGCAGTCGCGGACATGCCCGCGCAAACTGCCGCGGGCGGAAGCGCTCGCCGATATGAAGATCATCCTCGACGGCATGGAACGCGCCTATGGCAAGAAGCCGGTCATCTACACGTCGGTGGATTTCCACCGTGACGTCATGGTCGGAGAATTTCAGGAGTACCCGATCTGGGTGCGCAGCGTGAAATATCATCCGAGCGTCAAATACGGTGATCGACGCTGGCACTTCTGGCAGCATACGGCGACCGGCACGGTTCCCGGTATCGTCGGCAACGTGGATCGCAACTGCTACTACGGCACGTCGGACGACTGGCAGACTTGGCTCAATCAGCAATTGGCGCAAGGCTGAGGATCAATCGCCTCCAAGTCGCAGCCCGGCGCTGAGGAAGCGCGTCGGGTCGACCGGCTCGCCATTGATCCGCGTTTCATAGTGCAGGTGCCGTCCCGTAGCACGCCCGGTCGCACCGACCCGCCCGATGGGTGTCCCAGGCTCCACGCGCTGGTGCAGCATGACACCGATCATCGATAGGTGCGCGTAGCGCGTCGCGAACCCGCCGCCGTGATCGATCTCGACCATGTCGCCGTAACCGCCGTTGGGGCCGGCGGCGGTCACGGTGCCGGCCGCCGTCGCATAGACCGTGTCCCCTTCGGTCTGGAGCAGGTCGACGCCAGTGTGCATCGCCGGCCTCGCGAGAAAGGGATCCAATCGCGCCCCGAATGGCGACGAGATCTCGAGCGCGCCCGAAAGCGGCTTCCGGAGGGGAACGCGGTCGACGAGTGCCGAAAGGCGAGCGCGTTGTTCGATCGCGTCGTGCAACAGAGTGATCTGGATGTCGAAGTCGCCCTGGGCTTCGGCGCTCAACGGCACGAACGGCCCGCCGGCGCCGACGGACTGCATGCGCTCGTGCGCCAGACCGACCTGGGCCAATGCAGCCGCGAGGCGACGGGTCTCCCGCAGAAGCGGACCGCGCAAGCGCCCCACCGTTGCGACCTGTGTAGTCTCGATGGCGGAGAACTGTCGGAAGAGGGAATCTGGCGACGCATCGGCCCGGTCGCCTCCCTTGCCATGACGAAAGCCCGTCGAGGCGTTGCCGGACGTATCAAGTTCGCCCTCGTCCATTGCCGGCCGAGACGGCCCGCCCGGCACCGCAATGGTCGATCCCGACCGTTTGCCCGGCAGCGCCGCCAAGTTCTGTGTGCTGTCGCCGACGGCTTTGTCGATCGCGGTTGCGTGAGCTTCGAGCCGCGCGGCACGGCTCGTGAGATCGCGGAGGGCGGTGTCGATCGTATGTTGATCGATCAGGTTCCTGCTCGCATCGCGACCAACCTCGGTCCGCAGCGCGGCGATCTGGTCTTCGTAGGCGTATTGCATGTCGGTTTGGCGTGCCATCAGGGATGCGAGAAGCTCGTCATGGAAACAGACGTAGAACCCAGCGGCCAGCGCCCAAGCTGTCAGCGCGACCAGCGCCGCGAAGGCAGCGAACGTCGTGTTGCGACCGATCGCAAGCCGCCGCGATCTGCCCCGCAGACGGAGATCGATGTCGATGCGAAAGTCCGGGAAGGGTGGCTTCGTCGCCCGCATGCCGTAAGCATTTTGCATGAACGACATGAAACCAATTTAGGGTTAATTCGATCATAAGATCGCGGGTCGCCGGCGTGGGAGGCTGCCCCGCGGCTCTGGAGGCCGCGTTGCTTCAGCATAGTTCGGCGGCTAGGCTCGTCGCTCGTCGAGTCACCTCATGCTAGCGTACGTCCTCGCGGTATTCTTCGGTTACCTCGCCGGATCGATCCCGGCCGGCGTCATCGTGGCTCGCCTCGGCGGCGGCGCCGACCCTCGCAGTGTCGGCTCGGGCAACATCGGGGCGACGAACGTCCTGCGGACGGGACGCAAGGATCTTGCGGCGATCACGCTGGCCGCCGACGCCTTGAAGGGTACGCTGGCGGTTCTCGTCGCCGTGCATTTCGACCGCGACGGCTCGCACCTCGCCGTGATGAGCGCGGCCGGCGCCTTTCTCGGCCACCTCTTCCCCGTCTTTCTGGCCTTCCGTGGCGGAAAAGGCGTCGCGACATTTCTTGGCTGCCTGATCGGCCTTTGCTGGCCGGCGGCGATCGCTTTTGCTTTTGTGTGGCTCGCGGCCGCGCTCCTGACGCGGTATTCTTCCGCCGGCGCCCTCGCGGCGAGCGCGACGGCTCCGGTCGTTCTCGCTCTGCTCGGCCAACTGGACAGCGCCGCCCTGTTCGCCATCCTCGCCGTAGCGCTCTGGCTCAAGCACAGCGCCAATATCGGGCGATTGCTTGCGGGAACCGAAAGCAAGATCGGACAGAAAAGCGGGACGGTCGCTTGACGCAGCCCGGGCCGCCTCAAGCCTTCACCGAGGCGCGACGGTTCGCCTGGTTGCGGCTTTGGCGCTCCGAGAACGTCGGCCCGCGGACGTTCGACACGCTTCTCACACGGTTCGGATCGGCCGAGGCGGCGCTTGACGCCTTGCCCGAGCTGTCGAGGCGGCTTCGCCCCGGTCGTCCCATCGGCGTTGCCACAGGGGAGGATGTCGAGCGCGAGATCGCAACGGCTGCACGTTTCGGAGCGCGATTCCTGTGTCGTGACGAGCCAGGTTATCCCACTTTGCTTCGGGAGATCGCCGACCCGCCAGCCGTGATCGCGGTGCGAGGTGATGCCGAGGTTCTCGGACGACCGGCGATCGCCATCGTGGGAGCCCGCAACGCCTCCGCTGCCGGTCTCGCCTTTACCGAGCGGCTTGCGCGCAACCTGGGACAAGCCGGGTATCTCGTTGTGTCGGGGTTCGCGCGCGGTATCGACAGTCGGGCGCATCGTTCGAGCTTTCCAACAGGAACGGTCGCCGTTCTCGCCGGCGGTCACGATCGTCTTTACCCCGCCGGCCAACAGCCCATGATGGAACAGCTTCTGGAACGCGGCGCGTCGCTGAGCGAGATGCCGTTCGGGTGGGAAGCGCGCGGTCGCGACTTCCCACGCCGCAATCGGCTTGTCTCGGGTCTGTCGCTCGGCGTGGTCGTGGTCGAGGCGGCTCGACGATCGGGATCGCTGATCACGGCGCGCTTTGCCGCCGATCAGGGCCGCGACGTTTTCGCGGTTCCAGGGTCGCCGCTGGATCCGCGCGCCGAAGGCACCAACGACCTTCTCCGCGACGGAGCCATCTTCTGCACGAGCGCCGACGACGTCATTCAGGCGCTCGCTGACCGCAGGCCAGGAACCCAAACGAGGGATGTGCTCGCAGATGCTCCGGCGGCCGACACGCCGGCGTTTTGGGACGAACTCGACTTCTCCGGCGCGCTGCCATGTCCCGAAGCCGCGCCGCCGGTCTCCCCGCAGGAGTCGCTCTCGTTCCGAGAAACAGGGATCGACCATGACGAGGACAAGCGTCCTGCGCTCGACAGGGTCGCCGAACGGCTCGGGCCGGCGCCGGTCTCGATCGACGAACTGGCGCGATCCGTCGATCTGCCCATCCGCGCCGTCCGCGGCGCCGTCCTCGAACTCGAGATCGCAGGGCGCGTCGAACGGCACGGCGGCGGGCTCGTGTCTCTGATTATGCCGTGACCGGGGGCGCCGCTGGGACTTCCTCCGTCGTGTCGCCGGCCGGCTCCGTCGATGATCCGCCGTTCTCCATGTCGACGGCGGAGCCTTCGGTTCCCGCCCGATCGAGATCGCCGAAGGATCCGAGCGAGAAGCGCAGAACGGCTTTCACCACCGTCTTGGTCTCCGCCGCTCCGAGAGCATCGTTGACCTGTTCGAATGGAAAGAAGTTGACCAATCTTTCGATCGGAAGCTCTCCGTCGCGGTAGAACGCGATCAGACGTGGGAGAAGCTTGCCTGCATCGATTCCCGCGTCGGCCGAAACGCAAGTTCCCGCCGCGCCAACGCTTTCGTCTATCGGCTGCGTTTCCGTCGACGCGCAGGTGCCGTTTCGTGCAAGGCTGGCAAGACAAGCCGTTCGGCCCGAGGCCGCGCCGCTCGCGTCGAGAGCGAAGCGGGCACCGTCCGGCGCCAAGCTCGCGACGACGGCCGGCAAGCCGTCGTCCATCGGCACGGCAATCGTGGCGCCGACGGCAAGGGCGAGTTTGCGGCGGTCTTCGTCGGGATCGGCGACGATGATTGTCTTGATCCCCCGGGCCTTGGCGACCATGCACGCCGCCAACCCGACAAATCCGGCGCCGGCGATGAGGACGGTGTTCTCCGCTCGAAGGTCGAGGTCGAGAAGCGGCGCGGCGCCTGTAAGGAACTCGCCGGTGAGGGCCGCGAAGAGTTCGAGCGGAACGCCGGTATCGACGACGACGGCGTCCGCGGCGCGGCACAACACGTGCGTCGCGAAGGACGACTGGCCGAAGAAGAAACCGCGCACGGCGGGATCTTCGCCCGCAGGGGGCGTCGTGCCCACGAAGGGCGTCGTTCCATCGGCGCGACACCCGGCGAGATTTCGAGTCTCGAACTCCTGGCAGCGCCGCCTGTCGCCGTCTCGACAATTCGGGCACAATCCGCACGCCCCGTAGGCGATCAGCACGGCCGCGCCCGGTGCTGGCGTTTGGACGCCGGGGCCGACGCGCTCGACAATGCCGGCGGCTTCCGACCCCGGCACGAACGGCAGTTCGACCGCCAGACGCCCGGCAATGGCCTCGCGGTCGACCCGCGCAACGCCGGACGCAATAAGCCGGACGAGAAGCTCGCTTTCCCGCGGCTCGTCGACCTCGAGCGGCTCGATCCTGAGCGGCTCGCCGAAATGCCGCGCGACGGCGGCCATCACCTTCATCGCATCCCTCGACTGTTCTGATACCTTTGGTGCGGCCGTTCTCGACGCATGCAGGCTTGCGCGGCCACGAAAATCAACCGCGTCCGCGATAAGCCGGGACACCTTGGTCGGGAACCCAGAGCCCGGCGGGTGGCGAGCCCGTCTGCCAGAACACGTCGATCGGGATACCGCCCCGTGGAAACCAATACCCGCCAATCCGCAACCAG
Source organism: uncultured Beijerinckiaceae bacterium (assembly GCA_964243415.1). Taxonomy (GTDB): domain Bacteria; phylum Pseudomonadota; class Alphaproteobacteria; order Rhizobiales; family Beijerinckiaceae; genus RH-AL1. The sequence goes on along the minus strand of CAXTFG010000028.1, from coordinate 1,737 downwards.
TGCGGCGCGAGAAGCGCGACGAGGTCTTTGCCGATCCGGATCGTGCAATCCTCGTGGAAAGCGCCGTGGTTGCGGAAAGAGGCGAGAAACAGCTTCAGCGATTTCGATTCGACGAGCCAGCCGCCCGGCACATAGTCGATGACGAGATGGGCGAAATCCGGCTGGCCCGTGACGGGGCAGAGCGAGGTGAATTCCGGCACCGTGAAGCGGGCGAGATAAGCCGTGTCGGCGTGTGGATTGCCGACGCGCTCGAGCTTCGCCTCGTCGGGTGAGGCCGGCAGAGGCGCATGACGCCCCAAGATGCCCTCACCACTCACATGCTCACACACCATCGTCCCGTTCTGTCACGAGCGGAGGAAGCGAACAACAGGCAAAGGCTCAGGGTTCGGCTGGAACCGGCTCCGGACGGGCAACTCCCCATTTCTGCTGCAAGCGCGCCTCGACAGCTTCGACTCGGGCCTTCTGGGCCGCCCAGAAATCACTGCTCGACAGGCGTGCGCCGGGAGACGGCGCCGCGAACGCGGGGAGGCTGATCGACGCCGAAACGATGACGATGGGCCTCGAATCGTCGAAACGCTTCGCGCGACGCCGCATCATGCGGGCGCAGTCCTCTTCTGTCAAAGAATCGAGGGCGAGGTCGCCGACCTCGCGAGGGCGCCTTTTGAGAAAGAAGTCACAGGGCAGCAGCGCCGCCAACCGCCAGGCTAAACCGACGCTCGAAACGCGGATCTCGATGTTCGGGTCGTCGGACGCGAGGTGCCAATGCTCCCCGAAGACGTCGTCGAGCGACGCGGAGCCCGTCGAAATGCGGAGCGGGATGGCGTCGAGCGGACCATCGAGCCGTGTTGGATCGAACATTGGCTCCACCCGGTTGATCGCCTCCTGCAGTTCTGGAGCGAGACCATCGGTTCTTTCCGTGGGCGTGAGCGCTCGATCCATCAGCGGCAAGATCCAGCGAGCCATCAGCGGATTTGGCGGCGTCTCGCTTGTGTCGCGAGGCAGCTTGCGCGGAAGGGAGGCGGTCACCGGGTCCGAAGACGACGGAACGAAGCGCGGTGGGAGGATGGCTCGACCGCCCTTGATGTCCCGCCACTCGACCAAGTATCTGGCCGGATCGGGGCCCGGCATGGCCGGCTCCGTGATCGGTCGACTCGCCAGGGCAGCAACAGCGACGAGGGCCGAGACCGTCGCGAAAAGGATGAGAAGGACCGTTTTCATGCCCTGCCTTGGTCAAGGCGTTGCGATCGTTCCGACATGACAGGCGAAGCGGGAGCCGGCCTGACCACGAGCGCGCGGCGCTTCGCTTCGGCTGCGTCTTGAGCTATCGTTTCGCGGCATGTTGCCGGCGGACAACGCTTCCGCCTCGTTGGGTGACATCGTAGGTGGACTGCATCGCCGGAAGCCGCCGCGCTTTCTCGAGAGTCGCCAGAAGAGGACCAGCCATGACGGCCATCGTCGACATCGTCGCCCGCGAAATACTCGACAGCCGTGGCAATCCGACGATCGAAGTCGATGTCACGCTGGAGGATGGCTCGATGGGGCGGGCCGCAGTGCCGTCCGGTGCCTCAACGGGGGCGCATGAGGCTGTGGAATTGCGCGACGGCGACTCGTCTCGCTTCGGCGGCAAGGGCGTGCGAAAAGCCTGCGATAGCGTCAATCGCGACATCTTCGATGCGATCGGTGGCTTCGATGCCGAAGATCAGGTCCACATCGACGAGACGTTGATCGCGCTCGACG
>CAXTFG010000027.1:0-26322 GCA_964243415.1 uncultured Beijerinckiaceae bacterium | reverse complement strand
GCCTTGCCCGCATCTGCGGCGCTGAGCGTGTAGACGCCGGCCGCCAACGTGTACTGGCCCGAGGCCGGCGCGCTCGCGACCTTGATCAGCGGAAAGCCCGTTGCGGCATAGATGAGGCCGAGGTCGTCGGCGAAGCTGGCGCTATTCGCCGGCGTCACGGCATAGGGCGAGGCGGCCGGCACCGTCGCGGCCTCGGCATAGGCGGTGGCGAGCTGGCCGGCGGTCGGCGTCGCCCCATAGAAGAGGCTGGCGAACGCCAGGCCGGAGATGCGGGCCACCTTGGCCTTGCCCGTTGTCTTGATCGTTCCGCGTGCGATCGCGATCGGGTGCTGGAATTGGCCGTAGAGTTCCTTGACGCTCGCCGCTTCCTCGATGGTGACTTCCTGCACGAGGCCGAAGTTGACGGGGGTGGCGTTGATGATGTCCGTGCGCGTCCCGATGAGGACGCCGGAGCCGAAGCTGTACATGGGGATTTCTCCGAGTTGGTCCGCGATCAGTCGTCGGCGAGGGTGGCGAGAAAGGAGACGAGACGACGCTTGAGCTCGTCCTTGGCGTCGTGGACGTGGTTCCAGACTTCCGTCGAGCGTGCGACGAGGGAGCCATGGAAGGCCTCGAAGAACCAGTGCTCGACGAGGACGCCGAGTTCATGCGACTTGCGTTCGAGATCGTCGAAATGAGACATGCTGCGGCGCTCCTTTCAGCGAGGCGTCAGGGCAGAACCAGGGTGATCGGGACGAGCAGCAGCCCGTCGCCATCGAGATCTCCGGGATCCTTCAAAGGTTTGCCTTCGATCGAACAGCGGTAGGCGGTACCACCGAGGGTACAGCGGCCGAGTGCGAGGTCGGCGCCGGCCGGGGCAAGCGCGGTGTCGAGGGCGTCCATGATCAGGTTGATCTGCGTCGCCCCGACGGCAGCGGGATCGTGCGCATCGACATAGATGAAGAGCCGCGGGAACAGCTTGCGCTTCGGCGTCCCTCCCGCGGCATCGTCGTAGCTCTCGGTGCCGCCCTCGAACAAGAAGCAGCACGGGCGCATGGCCGGGGGAACGTCGCTCCAGAGCTTGAGCCGACGTGAAGGCGGCGACCCCCAGCCATATGCGCCCGCAAGGCGCGCGAGCAGCGCCCCGATCGCCTGTTCACGACTGGTCATTTCATGCCTTCTCAGGTCGCGCCGACGGCATCGAGAACGGCAGCCTTCAGGCCGTCGGTGATCTCGCCACGCAGAGCTTCGAGGGCGGATCCGAAAGGCGCGCGCGCTGGGATGGCCGAACCCGGGTGATGAACGCGGCGCGCGAACACCTGACCGCCGATGCCGGCGAAGGCCAATGCCTGTGCCTTGATCGGCGCTATGTCGTGAGCGGGCGTTTGGCCGCCGAACTCCTGGATCGCGGCGTACGGAACACCCTCGCTGCCGATGCTCGCTTCGATGGTCTCGCCTCCAAAGACGAGGGTGCCGACAACCGACGCCTTGAGCGCACCGGATCGCGATTGTAGGACGTCGCCCGATAGATTGGCTTCCACCTTCGCGAGGAGTCGAGCGTAGAGTGCCTCCGCCCTGTCACGCAGTGCGGTAGAGACGGCGTCAGCTTCGGCCATGTCGTTCCTTCACTGACATACCGTCGAGGCTCATCGCGCCACTCGACGGTACGGTTGCAAGAGGCGCGACACCACGTCGGGCATCGCCTTCACGATGAAACCAGCGGTTTCCTGACCACCCAGTGTCTTCGAGCTTTGGCCGATGCGGGTCCGCGCGACATAGCGGTCGGCGACCCACTCGAGCGTTGCCCTGGCGAGATCGGCCGGAACATAGCCGTAGCTCAGCGACACCTGAGAACCTGAGGCGGCCGGGGTGAATGTATAGACGCCGGCCGCGACAGTGTAGGGGGCCGCCGCACCCGACACGCCGGTGTCGATGGCCCAGGAGCCGAAGGGCATCAGCGCCGAAACGGTATAGGGTGCCGTCAACGGGACCAGCGCACTCTCGCCGAGCACTTCGTATCCGGCGCGATAGGTGACGGCGACGTTGGCCGTGCCGCGGCGGAAGACGCCGCCGCGGTATGTCAGTCGTTGCATGCCGCCGGGCGGAGCCGGATCTGCCGCATCCACGACGTAGCCGCCCTGTCCCGGCCTCGCCGAAGTACCAAGCGCTACGCCGTCGAGGTTGCAACCGATGATGCTCGTCACCGGCCACTGGCGCAGCGGCAGGCTTTCGCCGTCGCAGCCGTCAAACGTTTCCGTCACGAGAGTTGGCAAGATCGCGCGGCCGAGATCCGCAACTACCGCCTGGCTGATGGACGTGATCAGTCCAGCAAGCAGCGTATCGTCGCCGTTGCTCGTGAGCCCAAGCCATGTCTTGCAGTCGGCGAGGCTCGTGAGATCGAGCGGCGACGTCATGCTTTGGATTTCTTACCGGGGCGGCCCTCATCGGCCGGTGGGCTCTGAGGCCCCGGCACCACGATGACGCCGTGCGGGGCGAGGGCGGCGGCATCGGCTGGTTCGAGATCCAACGTGCCGTCGTCCGCGATCTCGAGTTCGCGCCCGGCGTGCGACAAGGCGCGACAATCATCAGGAAGGCGATATCTCATCGTGTTGCTCCTCAGCCGTTGCCAATATTCGTGATGATGGCGAGGGACGGCGGGAAGTAATGCTGCAGCACCTCGTCGGCATAGATCCCGTATTCGTAGCGGCGCGTCCGCAGCGGCCACTCGATCTGGTAATAGTCCTGCCGGGTCCGGATCTGCATGAGGTTGCCGACGCCGGCGAGCGGGTAGGGCAGGGTGCTCGTCGTCATCAGGAGAGTGCCGGCGGGCATGTTGGGGTGCACCTTGATGTCGATCGTGCTCCCGCCCTGCATCGAGAAACGGTTGAGATAGGTGCGCACGACAATGCCGCCGCCGACGAGGTTCTCGCCGGCCTCATAGACGAAGCGCATGGCTGTCGAGGCCACGCCGGTCGCGATCTTGCGCGAGACGTTCAGCGCTTCCTGCGAGGAGACCCAGATCGTATCGGGCGAGATCCTATGACCATCCCACATGGTCTTCAGCGCGGCGTCGATCTCGACGATGCCGCCGGCGCCGTCCGAGGTGAGCGGCGTCCCCGACCCTGCCGCGCCCTGGCCCTGCGTGGTGACGTAGGCGCCCGAACCCGCCTTGAAAGCTTGCGTAATGAGGCCGTCGAAAGCGAGGGCGTTCGTGGAATTGTCGTTGGCGCCGAGAGCCGATGCGGTCTGCGTACCCATCGCGGCGCCCGTGATGGCCATGGAGGCGAGCGCGGTGATCGCGCCCAGCGTTTCGGATCCGGCCGCTCCCCAGAACCAGGCGTAACCGAGAGCGCCGGCGACCGGCGCCACCGACGCGCGCACGAGATGTGTGGCGTTGCCGTCGTTGGCGGTCGTGATGGTAGCATTGACAGAGCGCCGCGCCGCCCCGCCGCCGAACGTATCCGACGTGCTATCGGCGTTTGTTCGGGTGATCTGTCCCTGAACGCCACCCGCAATCGTCGCGTTCATGATGCCGTCATGCGTGAGGGCCACGCACACGACGCTCAGCGCGGCGCCGGCCGCAACGGCGCCCCCGACTCCGACGTCGCTCAAGGTCGGAGTCGGCGTGGTCCCGAGCGGCAGCGACGCGTTGCCGCCCAGGATCATCGCCTCCTCACCAATCATCAGCGATTCGAGGCCTGTCTTCGCGGCGACAGCCCGGATGTCGTCGAAGCCCTGGCCGGCGTATTGAGCCTCGAAGTCGACCGAGGTCTCGACGCCGATGCCCTTGTAGGCTGCGGAATAATCCTGGGTCGCCACTGCGAGGACGCCGCCGCGGTTTGCGTTGGAGACGCCGAAGCGCAGGCCCTGCGTGTTGACGGCGACGATGGAGCGCCAGTTTGCCTGGATGCCGCCTTTGCCGCTGACGCGAGGGATCGAGTTCCGCAGCGGAGTCGGAACAGGATAGAGAAATTTCGCGCCGAGTTCGAGATCGTAGAAGGTCAAACCTGACGTCGCGCTCATGCTTTCCGTGAAGGTGCTTTTCATGAGCGAGCCGAGGGGCTGTTGCTGCGCGGTCTTGAGGTTCGAGAGAACCTCTTGAAGGTCTGTTCCGGCCATTGTGCGTGTGCTCCTGTGGACGTGCGTGGTCGCGCCTTCACCCGAGCGCGCGAAGGATTGTCTCGGCTTCAGAGAAAGTCTTTAAGCGGTCTTTTCAGCGCTCTCGACGCTGCGCCAGCTTGATCGCCAGCAGGCTGAGGAGACCAGGGTCGGCGAGAAGCGCATCCTGGTTCGGCAAGCCGTCGTCGCCTTTGGCGACAGGGCGTGCTGCCATCGTGAACGGCAATGGTTGCGGCTGCTGCTCGATCGCTTTGAGCCGCGTCGAGAGGTCGGCCATGGCTTTCGCCAGCGTCTCCGTCAGCGCGGCGAAGCGCTTGTCTAGGAGGGTGTCGACGGCCTGGAGGCCGGCCTTGTCGAGCGCCGTCGCCACTGCCGCTTTCTGCGCCGGGCAGCAAGCCCCAAGCGCGACAGCCGTGTCGTGCATCGCTTGGATCCGATCCTGGTCCTCGGCGCTGTTGCGCGCGCCGATCTTGGCGAAGTCGTCCTGGAAACGCCGCCACTCGTGAGAGCCGTCGGCCTTGACCATCTCGAATCGCGCCTCGGCGAGACAGGGCAGATCGACGAGCGAGATCTCGTGGGGATCAGCGGTGTAGCGCAATGCGCCATCCACGTCGGTCCAGCGCTTGGCGTAGGCGCCGCCCTGGCTGAAGCCGGTGTAGACGCCTTCGGTCACCTTGGTCCATTCCCCGTCGTCGACGACCTTGGCGCAGATCTCAATCTTCTTGGCCTCGTCGTTGAACGCGAGCGACGTCACCTTGCCGGCGGCGACCGTTCCGTGCATGGCGCGCAGGTTGCCAAAGGACTTGCCGCCGGACGAAGTCGCGATCGCCTGCGACCACTTCTCGTAATATGGTTTGGTTGTTGCGTAATCGCAGATCTCGCCGGCGCGGTCGGCAACCTCCGCCGTCGCCACGCCGTAGACGAGGCGGCGCGCGGCGTCGACCTTGGTGATGGGAATATCGAGACGCAGCATGGAGGCTCCTTGGTGAACGACGGCAGCCCCGCCTCGCGGAGCGGGGAAGGGCGTGGCAGCGCGTGAGTTGCCTGCTCCGTGAGACCGAGCGATGGAGGTGAAAGCGAGCGGAAAACCGGCCTGCACGGCTCCGGCCGTCGCGGCAGCCAAGCATGCGAGAGCGGTTCGTGAGCGAGCTTGGTGCAGGCGGGCCGGCGCTCAGTTTACGAGGACGCCTGTGACTCGATGATGTAGCTTAGAGACTTCCATGAGCCACCGACCGATGACTTCTCAGGGGAACGTTCGACACCGCCCCCCGATCGTCCTATCGCCGTATGAGACGGTTCTGCCGATTTATCCTGTTATTGGCGACAACTTCTCTGATAAACATGGATCTCCGGTATTCACCCGAACTAAAAATGGAGTCCGACTCAAGTTCGGTGGAAAGGAAGCCGGTTTGAGCCGAAAGCTCTTCCGACAAGAGGGAAATGAGGTCGGCCAGACTGGCATCTGGAGATTCGATGCCAAGATATTTCAATACGAGCTGAACGTTATCCTCGCTTTGAAAAGTTGTCAGAAGACCAACATTGAATTTCGTGAGGAGCGTGAATGCGGAGTCGAGGGACCCGCTGCCACCTTGGCTATATCAGCGATTGCGAGACAAACGGTTCTGAAGGTTCTTGCGATTATTGGTAACGACCTCTCTTATGAACATCGATCTGGAATATTCGTCAGAGTCAAAGATTGAGTCCGAGGCAAGTTGATGGCTAAGAAATCTATTCTGCAGCGTCACCTCATCGGTGAGTATCTCGATCTGAACGTCTAAGCTGGAACTCACCAGCTTCACGCCAAGATACTTTGCCACCGCGACAACATCATCCATGCTTTTCGGAGTGGGCGGAAGACCGACAGTAAACTTTTTGAGAAGTGCAAACGTTGGATCAAACTCCATGACCGTCTCTCAATAGGGGCATAGGGTGTAAGGCCATGACTGACCCTGCTCCAGACAGTAGGAGTGACAAGTACCGCATGTAAAGCCTGACGGAAACAGCTTGTTACCCACGGAATCCTGGCATTTCACGTAATGGTCGGTGCATGTTTCAGCATCGAACGCGAGGTGCGAGCGCGGGCCCGCGATCCAGCGTCTGCCTGGGCAAAGCGTCCTCCTTGGCGATCCTCTGCTCCTGCGGGCTGCCTCGGATGCCCACTCTCATTCCAGTCGCTGGCCTTGACGACCTTTTCGGAAACCGCCCCAGCATCCTTCTCCAGCTGAACATAGCCGGTTCCCGTCAGCGCCATCGGCCGGTCGGCGGCAGGGTCGGCGAGGGGCGCTCGGCCGAGAGCGGCGCGGGCCTCGTTCAGCGTGAGGATGCCGCGGCTCGTGTAGCTCGCGAGCATCTGCTCCTGCGCGACCGGATCGACCGTGTCGGTGGGCGTCCAGGTAAACTCGACGTCCGCTGCGTCGAGTTCGCGCGCGAGGACGTCGTCGATCAGCGTCTTGATCCAGGCGAGGACAGGGGCCAAGCCCTCCTCCTCGCTGAGCGTCTTCTGCACCTCGGCTGTGGCCCGGTTCATCTGCGAGACGAGGGCCTGCGGCGATACCGAGAAGGCGAAGCAGACGATGCGGGCGAGCCAGTCGTCGAAGGCGTTCTTCAGCTCGGGTTCCTTCGTCTGCACGAAGGTCCGCGCCGCGGCGCCGGGCACGAACTTGGCGCGCCGTCGCCGCCCGGCATCGCCGGAGAAATACGCGTCCCAATATTTCTGGTAGGACGCGATCTGGTCCGGCGTCCACCCATCTGGGACGCCGATCAGGCTGTCGGGTATGTTGCCCTGTGTGAAATAGTCGAGCAGGAAGAGCTGGCGCCGCAGCGCGATGTTGACCGTCGTCATGATCTGTTCGACGGGCGAGAAGCCGTAGGCGCGATTGACCCGCCGGTTGCGCGGCCGGTAGATCAGGTCCCGCGTGGAATAATCGACGGCGGGAAAGCCTTTGAGAACCTGCTGGTAGGCCGTCGGGTAAACCGTCCGGCCCCCATCGAGGTAGGGCTGTGGCGTCCGCCCCCACGCGTCGATGACGGGCTTGATCGTCGCGCCATCAAGTGGCAGTAGCGCGCTCAGCCGGCCGGTGCGATCGCGCCGACAATAGAGCGCCGGCGCGTCGATGACGAACAGCTCTTCGAGGAGGAGACGAAGCCAGTCGGCCCAGCAGTTGGTCCCGTCCGGCCGCTGCAGGAACGCGTTGGCTTCGGCGAGGCGCGCCCCGGCTGTCGAGCCAGCGCGTGGTTTGAGCGACCAGGCCAAACGCGAGACCTGATCCTTGCGCGTCTCGATGACAAGGCGCAGCAGGTCCCAACCGTCGGCGAGCTGCCGAAGCGTGGCAAACGACACCGGGCCGCCGTCGCGGGGCTGCAGGGCCAGGTTGAAGCCTGGCGCGTAATCCCACTGGCGTCCGGCGACATCTGCGGGGGCCGCCGGCGCGATCGGCTCGAGTGGTCCGAACCAATCGGACCCCGTGCCCTTCCGCCCGGATGTCGGCTGCCGCGCGGCAAAGGAGACGCTGACCTGGTAGGGGTCAAGCGCCCACGATGCCCGAGCGCCATCGCGATCGACCATTCGACTGATCTCCTACAGATATCTGCGTGCGTGGAGAGGGTGACGCTCCCTCAGGAGCGACCGCTGAGGTCTTTGTAGTAATCGATCAACGCCGATCCTTCCGGTTCGACGAAGAGATGGGTCAGCGCCCAGACGGCGGCATCCGCGTGGTCGGGGCTTCCCGGCCCGGCATAGCCACCGCCCGTGAAGGCACAGAGCTGCTCCTCAAGCTTGGCGAAGCGGCCGACGTGGTGGACCTGCCCAGCTGCATAACGCAACGAGATGGGTTCGGCGCGCACCGCTTTGCCACGGCTCGCGGTGACGCTGCGCACGGGCACGTTCGCGTCTGCCGCCTTGATCGTGGCGGCGACCATAGCGCCACCGAAATTCTCTTCGGCGACGACGCAATCGGCAAAGAATTCATGAAACGCGGCGACGACCCGGCGGCTCCACCCGGCCGGGGACTCCCGGCAGGATCGGTCGGCCAAGACATAGGCGTCGCCATCCGCGCCGCGCGCGGCGACGATGATGCCGATCTCATCCGATCCGGTGTCGCCCCGCCCCGCCGCGCCCGACGGATCGACGGCGACGACGACGGCGCGACGGTCGTCGAGCGGGATCGCCGTCTCCTCGCACCGGTAGCGCTCGAAGAGATCGTAGGTCCATAAAGCGTCATCGACCTCTTCGATGTAGACGCCTTCGTAGAAGCGCTTCCGCTTGCGCTCCGGGAGCGCGGCAAGGCTTGCAAGGAAGTCCGGCGTCAGGTGGTCGGCGTTGTCGAGCGGGTTGAGGAAAGCGCGCGCGTAGATGGCGGGGTCGAGGAGACGCTGCAAGGAAACCGGGTCACGCTTTTCGCCGAAAAGCACGTTCGTCCAATGGGTCTTGGAGGTCGGGTTGAGATCGACGTAGGCGCGCTGCATCAGTTCGGGCACGACCTGCGCAAGACGCGTGAAAGCGACCAGGGCGGAGTCGTAGGAGATCTGCGAAGCTTCGTTGAGAAAGACGCTGGCGTATTCCAGGCCCAGGATCTTCTCAACGCGGCCGGCATCGTCAAGGCCGCCGATCGTCAATCGGGATCCGTTCTTGAGTTCATAGAAGCCGTCGGAGCGATGTTCCTTCAGCTGCAGGTCGGGGAAGCAAAGCTTGAGAACACGCGGCAAGGTTTCTTGCGAGATCGAGGCTCGAGCGGCATTGGCATGGTGCCGCAAGATCGCATGGGAGGACTCAGGTGCCTTGCTTGCGCGCTCGACGATGGCACGGATGATCAGGAAGGTCTTGCCCGAGCGCGTGCCGCCGGCGAGGCAGGTGTAGCGCTGGGGACCGTCGAGCAAATGCCGCGCGGCCTCCTGCCCAGCACTGAACGTCACGGTTCGACCCATGCTCGGCAAACGATCCTGATTTTTTGGGGAAGCGAAGCGCCGACGCAGTTCGGGCTCGGCATGCGCGCATTGGGCGTCGAAAAGCGTCCGCCGTCAATGGTTGGCATTGAGCCGTTTTTGCGCATTCGTATCGTCAGAACAGGACTTGCTGTCCGTTTCTGTTCAAGATCGCTTCCGAATTAACGCGCTCGTAACCATGCTTCACGGCTGTGTCGCTCGTGTTGATCTTGGATGGCGCTGAACGACGTTGTTCACTCCTTGGTAGCCTCATTGAGAATATCTTTCCCTGCCGCTGCGGGGCGCATCCGGCCGCTGAGCAGAGCGAGGATCGCGCGTGAGAGCGGCAGGGTACACCTCCAACTCGACCAGCTTCGGTGGGGGCGAGACCTACGAACGCGGTTGGCGTCTGCCCTCCTGGATCGCAGCCGGCGAAACGATGCGGCGCAAGCTCGTGCGTATCGCCGGCTTCAAGATCGCGCTTTTGGATTTCACGATCGGGCTCGCCCGCAAGGTCGCCGGCTTCGGCGCGCTTCTCGCGCTTGGCTGGATGTTTCTGTCGCTGTTGATCCTCGACGAAAGTCTCCGCCAAGTCTTTCCGGGCGCGGCCGACCCGGCGCTCCGCGCGACGCTCTACATGGCCGTCTTTCTCGTCCTCGCCCAGGGTTGGGACATCCCAACGCCGCAGCTCGTCGGGTATTGGCGCACCCTGCGAGCCTACCTCCCAGTCCGGGAGCGCTCGGCGGGCGGTCACCGGCCGCGCCGGATCGTGCCGCTCATTGACGCCGTCGAGCCCGTCGTCGCCCATCTCGGGCGCTTCACCGACCTTGTTGTCGCCGTGTCGAACAAGCTTGGCGCGCTAGCCGTGCTCGGCTCGCTGTTCTACCTCGCCGAGCGACTTTGGCTGGCCGGCGTCAGCCTGCGCGAGATGTACCCAACGGCTACCGATCCGACCGTCTCGCTTCTCGCTGACCTCGGTGTGGATCTGCTGGTGCTCGGCTGGTGGGCGACGTCGTTTGAGCAGATCGGCGCGTTCTGGCGAAGCTTCCGCTATCCGGAAGAGCCGTCTCACCCCTGACCTTCGTACCAGAAGAGGTCGCGAGACCGCGCATTGACGGGCAGTGTGCGTGATCCAAATGTCCTTCTGTAGACGGACGAATAAATCTATTCCGCCGCTTCGGTCACCACCACCGGGGTGCCGGCCCCTGCGCCGAAACGGCGCTCGATATAGGTCTCGACCAGCGCCTTGAAGTCGCCGGCGATGTTGGTGCCACGCAGCGTCAGGGCTTTCTGACCGTCGATGAAGACGGGGGCCGCCGGCGTCTCGCCGGTGCCGGGAAGCGAGATGCCGATATCGGCATGCTTCGACTCGCCGGGGCCGTTCACGATGCAGCCCATGACGGCCACGTTGAGTTGCTCCACGCCGGGGTATCGCGTCCGCCATTCCGGCATCGAGTTGACGATGTTGTCCTGGATGTCGCGGGCCAGCTCCTGGAAGACGGTGGAGGTGGTGCGCCCACAGCCTGGGCAGGCCGCAACGAGCGGCACGAATGTGCGAAAGCCCATGGTCTGCAGGATCTCCTGCGCGACCTTGACCTCCAGTGTACGATCGCCGCCCGGCTCAGGCGTCAGTGACACGCGAATGGTGTCGCCGATGCCCTGCTGCAGAAGGATGCCCAGCGCAGCGGAGGATGCGACGATGCCCTTCGATCCCATACCCGCTTCGGTCAGCCCGAGGTGGAGAGCATAGTCCGCGCGCGCCGCAAGCATCTTGTAGACCGCGATCAGCTGCTGCACCGCCGAGACCTTCGCCGACAGGATGATGCGGTTCTTCGGCAATCCGATCTCCTCGGCGCGCTTCGCCGAGAGCAGGGCCGACTGCAGCATCGCTTCGCGGGTCACCGCGCCCATGTCCTTCGGCTGGGCGAGGGTGGCGTTCTCGTCCATGAGGTGGGTGAGCAGTTCCTGGTCGAGTGAGCCCCAGTTGGCGCCGATGCGCACCGCCTTGCCGTATTGGATCGCTTTTTCGACGATCGTGCCGAATTGCGTGTCGCGCTTGGCTTTGAAGCCGACATTGCCAGGGTTGATGCGATATTTATCGAGCGCTTCGGCGCAGGCCGGGTGGTCGGTCAGCAACTTGTGCCCGATGTAATGGAAGTCTCCGATCAGCGGGACATGGCAGCCGATGCGGGCGAGTCGATCCTTGATCTTCGGGACGGCGGCTGCCGCCTCGTCGCGATCGACCGTGATGCGCACCATCTCCGAGCCGGCGCGCGCGAGCGCCGCCACCTGACGCACAGTCGAGTCGATGTCCGCCGTATCGGTGTTGGTCATCGATTGCACGACGATGGGCGCTCCGCCGCCAACCGTCACGGCACCCTCGCCGCTGCCGACGACGACACCCGTCGTCAGATGACGATGCAGCGGACCGGCTCCGATGTCGTCCGTCTCGCTCGCGGGAAATGATTGAGTCATGGGGGCCTTGATCGACAAGCTTGCTTGTTGGCGACTGGCATACCGCAAGTCGCGGGTAGGCGAAAGCCGGGGACAGACACGCTCGGCAGTGAACGCGTCTGGGCGAGAACCCGCTGAACTCAGGTTTTCTCGAAGGACTCATACGCCCAAAGTTCAACCTGTCCTAAATCGCTTGCCACGGCCAAGCTTGGTAGAAACGATAAACGTTGCCTGACCGCATCATTCACAGTGGGTTAAGCCGCTGCGCCTGAAGGGTGGACATCGCAGTCGAGCCTCGACTTGCCGCGAGGGGGTGAGCTTGGAGGTGGAAATGACAATGGTGTTGGAAGAGCAAAGAGCGCAGACGGACGTCACGCGCATCATAATCGCCGACGACCATCCCTTGATTCGCGGCGCGCTGAAGCAGGCCTTGTCGTCGTGCCTCGACGCGATCGAAATCAGGGAGGCGGGCGATCTCGCTTCCCTCGGAAAGATCCTCTCCGCCGGGCACGTTCCGGACCTCATCCTCCTCGATCTCGCGATGCCGGGTGTGAGCGGCTTTTCCGGGTTGCTCTATCTGCGATCGCAGCATCCGGAGATACCCGTCGTCGTCGTGTCGGCAACGGAAGATCGCGCCGTCATGCGGCGATGCATCGAGGTCGGTGCCGCCGGCTTCATCCCGAAGAGCACGGATGTCGACGTCATGCGCGAGGCGATCCGCATGGTGCTTGACGGCGAGATATGGACGCCGTCCGACCTCGACATGTTCACGCCCCCGGATGCGATCGTCGCCGATATGATGCGCCGATTGTCGAATCTGACGCCGCAGCAGCTACGCGTGTTGATGATGCTGTCCCAAGGTCTCTTGAACAAGCAGATCGCCTACGAGCTGAAGGTCTCCGAAGCGACCATCAAGGCGCACGTCTCCGCTATTTTACAGAAGCTCGGAGTGGACAGCAGGACGCAGGCGGTCATCGCCGTTTCGAAGATCGAGGGCGGATGCTTCAAGAAGGACGCTGGCGGGACGTGAGGCGGACGGCATTTCGGCTTTGAGCTTCGGCGCAGTTCGACCTTGATATGCCACGATCCTCGCGTCTTGTCGCAAACAGCAAACGTGATACGGGCATCGAGACCTCAGCCAGCGGGAACGAACGTGACCGAGCCTCAGCCGCAATCCGATGTCCCGCCCTACTGGACGCAGAGTACGCCAGCGGCACGCTGGCGCGACCATAACGCTTCGGCACTGCAACGCTTCATCGGCGGGTCGCCTGTCGCTGTAGCGGCCAAGCTGCTCGTTGTGTCGTTCATCGTCGGGGCTCTCCTGATGTGGCTGCACATCCGCCCCGCTGATGTGCTTGATGAGCTCCTGGACCTCCTCGACCGATTGTGGGAAGCCGGTTTTCGATCGATCCGGGACCTTGGCGCCTATATCTTTGCCGGGGCGGCGATCGTCGTTCCGCTCTGGCTCGTCATCCGGGTTCTGAGTTTCAGAGGGCGCTGATAGTAGTGCGCTGCCCCCTCTAACGAAACTTCCCCGGTTGCCACAGCACATCGCCGAGCCCTTGGTGGTTGGCGTAGCGAGCGGCGACGAAAAGAAAGTCCGAGAGCCGATTGGTGTATCTCAGAGCCGCTTCCCCCACGGGTTCCTCCGGCATCGCTTGAAGCCGGACGAGAAGACGTTCGGCGCGTCGCGTCACCGTTCTCGCGACATGAAGCGCGGCCGCCGCTGCGGAGCCGCCTGGAAGCACGAAGGAGCGCAGCGGCTCCAGGTCTGCGTTCAACGCATCGATGTCGGTTTCGAGCCGTCCGACCTGCGCATCGACGATGCGCAGCGGCTCGTAGGCGAGCGGCTCCCCTGTGTCAGGGGTGCAGAGGTCCGCGCCGAGGTCGAAGAGGTCGTTCTGGACTCGCGCGAGCATGTCGTCCAAATGCGCGAGAGAGGGCTCCGAGGCCGTGGCTAGCCGGGCAACGCCGATGGCGCTGTTGGCTTCATCGACCGTTCCGTACGTATCGATCCGCAAATCGTCCTTGCGCCGACGTTCTCCGGTCCCGAGAGCAGTCGTTCCGGTGTCGCCGGTCTTGGTGTAAATGCGGTTCAGGACGACCATCGACGAAATCTCCGGCCTAGGCTGGGTGGTGGAAATATTGGCGCGTGAAGAGCACGCCCATGATGATCACGATAGCGACGAATTGCAGGCCGATGCGCCATCGCATGAGCCGTTGCGACAGGTTCGGGTCGCCGCCGCGCCACATATTGTAAAGGCCCATCATCAAGACGAGTGCGACGGCGCAGCAGGCGAGTGCGACGAGGAGATTGGTAGCCAGATGCATATCGTCCTCGAGAACGCGTCAAAAGCGGATCCGGGTAGGGCCGTTAGTACGAACGCAGCAGTCGCTCGAGATAGTCTATCTCTTCTTGCGAACGAGCCGGGTCGGCCAAGCGCCGCCTGAGCTCTTCAAGGACGCGCTGAGCCCGTTGCGCGGCCGGAACGCCCAACTGGTTCAGACGCGACATCGAGTTCAGCGTGTTGGTGCCGCCGCGGGGGCGGCCGAGCGGGTCGGCGTCGCTCGATTGCTGCCCCTCCTGGCTCCCCTGCGATCCTTCCCCTTCTGAATTGGCTTGGCCGTTCGGGTCGCCGCCTTGCTGTTTCATGGCCTCGGCGAGTTTCTTCGCCCCTTTTTGAAGCGCGTCGAGCGCGCGACCCTGCGCATCCACGGCCTGACCGCTCGCCCCTTCGCCCTGTCGCAAGGCCTCTTCCGCCTCATGCATATCCTCGCCCGCCTCACCGAGCGATCGATCACCCTGGCCAGCCTGCTTCAGCTTCTTCTCGATCTCGGCCAACCGATCGCTCAGCTCTCGCTGACGCTGGCCAAGACTTTTGCCGGCGCCTTGTCCTTTCTGGGCCTGTCCGTTTTGATCCTTCGAGCCTGAGCCCTGGTCGGTCTGGTTCGAAGAACCTTGGCCGCGCGAGCCCTGCTGGCCGCGGTCGGTGCGGCCGGGGCGTCGCATCTGCTGCTCCTCTCCGTCTTCACCTTCGTCCGCGTCACGCTGACGGTCGCCGTCGCTTTGCTGGCTTGGCTGCTGTCCCTGCTTGTAGGTGTCATCACGCAGGTCCTGCTGGTCACGCATCATCTGGTCGAGTTGATTTAGGCTTTCGGCCATGGCGCGCGCCTGCGGATCGGCCTTTTGCCGCTTTGCGGTCTTCAGGTTCTCCAGAATATCCTGGAGCTCGTTGAGCGCCTTCTTGGCCTCTTCGCGGTTTCCCGAGCGGGCCTGCTCCTTCAATCTGTCGATCAATTTCTGCAGATCGCGCGGGCTGATCGATCTCGAAGGCCGACCCTTGTTGTCGGCCTGCTGGCGGTCCTGCTTGCTCTGCTGCTCCGCCAATTCCTTCAAAAACCTGTCCATCGCTGTCTGCAGATTCTGCGTGAGCTTCTGGATTTCTTCGTCCGGCGCGCGCCGTTCGATGGCGTCTCGTAGTTCCTTCTCGGCGTTGCGCAGTGCCCGCTCGGCATCGGACAGGTCGCCATTCTCGAGTTGGAGCGCCATGCCCCAGAGGAAGTCTGCGACTGCGGTGAGTTCTGCCTTGGTCTGCGCCGAGCCGAGCGTGTCACTCGCATAGCGAAGCCCGAGATAGGCGCCGGTTGAGGTTCCGAAGGCCTCGGGCTCTATCATCAGCGCCGCAAGAGAGGAGCCGATGTCCGCTCGTTTGCTCGGCTCGAGAACCAGCAGGCGGCGCTGCTCGACGAGCGCACGGGCGAGCGGGTTGGTGAATGGCTTCTGCGGCAAAGTGATTTCGACGGGCTCGCTGCGGCCCTCGTTGCCGCCTTCGTCATGCGCGACCAGGACCATTGTCACCTGAGCACCTGCCCAGGGATGATCGGACAGGTCGGCCGTCGTCTCGCCGTCTCCGATACCGTGTGTCACGCCGGGCAAGGCGAGCTGAACTTTCGGCGGGTCGACGAGCGAGGGGCCGGCCGTTCGCTCGCCACCGAGTTTCGGAGCGGTGAAAACCGCCTCCGCGGCAGCGACTCCGTAATCGTCTCCGGTTGTGTAAGAAAGGGTCAGCGATCCACGCGCATTGATCTTCGGAATCTCGCGGAGCGAAATCGTCGGTGATTGGTCCGCTACCGCCGCGATCTCGTAAGTGCCGCGCAGGCTTCCGCCCTGCCTCAGAACGAGTTTGCTGTCGCCATGCAAGACGAGCTTGGTCTCGGTCTGGCCCGGTGAACTCGCGAGCTCGCGGGAGGGGGCGCCGGCATCCGGTCCCTCCATCGCTTTCGCTGAATCCGCCTTTTCACCGGGGCTTTGCGGCTTCGCCGGCGCAGGTAAGAGCGGGCCTGATGTCTCGACCTCGGCAGCGCTGCTCCCCGACGATCGGATGATGACGGTGGACCCGACCGGCGCGGCGAGCTTCATTGGGTGAGCGGCATCACGAACACTGGCCGATGCGAGGTCCAGCAGAACTGGCGCTCGTCCCGTGTACGGGGGCGGGTCGATCCAGGCGTCGAGCCGATAGCTCGCGCCCGAAGCCGGGACGGATCCGAAATCGAATGCCGCAGCGATCCGGGCGTAGCGTTGCGGGCCCGCAACAATGGCGGAGGCGACCAGGGCGATCAAGATGCCGGCGCGGAGGGCATAGCGGTCGAGCTCGACGGAGCGCGGGGACGGGCGACCGGCTTGCAGCCGCAAGGTTTCGGCTTCGGCTCGACGCAGGTGCAGCGCCCAGAGCGCTCCCGTCGCCGGATCTCGTCCAAGCGTCGCGAGACGATCTTCGAGGGCCGATGCCGGGCGATGTCCGATCCCGGACGCTTTGTCGATGCGGCGCAACGCATCGCTTCGGCCGAGCGGCTTAAGCCTCCACAAGCCGAAGCTCGACGCGGCGAGCGACATGGCGAAGACCGCGACACCCCCGGCGCGCAACCAATGCGGAGCGACAAGCCAAAGCCCAAGCCAGGACAGGCAGATGAAGCTTCCGATCACGACCAGCGGCGGGATGAGACCCCGCCAAAGCCGTTCCCAGAAATCCGCCGCCCGCGCGAAGCCAACAAGGCGCGTCAGGCGACGCGCGGATGTGCTTGGTCGAGTTTCGTCGGACGGTCGTTGGCTCAACCCTGGCTCCAGTCTGCCCCCTCGCGAGAGGCCGGCCATCGCATGCTTATCACAACCAAGCCGGAAGTTTGTCGAGGCCGATCAAGTCCTCGTAGGTCGACCGCGGCCTGACGACGCTCCATTTGTCGCCATGCACGAGCACTTCGGGCACCAGCCGGCGCGTGTTGTACGTGCCGGCCTGGACCGCGCCATAGGCTCCCGCCGAAAGGACAGCGAGGCGGTCGCCCGGCGCAGGCCGCAACATTGTTCGCCCCTGCGCGAGGTAATCTCCAGTTTCGCAGACCGGACCCACGATATCGACTTCAATCGCGTCGGTCCGATCGAGCGGAACCGATCGCAGCGCGACGATGTCGTGATGCGCCTCGTATAGCGTCGGGCGGATCAGGTCGTTCATGGCCGCATCGATGACGACAAACGTCTTGGCGTCGCCTTGCTTGACGAGGATGACGCTCGTGACGAGGACGCCCGCGTTGCCGACGATCAGCCGTCCCGGCTCGAAGATGAACTGACAGTCGAGGTGACCGAGCCGCTTTTTGACGAGGGCTGCGTAGCGGTCGGGATGGTAGCTCTCGGGATCGTCGTCCGCCCGGTAGGGGATTCCGAGTCCGCCGCCGAGGTCGACGTGCGCGATGTGATGGCCGTCTGCGGATAACTGATCGACGAAGCCGGCGAGGATCGCGAAAGCCGCATCGAACGGAGCGAGATTCGTGATCTGTGATCCGATGTGCATGTCGACGCCGGTGACGGCGATGCCGGGCAGCGATGCCGCGTGCCGGTAAACGTGACGTGCCCGTTCGATGGGAATGCCGAACTTGTTCTCCGCTTTGCCGGTCGCGATCTTGGCATGCGTCAAGGCGTCGACGTCGGGATTGACCCGAAGCGCGACGGGAGCCGTCACACCCTTCGCGGTGGCGACGCGAGACAGCATCGCGAGCTCGGGTTCCGATTCGACGTTGAAACAGAGGATATTCTCGTCGAGGGCGTAGGACATTTCCGCCTCGGTCTTGCCTACGCCGGAGAAGGTGATGAGTTCGCCAAAGACCCCCGCCGCGCGGGCGCGACGCAATTCGCCTTCCGAGACCACGTCCATCCCGGCGCCTTCGCGGGCAAGCGTGGCGAGAACAGCCTGGTTCGAATTGGCCTTGATGGCGAAGCAGACGAGTGCGTTCAGCCCGCTGAACGAACCGGTGAAAACAGCGAGGTGGCGCCGGATCGTAGCGGTCGAGTAGCAGTAGAACGGGGTACCGACCGCGTCGGCCACCACCGACAGATTGACGTCTTCCGCATGAAGGCCGCCGGCCCGCATCGAAAAGTGATGCATCGCCGGCGCTACTTGACGAGAGGATCGAGGAAGAAGGTGTTCGGGCGATCGACGGGTTGCGCGTTGATCGGACGCGCCGGATTCTTCGTGGCGGAGTTCAGTTTTGCTATCGTGGACTGCTCGTACACGACGTTCGGGGTCTGGATCAGGCCTGGCTCATCGGTATCGGCAAGCGTACGGGTCTGCGCTGCTTCGAGCGCGGCTGGGTCCGGCTGCGGCGCCCGCGTTTGCGGGCTGCCGAGCGGGGGCTCGAGCGGCCCCTTGCGGCCGCATCCGCCAAGCGCCAGCACGACGAGGCATGCGACGACACCGATGCGAGGAAACGATAGGCGACCCAATGAGCAAACTCCAGTCGCGATCAGCTATAACGGAAAGCCTCGCAGAGGCGAAGTCGCGTTGGGGTGATGTCGGCTGATCGTGACCAAGATGTCTTGACCGCAATGTCGCAAGGAAATCTGAACGAAGCCGCACTGCTCGAGCGGCTTCTTTATCGCGACGCGCTGATGCTCGTCGTCGACAAGCCGGCCGGCATCGCCGTGCACCGCGGCCCCAAAGGCGGCCTCAGCCTGCAGGACTTGTTCGGCGGCCTGCGCTTTGGCTTGCCGCGCGACCCGGCCCTGGCGCATCGCCTCGACCGCGACACGTCCGGCTGTCTGGTGCTTGGGCGGCATCACAAGGCGCTCGAAAAGCTCGGTCTCCTTTTCAAGCAGGGCAAGGTTGCCAAGACATATTGGGCTGTGGTCGAGGGAAGCCCGGCGGAGGAAGAAGGTCTCATCGACCTTCCCCTCGGCCGGCGCGACGCGACGCGGGGCTGGTGGATGAAGGTCGATCCGGCTGGACTTCCCTCGCAGACGCGCTGGCGCGTGGTGGGGCGCGATCACGTCAGCGCCCGGACGGCGCTCGAACTCAAGCCGCTGACCGGGCGCACGCACCAGTTGCGCGTGCATTGTTCCGCGATGGGGTGGCCGATCATGGGCGATCCGATCTACGGCATGGGAGGCCGCAGGCTCCAGCTTCACGCGCGCGGCGTCCGCATCCCCTTGTACAAGAACAGGAACTCGATCGACGTCGAAGCGCCGGTCCCGGACCATATGCGCGATCACTGGTCTGCGTTTGAGGCAGCTCCGAGCGCGGCGAACGAAGCGACTACCTGCTCGTAGACCTGGCGCTTGAAGGGGATGACGAGTTCGGGCAGCTCGTTCATTGGCGTCCAACGCCAACTCTCGAACTCGGGTTTGAAGCCTCCCGCCGGCGCCGTCACGTTGATCTCGTCTTCCGAGCCGGTGAAGCGAAAGGCGAACCACTTCTGGCGCTGGCCCTGATAACGTCCGCGCCACGCTTTTTTCGTCGAGTTGGAAGGAAGGTCGTAGCAATACCAGTCCGGCGCCTCCGCGAGGCGCTCGACGGAGGTGATGTTCGTCTCCTCCGCGAGCTCGCGAAGCGCCGCGCGGTAGGGATCTTCGCCGGGGTCGATGCCACCCTGCGGCATTTGCCACAGATGGGCGTTGCCGACCGCGTCGGAGGGACGCTTCATGCGACGCTTGCCGAGGAAGACCAATCCGTCGGCGTTGAGAAGCATGATCCCGACGCATGGTCGGTACTGGCTGAAGTCGATCGACGGTCCGGCGCTCATCGAAGGTTTGTTGCGACAAGTGCGTCACGGCGCGCAAGAGCGCTGACCGGCACGAGCGCGATATTCTTCGCTCGCAGGTCCGCCGCGAACCGGGCGATGGTGGCGAGGTGATCAGGCAACCCGCTCGCCATGCCGATTGCCTGGCCCTTGCGTCGGGCGATCGCCAAGAGCGAGTCGAGGTTGGCCCGCACGACCGTCGGGTCGGACGTCGCGTCGAGGACCAGATCGGCCTGTGCTTCGGGAACGTTGAGCTGCGACGCCAAGCTCGATGCGAGGCTCCGCTTCGAGGTCCCATCATCAATGAAGAAGAGGTTGCGCGCGCTCGTCGCCTTCAAGACGGCGCTCATTGCGGCAGGGTTGGAGGTCACTGGCCCGCCCAGGAGATTGGTGACGCCGACGTAGCCCCCGAAACGGCTCATCAGCCAATCGAGGTCGCTCGCGAGGGCTGAGGGCGGCTCATCGGGCTTGAGCGCGTGAGGTCCGGGCACGTGTCCGGGGCCGTTCTGCATGGGCAGTTGCAGCATGATCTCGTGGCCTTTGGTCCTGGCGGCCTCGACCAGTGCGGGTGCAGTTGCTGCATTGGGAAGAAAGGCGAGAGTGACCTCCGGAGGCATGGCGTCGATCACGGCCTGAGTTGCCGATGGATTCAGGCCCATGGCACCGACGTAGATCGCGATCCGAGGCTGCACCGAAGCCGCTTTGCCGCTCACACCGGCGGTGTCACTGCGGTGTTTGAAGCCGGC
Source organism: uncultured Beijerinckiaceae bacterium (assembly GCA_964243415.1). Taxonomy (GTDB): domain Bacteria; phylum Pseudomonadota; class Alphaproteobacteria; order Rhizobiales; family Beijerinckiaceae; genus RH-AL1. Next base: position 6,040 of record CAXTFG010000027.1, on the reverse strand, counting down.
ATCGAGCTGATGGCTGACGTCGATCACGAGGGGAGCCGGGGGCAAGGACGAAGCTGACGCGACCGGACCTGTTCCCCGACGAATGCGAACGCCGTTTTCGACCGTGTCGGTTTCAGGAGGCTCGTCGCGGCCGGCCGCTGCGGCGGATGACGAAGTCATCGAGGTGGAAGCGACCGATCCGGTCGCCGTCGGGTCAAGCGCCGCCGATGTACTCGGTCGGAGCGGCGGCAGGTCGACGACGGCGAAAGGCTCGCCGCCGTGCGGATCGGCTGTGGCCAGCAGATAACCCCCACCAGCGGTCGCGAGCAGTGCCACGGCGAAGGCTGTTACCAGAACGATCAGTCGGCGCCGCGGGCGCGGCGCTTCCATCCCGAGAGGCGCATTGAGATCCATCGGACCGAGTCCTCGTGCAGGCCTCTCGATCGCGCAACCCGGCATTCGAACCACGAGCGAACGGCGCGTCATTCTAAACGCGCCGACCTTGCGTGGCCCTGGAGCCCCACGCCGCCCCGTTGATGCCTTACGGCAGTTTGCCCGGCGGCGGCACGGCAGGGGTGCCCCCGGTCGTCGGAGCGGCCGGGACAGGATCGCCGGGCTTGACGGTGGTGGCCGGTGCCACAGCCGGAACCGGCGCCGCCGGCATCGGATCCGTTGGGGTCGCGTTCGCGGCGCGCTTGATCCCGCGCAGCAGGTCCTCGGCTGCGATCAGTTGAGTATCCTTCGCCGGATCTTCCGGAACATAGGCGCTGGAGCCATGCTCTTCGTTGCCGTTGAGGAGATGGCCCTTCATATCGGCCTCGCCTTTGCTGGCTCCGGCATCCTTGAACTTCGCCGGGATGTCCTCGTTGATCACCACGTCCGGATCGATCCCCTTGGCCTGGATCGAGCGCCCTGACGGCGTGTAATAGCGGGCTGTGGTCAGGCGGATCGCGCCACTGTTTTGGCCGAGCGGGATGATCGTTTGCACGGATCCCTTGCCGAAGGAGCGCGTGCCCATGATTGTCCCACGCTTGTGGTCCTGCAGAGCGCCGGCCACGATTTCCGAGGCAGAAGCCGATCCGCCGTTGATGAGAACGACGAGCGGTTTGCCCTTGGAGATATCACCGGGTCGCGCGTTGTAGCGTTGAGTCTCGTCGGCGTTGCGTCCCCGCGTCGAGACGATCTCGCCGCGATCGATGAACGCGTTGGAGACGGCGATTGATTGATCGAGCAAGCCGCCGGGGTTGTTGCGTAGATCCAGAACGTAACCCTTGAACTTGTCGGCAGGGATATCTTTCTGGAACTTGTCGATGGCCTCCTTCACGCCGTCGAAAGTCTGCTCGTTGAACTGCGTGATACGGATGTAGCCGACGTCGTCGCCCTCGATCTTATTGCGCACGGACTTAATCGTGATCACGGCACGCGTCAGCTTGACGTCCTTCTGTTCCTTCTTCGTCCCACGAAGGATCTGCAACGTGATGGAGGTGTTGACCGGGCCCCGCATCTTGTCGACAGCCTGATTGAGCGTCAGTCCGGACACCGACTCGCCGTCGATGGCGTTGATGATGTCGCCAGACATGATCCCGGCCTTCGCCGCAGGCGTATCGTCGATCGGGGTCACGACCTTGATCATGTCACTGTCTTGCGTGACCTCGATCCCGAGACCCCCGAACTCGCCATGGGTCTGCACCTGCATGTCGCGGAAGCCTTTGACGTCCATGTAGGACGAGTGAGGGTCAAGCGACGTCAGCATTCCATTGATGGCGGCTTCGACCAGCTTCTGGTCCTCTGGCTTCTCGACGTAGTCGGTGCGGATCTTTTCGAACACATCGGCGAAAAGGTTCAGGCTGCGGTACGTGTCCGAGGCTGCCGCGCGAGCGCCCCCAAACAGGTGCGGTTGCATTCCGAGCGTGACGGATGAGGCGCCAAGAACCGCACCAAACAACACGAGCGAGACTTTGCGCATCAGCCGCGAACCTTTTGAACTTCCGGTTTCGCCCACCACGGGCCCGGATCGATAGTCGCCCCGTCCTTACGAAACTCGACGTAAAGCACCGGCTGCGCAGCACCGAGGGCAACGGCGGCGGCAGATTTCGCCGAACCGTCGCCCATGGCCGCGATCGGTTCGCCGGCTAGCACGAACTGGCCCAAACTTACGTTGACCCGATCCATACCGGCAAGGACTATATAGTAGCCGCCGCCGGCGTTCAGGATCAACAGCTGGCCGAACGAGCGGTAGGGACCGGCAAAGGCGACCCATCCGTCGGCCGGCGACGCGACGACCGAGCCGGCGCGCGTCGTGAAAAGCATTCCTTTTTCGGTGCTGCCAAGACCATCGTCCTCGCCGAAACGTCGCAGGACGGCGCCGCCGACCGGAAGAGGCAGAAGCCCCTTGGTCGCGGCAAAAGCAACGGAAGGCGCGAGTCGTGCGGCATCTCCGGCCGGCGGCTGAGCTGCTCCGTTCGGAACCAGGGCGGCCAGTTTCTGGTCGGATTGCTGGGCGTTCTGGGCGCCTTGGGAGACGGCTGCGCTCTCACGCTCCATCCGCCCGATCAAATCTTTGAGAGACCCGGTCTGCTCGGCAAGCTGCTTGGCGATGTCGCGTTCCGCCGCGAGCTCGCCTTGCGCTTTACCCAGCGCAGTCTGGCGCGCTTCGATGAGGGTCGAAACCCGCATGCGCTCGGCCTTCAGCGCCGCCAGATCCGCGTTGACGTTTTTGCGCTCCGCCTCGATTGCCCGGCGCGTCCGCGCCAGACCGGCAAGGCTGTCTGCAAGCCGATCGATCTCTGACCTCATTCCAGGCAGCACGGCGCCGAGGAGCATCGAGGTGCGGATCGCCTTGAGGATGTCCTCGGGCTCGACCAGAAGCGCAGGGGGCGGTCTACGCCCCATGCGCTGCAATGCCGCGAGGACCTCGGCGACGATCGCGCGGCGGCTTTCGAGGGAGGTCTTCAGGTCCTTCTCGGTCGACATGAGCGCGCCCAGGCGCGCTTCGGACTCCGTAATCTTGGTGTCGTCGTCGGACGTTTTCCTGGTGATCGCGATCAGCGCCGTTTCGAACCGCGCTCGATCGTTTTTGAATGTCTCAATCGCGCTTGCGAGCGTCCTTCGCCGGTCGTCCGACGCGCCGACCGTGTCCTGGAGACCGCGCAGCTGCAAGTGCGGATCATCGGCCGCCGTCTTCAGCTCGGATGGTCGAGCGCCCGGCACCGCGCGCTCCTCGCCCCAAGCCGCGGGCGCGGCGATTATGGCGAACAGGACAAAACCGCCGCATGCCACTCGACCGAAGTGAGACGTCATGGCGCCCGCTTCCGCTCCGGCGATCATAGGTAGGACAGCATGCCAAGGCCGGGGCAGATCATCACGCTCGATGGTAGGGATGGCCAATCATGATCGTCACCGCGCGGTACAGTTGTTCACAGACCATCACACGGACGAGTTGGTGCGGCCAGGTCATGCGGCCGAACGCGATGGACCGCGCTGCGCCGAGTTGGAGCGAAGACGCCAAGCCGTCTGCACCGCCGAGGGCGATGAACATCGCAGCGGCTCCCTGATCCCTGTAGGCACCGAGGATCGCAGAAAAGCTCGCGCTGGTCAGATCTTCACCGGCTTCGTCCAACACGAGAAGAGGCGTGGCGTTGCCCGCTACCGCCCGTATCGCCACGGCTTCCTCTTCTTTCCGCATATTGGCAGTCCGCGCCCGCGACTCGTCGATTTCGCGTACGTCGAACGCAAGCCCCGCACCGCGCCCAACTGCCACGGCGCGATCCATGTAGCGCTGTGTCATCTCGCGTTCCGAGCCGCGTTTGACCCGGCCGACGCAGATCAGGCACACGCGCAACATCGATCAGTCCTACGGCCGAGTTGCCCGTGCTAGGCCACCAACGGCCTGTCGGCTCCCCACATCTTCTCGAGATTGTAGAACTGCCGCACTTCCGGACGGAAAACGTGCACGATCACGTCGCCGGCATCGATGAGGACCCAGTCGCCATTTACGAGTCCTTCGACCCGCGCCGGCGCTTCCAGCTGCTTCAGCGCGCGGATGATGCGATCCGCAATGGCGTTCACATGGACGGTCGAGCGTCCCGTGGTGATGATCATCGCATCCGCGATCGAGGTTTTTCCGTTAAGATCGATCAAGGTCGTCTCTTCGGCTTTCGCGTCATCGAGACAGTCCATCACGACCGGCACGAGGCCGCCGTCCGAGATTTGGCGCGCAGGCGGTGCAGGCTGCTGCGTGATCACCTCTCCCCAGCCCATGTTGCTCAGTGCGGTCTCCTTTGATCCATCGGCGCCTCGAGGACGCCAACATGGCTGAGGAGCGCGGATTTTTCAATCAGCCTTGCGCCACAGCCGATCAGCGGCCGTTCGGCGTGTTGGACGTCGAAGATCTCTGTTGTCTTTTGACATGATCAAGGCAGATCATCCTCACGGCTTGGCGTGAAAGTTGATCAGCTGGGCTCACAGCCGCCAAGGCCCTTGTCGATCAGGAGAGCAGCCGCCCATGCCGCAGGCAGAAGTGCAGACCGCCAAGCCGGACATGAAGGTCGCGAAAGCGGCGTCGGGCGAGAGCGAGGAACTGCGGATCGCTATCGTCGATAAGCTCATCTATGCCGTCGGCAAGGACACCAAGACGGCAAGCTCCCGTGACTGGTTCGTCGCGCTTGCCTTGGCGGTGCGCGACAGGATTGTCGATCGTTGGATGAGCGCGACGCGGCGCACTCACCAGGTCGGCACCAAGCAGGTGTATTACCTGTCGGTCGAGTTCCTGATCGGGCGCCTGCTCATGGACGGGCTCACCAACCTCGGCTTGACCGAGCCAGCGCGCGAAGCTCTCGCTATGCTCGGCGTCGATCTCGCCGAAGTTCGTGCCCAGGAGCCGGACGCGGCTCTCGGCAACGGCGGCCTCGGGCGGCTTGCGGCCTGTTTCATGGAATCGATGGCGAGCGTCGGACTGCCTGCCTACGGCTACGGCATCCGCTACGAGCATGGCTTGTTTCGTCAAGCCCTCTCGGACGGCTGGCAGCACGAAATGCCCGAAGACTGGCTCGCCTACGGCAACCCCTGGGAATTCGAACGCCCCGAAGTGATGTACCCCATTCATTTCGGCGGCTATGTCGAGCAGGTCGCTGGAGATGGCTCCGGCGCGCCGAAGAATGTGTGGCATCCACGCGAAACGGTGAACGCGGTCGCCTACGACACCCCTGTTATTGGCTGGCGCGGCAAGCACGCGAATACGCTCCGACTCTGGTCGGCGCGCGCGGTCGATCAGATCGATTTGCACGGTTTCAACCGAGGAGACCACGTCGGTTCTTTCGCCGCGCGCGCCCATGCGGAAAGCATCTCGCGCGTCCTTTACCCCTCAGACGAGACGCGGTCGGGCCAAGCCCTCCGCCTGCGTCAGGAGTTCTTCTTCACGTCGGCGTCGCTGCAGGACCTCATCCGCCGGCATCTGTCGCTTCACAAATCGATCCGCAAGCTGCCCGACTGCGCCGCGATCCACATGAATGACACGCATCCCGCCATCGCGGTCGCCGAACTGATGCGCCTGCTTGTCGACGTTCATGACGTCCCATGGGCCGAAGCGTGGATCATCACGCAAGGAACCCTGAACTACACCAACCATACCCTGCTTCCGGAGGCGCTCGAGGCGTGGTCGCTCGACCTCATGAGCGAGCTGCTTCCGCGGCACATGCAGATCATCTTCCTGATTAATCACACGCATCTCAAGATGGTCCCAGCGGCAATGCAGAACGACGCCGCGCGATTTGCTTCCGTGTCCCTGATCGAAGAGGGCGGCGGCAAGCGCGTGCGCATGGGCCACCTCGCCTTCATTGGTTCGAACCACATCAACGGGGTATCGGCGCTGCACACCGATCTTATGAAGCAAACGATCTTCTCCGATCTCGGGGCCATCTACCCGGGACGGATCAACAATAAAACCAACGGCATCACCTTCCGCCGATGGCTGATGGAGGCCAATCCTGGGCTGACATCGCTTCTCGTCGACACGATCGGACCCAAGGTGCTCGACGATCCGACGCAGCTGAAGCTCTTCGAG
>CAXTFG010000026.1:6240-26416 GCA_964243415.1 uncultured Beijerinckiaceae bacterium | reverse complement strand
CTGAATGGACGTCGTCATCGTCGAGTCGCCCGCGAAGGCCAAGACGATCAACAAATATCTCGGCAAGAATTTCGAGGTTTATGCCTCTTACGGCCACATCCGGGATTTGCCCTCGAAGGATGGATCGGTCAATCCCGACCAGGACTTCGCGATGATCTGGGACGTCGACACGAAGTCGGCGAAGCGGATGGCGGACATCGCCCGGGCGGTGAAGGACGCCGACCGCGTGATCCTCGCAACCGACCCCGATCGCGAAGGGGAGGCCATTTCCTGGCACGTCCTGGAAGTCCTGAAGAGCAAGAAGGTGCTCAAGGGCAAGTCGGTCGCCCGCGTCGCCTTCAACGCGATCACCAAGCAAGCGGTCCTCGAGGCGATGGCGAAGCCGCGAGAGGTCGATGCCGCTCTCGTCGACGCCTACCTTGCACGTCGCGCGCTCGATTATCTCGTCGGCTTTAATCTGTCGCCGGTGCTCTGGCGCAAGCTGCCCGGGGCGCGGTCGGCCGGGCGCGTGCAATCGGTGACGTTGCGGCTCATCTGCGAGCGCGAGCTCGAGATCGAGAAGTTCGTCAAGCAGGAATACTGGTCGCTCGCGGCGGCGCTGAAGACCGAGGACGGCAGCTCTTTCGCCGCCCGCCTCGTCGGGGCGGACGGCGAGAGACTAGGGCGCCTCGACATCAAGGCCGAGCCGCAGGCGAGAGCCCTGCAAGCGGCTCTCGATGGCAGCCGTTTCACCGTTGTCAGGGTCGAGGCGAAACCGGCGCGGCGCAACCCGCAACCGCCTTTCACGACATCGACCATGCAGCAGGAAGCTTCCCGAAAGCTCGGCTTCAACCCCAACCGGACCATGCAGCTGGCGCAGCGTCTGTACGAGGGTGTCGAGATCGGCGGCGAGACGATCGGGCTCATCACCTACATGCGCACCGACGGTGTCGACATGGTGCCCGAAGCCGTCCAGGCCGCCCGCAAGGTGATCGGCAAGGAGTACGGCGAACAATACCTGCCAAAGGCGCCGCGCAAGTATACTGTCAAGGCCAAGAACGCCCAGGAAGCCCACGAGGCGGTCCGCCCGACCGATCTGAGCCGGCTGCCGAAACATGTCGCGCGTGTACTCGATGCCGACATGCTGAAGCTTTACGAGCTGATCTGGGTGCGCACGACTGCAAGTCAGATGGAATCAGCCGAACTGGAGCGTACGAGCGTCGACATCCTCGCCGAGAGCAACGGTCGCAAGCTCGATCTGCGGGCCAACGGACAGGTGATCCGCTTCGATGGCTTCCTCCGGCTTTACCAGGAAGGACGCGACGACCCCGGAGCAACGGACGACGAGGACGATGGGCGCCTGCCGTCGATGTCGGCGCACGATCGGCTCGGCAAGGACAAGGTCACGGCCGACCAGCACTTCACCGAGCCACCGCCGCGCTTTACCGAAGCGACGATCATCAAGCGCATGGAGGAGCTCGGCATCGGGCGTCCGTCCACCTACGACGCTACCGTCCAGACCCTGCTTGCCCGCGAGTATGTTCGGGTCGACAAGAAACGGCTCGTGCCGGAAGACAAGGGCCGGCTCGTCACCGCCTTCCTCGAAAGCTTCTTCAGCCGCTATGTCGGCTATGACTTCACCGCCGACCTCGAGGAGAAGCTCGATCGCATCTCCAACCACGAGATCGATTGGCGCGCGGTGCTGCGCGACTTCTGGCTCGACTTCTCAGCGGCGATCGCCGGCACCAAGGATCTGCGCACGACCGAGGTGCTCGACAATCTCAACGAGGTGCTCGGCGCCCATATCTTCCCAGCGCGGGAGGACGGCGGCGATCCTCGGCAATGCCAGACCTGCGGCACCGGCCAGCTGTCGCTGAAGCTCGGCAAGTTCGGCGCGTTTATCGGGTGCTCGAACTACCCCGAGTGCAAGTACACGCGCCAGATCGGGCAAGCGGACGGCGTCGAAGCAGAGGCCGGCGGTCCCAAGGTGCTCGGCGTCGATCCCCATTCGGGCGACGAGGTCAGCCTGCGCGACGGACGGTTTGGTCCCTACATCCAGCTCGGAGAAGGCGAGAAGCCGAAACGGTCCTCGCTGCCGAACGGCTTGGCGCCGGCCGATCTCACGTTCGAAAACGCGCTTGCCCTCTTAGCGCTGCCGCGCGAGGTGGCCCGCCACCCCGACACCAAGGAACCGATCTTCGCGGCGCTCGGCCGCTACGGTCCCTATGTCCAGCACGGCAAGACTTACGCGAACCTCGGCAAGGACGACGACGTACTGGAGATCGGTGGCAACCGTGCCATTGATCTGATCGTTGCGAAAGAGAGTGGCCTATCAGGACGCCGGTTCGGCGGCGGCGAGTCGCCAGCCAAGATTCTCGGCGATCACCCCGAAGGAGGCGTCATCGCCCTGAAGGCGGGTCGTTTCGGCCCCTACGTCAATCACGGCAAGATCAACGCGACCCTCCCCAAGGACGCCGACGTCACCTCTTTCACGTTGCAGGATGCCGTTGGCCTCCTGAGCGCCAAGGGCAGCGGCGGCGGGAACGCGTCGATCCAGGGTCGGCTTCTCGGAGAGCATCCACAGGGCGGCCCAATTACGGTTCGGCAGGGACGCTTCGGCCCCTATGTCAATCACGGCAAGACCAACGCGACTCTTAAGCGCGACATGTCGCCCGACAGCTTGACGCTGGAGGAGGCGATCCGACTTGTGGAAGACAAGGAAGGGTCCGGTTCCGCCAGGCGCAAGCCGGCGGCGAAGTCGGTACCCGGCAAGAAGTCATCGGAAGGCGTGCCCCGTAAGACGACGGCGGTGAAAAAGAAGAAATCTGCATGAGCAAAAGGGCGCGAGCCGCCCGAGCCGTCGAAACAGGCATCAGCGTGCCGGTTCCCTCCCGGGAAGAGATCATCGCCTTCATCGCCCGAGAGCGCCAAATGGCGGACGGGCGGGCGCCGACGAAGATTGGAAAACGGGAAATCGCTCGCGCGTTCGGTCTCACCGGCTCAGACAGGATCGGCCTCAAGCGCGTCCTCAGGGAGCTAGAGGCGGAAGGCGCGATCGAACGAAAGCGCAAAGGGCTGAGCAAGCCCGGTTTGCTTGCCGCGACCGTTCTGGCCGAGATTTACACGCGCGACCGCGACGGCGACCTCCTCGCCAAGCCGGTCGAGTGGAACGATGCCTACGGTCCAGCGCCGACCATCGTTTTGCATCTGCCGCGCCGACCGCGGCCGGGTTCGCCGGCTCCGGGGCTCGGCGACCGCGCACTGGTGCGCACGGAGGTCAACCGCGACGCGACGGGGAACGAGCCGAGCTACACCGGCCGCGTCATGAAGGTTCTGGCGAAGAGCCGCACCAACGTGCTCGGCATCTACCGGGCCGGACCTGGGTTCGGCGGACAGGTGTTCCCCATTGACAAGAAGACAGCCAACCGTGGTGCCCTCGCCGTTCGCGCCGGCGACGAAGGCGAGGCGCAAGACGGCGATCTCGTCGCCGTCGAAGTGCTGCGCGGCGGCCGGCTCGGCCTGCCGAACGCGCGGGTCCAGGAACGCATCGGCTCCCTCGGGAGCGAGAAGGCCGTCAGCCTCATCGCCATCCATGCGCACAAGATCCCGAACGTGTTCCGCCCGGACACGCTGGGAGAGGCCGACTCGGCGCGACCCGCGACGATGGTTGGGCGGGAAGACTGGCGCGAGCTTCCGCTTGTCACGATTGACCCGCCCGACGCCAAGGATCACGACGATGCCGTCTTCGCCGAGGCGGACCCGAACCCGGACAATGCCGGCGGCTTCGTGATCACCGTCGCCATCGCCGATGTCGCCGCCTACGTGCGTTCGGGCTCGGCGCTCGATCGCGAAGCTCTAGAGCGAGGCAACTCGGTGTACTTCCCCGACCGGGTCGTGCCGATGTTGCCGGAGCGGATCTCGAACGACCTCTGTTCCCTACGCGCCGGAGAAGATCGTCCGGCGCTCGCCTTGCGCATGACGGTTGACGCGGCGGGACGCAAGCTCGGCCATTCGCTCCATCGCATCATCATGCGCTCGCGGGCCAAGCTCGCCTACGCGCAGGCCCAGGCCGCTGTCGACGGCGGACCGGACGAAGTGACGGCGGCCCTGGTACAGCCGGTCCTCGAACCACTATGGGCCGCCTATCGCGCGCTCAAGATGGCTCGCGATAAACGTCAGCCGCTCGACCTCGACCTGCCCGAGCGCAAGATCGTCCTCGACGCGGACGGCAAGGTTGACCACGTCGTCGTCCCGCCCCGCCTCGACGCCCATCGGCTCATTGAGGAGTTCATGATTCTCGCCAACGTCGCCGCGGCGGAGATCCTCGAAGACAAGCGCCAGATGCTGATCTACCGCGCCCATGGCGAGCCATCGGTCGAGAAGCTGCACAATCTTGGTGAGTTCCTGAAGACGATCGGCATCAAGCTCGCCAAGGGTCAGGTGCTCAATCCCGGCCAGTTCAATGGAATCCTGGCCAAGGTCCGCGGCACCGAACACGAGCAGATCGTTAACGACGTCGTCCTCCGATCCCAGGCGCAGGCTGAATACACCGCCGACAATTATGGGCACTTCGGCTTGCATCTGCGTCGTTACGCCCATTTCACCTCACCCATCCGCCGTTACGCCGATCTCATCGTTCACCGAGCCCTTATTCGAGCCTGCAAGCTCGGGGGCGACGGTCTCCCCGACATGGCGAAGGACGAGTTGGCCGAGATCGCGGAGCGGATCTCGGCATCCGAGCGCCGCGCTATGGCGGCGGAGCGGGAGACCGTCGATCGCCTCATCGCGACCCATCTCGCCGACAAGATCGGCGCATCGTTTCAGGGGCGCATCTCGGGCGTCACCCGGGCGGGTCTGTTCGTGAAGCTCGCCGACACCGGTGCAGACGGCTTCGTGCCTGCCGCCACCCTCGGCAGCGAGTACTTCCGCTACGAGGAAGCCATGCACGCCCTTGTCGGATCGCGAACCGGCGAAAGCCTCAGGCTGGGCGACCCGGTGACGGTCAGGCTGATGGAAGCGGCGCCTTTCGCCGGCGCCCTCCGCTTCGAGGTCGTTCGCTCGAGCGGTGCGACCTCGACGAGGCCGCGACGAATGCCGGACAAACGCGGCGTTAGGTCCTCTCACGGACGCCTTCAATGAGACATAAAACTATCATTGATTAAGATGGACGGCTCATTGGCGGCACTGAGAGCTCATGCTTACCACCAGCGACCAAACCGAGCTTGCGCTTGAGGTGCCGTCTCGACCAATTTGGAATTCGATCAAGCTCGGCATTCGCGGGAGATGCCCGGCGTGCGCCCAAGGGCATATCCTCGCTGGATATTTGACTGTGAACGAAGCGTGCCCTTGCTGCGGCGAGGAGCTGCACCATCATCGGGCCGATGATTTTCCGCCCTACGTAACGATCTTCGTGGTCGCTCATGTCTTGGCTGCAGCGCTACTCGCAGTCGACGACATGTGGCCCGATCTCCCTTTGAGTGCTCATTTCGTCATCTGGCCGACCCTCGTCGTGCTTCTGTCCCTGATCCTCCTCCCGAGGATCAAAGGGGCGTTGATCGCCTATCAATGGGCGCTGCGGATGCATGGCTTCGAGACAGCGCATCGGGTGCCGGCGAAGGCGTTGCAAGCGACCGTGCCCTCCGTTCATCGCACCGCGGCCTGATCGCGGCAGATTGACGTCCCTCCCGCTTACGCTCGCTGGCCGCGTCGCCCTCGCGAGCTTCGTTGCCGTCGCGGTCGGCTGCGCTTTGTCCTTGGTGACGACGCTCGTTGCCGTGCGTTTGCACGACAGCGGCTTTGATTCGCGCGCGATCGGCTTCAATGCGGCTGCCGGAGGAATTGCGACGCTCGCCACCGCGCCGCTGATCCCATGGGCGGCCCGGCGCCTAGGTGTCGCCCGCCTGATGGCGGGATCGCTGTTCTTCGGGGGAGCAGCCATCGCGGCGTTCACATTGACGGGCGACTATATCGCCTGGGCTGCCTTGCGTTTCGTCGAAGGTGCGTGCGTGACGACCATATTCGTGCTCGCCGAGTACTGGATCGCGTCGTCCGCAAGGGCCTCGAAGCGAGGTCTCGTCATTGGCCTCTACGTGGCAAGTCTAACGGTCGGGTTTGCGTGCGGTCCACAGGTCCTGGCGCTTACGGGAAACGCCGGGCCGCTGCCGTTCCTTATCGGGGGCGTCGCTTTCGCCGGCACGGCTTTGCCTATCCTCTACCAAGCCCGGAGTGCGCCGCCGCTGGAAGCGCCGCGCGGAAGCCGAGGATTACTGCATGTACTCGGCACAATGCCGACGGGGATGCTGGCCGCTCTGCTCCACGGCGCCCTAGAAGTCTCCGGTCTGACATTTCTCCCGGTGTACGCTCTTCGATCAGGCAGAAGCCTCGCACAAGGCGCTCTCTTCGCCAGCCTCTTCGTCCTGGGCAGCGTCATTTTCCAGCTTCCGATGGGGCTCGTGGCAGATAGGGTCGATCGCGGCCGCCTACTCGTTCTGATCGCAGTCATCGGCCTCTCCGGGGCACTTTTGCTCGGGTCGGCCGGTTCCTCAAATCTGGTTCTGTTCGAGTTCCTGCTCGCCGTTTGGGGTGGCGTGGTTGGCTCTTTCTATCCGATCGGGCTCGGCGATCTCGGCAAACGATACCAAGGGACCGAACTCGCCAGCGCCAATTCGGCTTTCGTGATGATGTACGCGGCCGGTATGCTGATAGGGCCCCCTGTGGTCGGCCTGGGGCTCGACCTTGTGCCACCAGATGGCCTGTTCTGGGCAAGTGCCGGCTTGATCGGCCTGTACCTCGCCGTTGCCGGGGCGCATGAGCTTCGTGCCGGTCTACGATCTCCCGGCTTGAAACCGCGCAATTCTTGACACTCTGGCGCGCGCTCATATGGTGCGCGCACTCGCGAAGTTCGCCGCTGAGGCTTATATTCGCTGGCGTTTGGTGGGCATCAAGCCCGATTGGGACGGACCGCGATGGCCAAGGCTGCGATGATCAAGATCAAGCTCATATCGACTGCCGATACGGGCTACTTCTACGTGACGTCCAAGAACGCGCGTACGAAAACCGACAAACTCAGTTTCAAGAAGTACGACCCGGTCGCGCGCAAGCACGTCGAATTCAAGGAAGCGAAGATCAAGTGAGATTGGTGATCGGCAGGCGCTGCGCCGCCGCGATGATCGGCGAGGACGCGTGTCGAAGTGGCCGGCGATCAATGACTTGAGGAGGCCACTCCTAGCCACCAACCGCCGGCCGACCCCACGGACCCAGGAGATGCGGCGGACCTGAGCACTCCGTAGGGTATCTCACACGCCGACTGCACATCGAACACATGCTCGGGACGATTGCTCGTCGCCGCGCCGTGATGCGCTACTCGCTCGGCTTGATGAAGTTACCGCTCCCAAAACTAAAAGCAAATCGAATCCGTGCTGGCGGACGCGCGGCTCTTGAGATTGAGTGAACGAACACGATTAATACTGTCGGGCTTTAAGATCTAAGCGGCCCGCGCGGTCACGCGATTGCGACCCGTCCCTTTCGACTCGTAAAGCGCGAGATCGGCGCTCCGCAAGAGCGCTTCGGGATTGCTGAGGGAGCCCCGCTCCGCCAAGCCGATCGAAGACGTGACGCGGATCGGCGACCGTTCCGGCGCGTAGGTGAAGAGGTCGCGTTCGACGACGCCCCGTACCCGCTCCGCCACGCGCGTCGCGACGTCGATGTCGGTTTCCGGCATGATGATCGCGAATTCTTCGCCGCCGAGCCTGCAGATGAGATCGCTGGAGCGCACAACACGTCTGATCCGGGCCGAAAACGCTTTTAGGATCTGATCGCCGGCATCGTGTCCGTGCGTGTCGTTGACGTTCTTGAAGTGGTCGATATCGAGGATCATCAGCGACAAAGGTCGACCTCTCCGCGCGGCCTGCTCGACGAGCGCCGGGAAGTTCGAGTCGAAATATCGCCGATTGCTCAAGCCGGTCAACGTGTCGACCACGGCCATGCTGATTGTGGCTTGCACGCTGTCGCGCAATCGATCGGCGTATTGCTTGCGCTGAACTTGTGTTCGCGTTCGCGCCACGAGTTCGTTCTTGTCGATAGGGCGCAGGAGATAGTCGTTGATGCCGAGATCGAGACCCCGGATGATCCGGATGCGGTCTTCTGGTTCGGCGATGATGAGAATTGGAACGTGCCGTGTGCGCTCGAGCGAGCGGAACTGCGAGCAGAGCCGCAGGCCATCGTAGCCTTGAAGGCCGAGCGAGATGATGAAGAGCTCGTAGTCGCCCTCGACACCTTTGAAGAGGGCTTCCTGCGGATCGCTCTCGATGTCGATGACGTGATGGGTGTCGAGAGCGGACCTGACGGCATTTGCTCCCGAGGCACGATCCTCGATCAGCAAGATGCTGGTTCCGCCGACGTCGTCGCGCATCGCCTTGAGCACGGGATCAGAAATGCCCAGGCTCGCGGAGGCTACGGCTCGCGTGCGAAGCTCGTCGAGAACGATCTTGAGCCGGGTAAGCGAACGCAATCGGGCGATCAGCGCGGCCTCGTCGATAGGCTTGGTGAGGAGATCTTCTGCACCTGCTTCGAGCGCGCGAAGACGGTCCTCCGGCTGGCCGAGGGCGCTTACCATGATGACGGGAATGTGGAAGGTCTGTGGATCGCGCTTCAGGCGACGGCACACTTCCAGCCCGTCCATGTCAGGCATCATGATATCGAGCAAAACGACGTCGCAGTCGCCGCGCGCGCAAATGGTCAGGGCCTCGGGACCACTCGAAGACGTCAGCACATCGAAATACTCAGCGGCGAGCCGCGACTCGAGCAAATCCAGATTGGATGCGAAGTCATCGACGATCAAAACACGAGACGACATCGACAAACTCTCGCTCAGTGGGGGTCGGAGAGATAGCCGCGAATTGTTTCCAGAAATTTCACAACGGCGATCGGCTTTGAAAGATAAGCGTCGCAGCCGCCTTCGCGGATCTTTTCCTCGTCTCCCTTCATCGCGAAAGCGGTGATGGCGATGATGGGTATGTGTTTCACGGTTTCGTCGTTCTTTATCCAGCGGATGACATCGAGGCCGGACACATCCGGCAGCTGAATATCCATGAGGATGAGATCGGGGCGATGACGGCGCGTGAGATCGAGCGCGTCAGTGCCGATCCGGGTTTGAATCGTTGAATAGCCGTTCGTTTCGATAAGGTCGTTGAACAGCTTCATGTTCAACTCGTTATCTTCGACGATCAGGACGCTCTTCGGCATGTTCGACTCTGGCTCGACCCGGCGTCTGTGTTGGAAGTTCCTGAGCCGGAACGCGCTTTTGTCTTACACGACAATAAGCCGGACTTCTTGACGAAAGGGTAACTTGTACAGTGAAGAATCAGCGCGGGCGCTTGATGGACGAACGCACGCCAAGCGATGACGCGACTTCCGATCTCGTCACGCTAAGCCTGGAGTTCCTCGTCGCCGACCATCGGCGGTTCGAGCGCTTCCTGGCCACCACTGGGTTCGACGCCGCCGAGATCCGCTCCGCCGCGAGAAGCCAATCCTTCCTCGAGAGTCTGCTCGATTATATCTGCGCGGACCAATCGCTCCTGATCGCCTTCGCCGATGCAAACGGCTACGATCCAGCCGCCGTCGAGGCAGCTCGGCAAGGCATGGCGCACCGGCCAGCGGCGCCCTGAAGCCATGCTCGCCGGATTGTGCCGTGATTGCCTCGCCGAGTTCGCCACGCCGGTGCCCTCCCGCTGCGGCGCCTGCGGCTCGCCTCGCATTATCGGTCATCCCGAACTCGGCATCCTGGCCATCGCTCACGTGGATTGCGATGCGTTCTACGCGGCTATCGAAAAGCGCGACAACGTGGATTTGCGCGACAAACCCGTCATCGTCGGCGGCAGCCAACGCGGCGTTGTGCTCACCGCTTGCTACAATGCCAGGATTTATGGCGTGCGCTCGGCCATGCCGATGTTCAAGGCGCTCAAGCTCTGTCCGCAGGCGGTGATCGTCAGGCCGGACATGGCCAAGTACGCCGGCGTCGGCCGTGCCATCCGAACGATGATGTTCGAGTTGACGCCGCACGTGCAGCCCGTGTCGATTGATGAAGCCTTTCTCGACCTGTCCGGGACGAGCGGCTTGCACGGTGGGGCGCCGGCATCGACCCTCGCCCGTTTCGTCCAGCGGGTCGAGCGCGACCTCGGCATCACGGCATCGGTGGGCCTGAGTGACTGCAAGTTCCTGGCAAAGGTTGCCTCCGACACGGACAAGCCGCGCGGCTTTACCGTGATTGGGCGCTCCGACGCCCTTCGCGTGCTGCGGCCGCGTCCGGTCGGGGCGATCTGGGGCGTCGGCGCCGTCACCCAGGCCCGCCTCGGTGCGCTCGGGTTCACAAAGATCGGCGACATCCAGGACTGCACGGAAGCCGAGTTCGCTCGCCGCCTCGGCCGGGAGAACTCGGATCTCTGGCGGCTGGCGCGCGGTCTGGACGCGCGGCTAGTGCGGTCCGCGCGAGAAAGCAAAAGCATCTCGTCCGAGACCACGTTCCGAAGTGATCTTGCGACCGCCGACGCTCTGCTCCCGATCCTCTACCGCCTTTGCGAAAAGGTGGCTGGGCGCCTGACGGCGGATGGGTACGCCGCAGGCGGCGTTGTGCTCAAACTGAAGAGCCGCGACTTCAAAGTGAAAACCCGATCACGCGTGCCGATCCCGCCGACACAGCTCGCATCGCGTCTCTTCGACCGGGGGCGCGCGCTCCTCGCCCCCGAGATCGACGGCACGGCTTATCGCCTGATCGGGCTCGGGGCGTCGGACCTTCGGCCGGCGCTCGAAGCCGATCAGGAGAACCTCGTCGATACGGCCCTCCCCCGCCAGAAAGCGACGGCACAGGCCATCGACGCCGTTCGCGCCAGGTTCGGCGATGGCGCTCTCGTTCGCGGCATCACGCTGCAGAGTCAACCGAAACGGCCTTAGGCCTTGCGGCCAACATACTTGAGGGCTGGCAGCGGCACGACGGTCGTCGAAGTCCTTCATTGTCGGCGCCGAGCATTGCCCATATGTTCGGTCGGGTGGACCCGTCCTTACTGCCCGTTCTTCGGGCCGAATGCGGAAGCCGCGGCAGAAGGATTCGACGCGATGAACGTTCACGCGGGCCGCCCTGCCCCAGCGAGCGACGACCTACTCGACAAGCTGCGCATTATCGTCGGCGCCCCGAACGTGCTGGAGACGGAGGCCGACATGGCGGCGTATCTCCGAGAGCCGCGCGACCTTTATCGGGGCCGGGCGCGCTGCGTCGTTCGCCCGAAGACGCGCGACGAGGTCTCCGCAATCCTCAAGCTCTGTCACGAAACCGGGACGGCCCTGGTGCCCCAAGGTGGCAATACCGGGCTCGTTGGGGGCCAAACTCCCTTTGCCGATGGTCGCGCAATCGTGCTGTCGTTGACGCGGATGAGCGCTTTGCGCGAGATCGACGCCGTGACCAACACGATGATCGTCGAAGCGGGCATGACGCTGCAGGCAGCACAGGCCGAGGCGGAACGAGTCGGGCGATTATTCCCCTTATGGTTCGCTTCGGCCGGGTCATGCACGATCGGCGGCAATCTTTCGACCAACGCCGGCGGCGTGAACGTCATCGCGTTCGGCAACACGCGCGACCTCGTCAACGGCATCGAGGTCGTGTTGGCCGATGGCCGCGTCCTGTCCAATCTGTCCAAGCTCAAGAAGGACAACACCGGTTACGACCTCAAGCACCTCTTCATCGGCTCGGAGGGGACGCTCGGCGTGATTACCGCGGCTGTGCTGAAGCTTTTTCCGCGGCCGCGAACCTCCGAAACGGCTTTCGTCGGGCTCGCGAGTCCGGAAGCGGCGCTCGAGTTGCTAAATCGAGCCCGCGACGCCATGGCGAGTAAGATCAGGGCCTTCGAACTGATTCCGCGTATTGCGCTCGAGTTCGTCATTGGGACGACGGATGGTGCGCGCGAGCCGTTGCATGACCACCATCCCTGGTACGTACTGATCGAAGTCACCGCGCAGTCCGAGGAGTCGCTCGGCGAAGAACTCTCTACATTTCTCGAGAGCGCCATCGAAGCCGGGATCGTCGCCGATGCCACGATCGCGTCCTCGTTGGCACAGGCGACCGCGTTGTGGACGCTCCGCGAAAATATTTCCGAGTCACAGAAACATTACGGCGGCTCGATCAAGCACGACATCTCCGTGCCGATCGCTTGCGTGCCTGCTTTCCTCGCGGCGGTCGAGCCAGCCGTGACGGCTGCCGTGCCTGCCGCCCGGCTTTGTGCCTTTGGGCACCTGGGGGATGGCAACATTCATTGCAACATCCAGCAGCCCGTCGGGGGCGATAAGGCGGCTTTCTTGGCGCGATGGAGCGAAGTCAACGAGATCGTGCATGGCATCGCGAGCCGCTTCGGTGGCTCGATCTCCGCCGAGCACGGCATCGGTCAGATGAAGCGCGACCTCCTGCCTGGTGTAAAGGATCCCGTCGCCCTCGCGACGATGCGCGCCATCAAGACGGCGCTCGATCCGCAGGGTATACTCAATCCGGGTAAGGTCCTGAAGCCGGCCTAGATCAGGCTCCAACCACGAACCAGTCTTCCGCAACGAGACCTGGGACGCCGATCCCTCCAACCCGTGATCTCCGGATCGTCCATGTCGCGTCGTCGACCGTCAGCACGGCTTCGTCGCGACCGGCGTCGCATCCAACGATGGCGCCGCTAGCGAGGTCGGGGCAACACGTCCCGAACCGCAGCGAGATTTCGGCGCCATCCGACATCGCGACCGGCGGTCGGCCGAGCGTCTGCGCGAGGTCGGCGATGCACAAGCGTGCACCTCTTCTCAGTGCGGGAGCGTGCACGATTGCCAAGAAGGACATGGACATCTCGAAACCTGTCAACTGATGGTTTGCTCAATCTCGACCGTCCGCGCAAGGCTCGAAGTCGTGCAGTAACAACGATGTGTGAGCGCGATAGTTTTCCAGCGGGGGCGTACGCTGTCAGGTGCCCCCGCCGTCGTCGTCGCTGCGCACCCGGCGCAGCTCAGCCCATCGTGCCATCCGCCGCGCGATCGCCCGCTCGAAACCGCGGCCGGTCGGGGCATAGAGTTCGTGGCGACCGAGACGGTCGGGCCAATAATCCTGACCGGAGAAGGCATCCGGCTCGTCGTGGTCATAGCGGTAACCGCCGCCGTAGCCCTCGCTCTTCATGAACTTGGTCGAGCCTTTGAGGATGATCTTCGGCGGCATCAGCGAGCCGTGCTCGCGTGCGAGCCGCATCGCCGTCTTGTAGGCAACATAGGCGGCATTCGACTTCGGAGCGGTCGCGACGTAGACGACGGCATTGGCGAGGGCGAGTTCGCCTTCGGGCGAGCCGAGGAAGTCGTAGGCGTCCTTGGCGGCGTTGGCCACGACCAGGGCTTGCGGATCGGCGAGGCCGATGTCCTCCACCGCCATGCGCACGATGCGCCGCGCGATGAACAGCGGATCCTCGCCGCCGTCGAACATACGCGCGAGATAATAGAGCGCCGCGTCGGGATCGGAGCCGCGCACCGCCTTGTGGAGCGCGCTGATGAGATTGTAGTGGCCCTCCTGCGCCTTATCGTAGATCGGGGCACGTCGTTGCACGACCTCGCTCAAGCCGGCTGTGTCGAACATCTCGTCGGGGCCGGCCGCCCTCCACAATTCCTCGGCGAGGGTCAGTGCCGCCCGGCCATCGCCATCGGCCATGCGAACCAGCGCGAGGCGCGCATCGGCTGTAAGCGGGAGTTGTCTCGCGTCGAGGGCTTCGGCGCGTGCGAGGAGCTTGGCAATGGCCGCATCGTCGAGAGCGCGGAAGGTCATTACGCGGGCTCGCGACAATAGTGCCGAATTCAATTCGAAGCTGGGGTTTTCCGTCGTGGCGCCGACGAGAGTGACCGTGCCGTCCTCCATGACCGGAAGGAAGCCGTCCTGCTGAGCTCGGTTGAAACGATGGATCTCGTCGACGAAAAGCAAGGTCCCCTGCCCCGTTCCACGGCGGCGGCGAGCCTCCTCGAACACCTTTTTGAGATCGGCGACGCCCGAGAAGACCGCCGAGATCTGCATGAAAGCGAGGTTCGTTTCACCGGCGAGCAGCCGTGCCACGGTGGTCTTCCCAGTACCGGGTGGACCCCAGAAGATGAGCGATCCGATGCTCCGCCCGGCGAGGAGGCGGGTCAGCGCACCTCCCAGGCCAACGAGGTGATCCTGCCCAGCAACCTCCGCGAGCTTGCGCGGACGAAGCCGATCGGCCAGCGGCTGGTTCACCGCGACCTCCGTCACATCTCGATCGGCATCCGAGAACAGATCCATACCTCACTGTGCCGTCGCACCCAGCGAAAATCCACTTGGTTGCCGCACGCTCCGGCGCCTTTTCGGGCCGGTGCAAACGGTTCGTTAAGCATCTTGCCGTCACATCCGCTGGTGAAGACGGACGAGATGAGGCCTGCGATGCGGACGGTGGCGCTGGTAACGCAGAAGGGCGGATCGGGGAAAAGCACGCTGGCGGCCTGTCTCGCCGTGGTCGCGCAGGCAAGCGGCGAACGCGTCTTCCTCATCGACATGGACCCCCAGAAGTCACTGACGAAATGGGCGCATCGGCGAGGCGACAAGACGATGCCCGTCGAGACCCTGTCCGCCGCCAAGCTTGGCGACGCGCTTGCCGCGCTCAACAAAAGCGGCGTCACGCTCGTGCTCATCGACACGCCCGCGACCGATACGCCAGCGGCCGACGCGGCCATGAAGGCCGCCGATCTCTGTGTCATTCCCGCGCGGCCGACGATCTTCGACATCTGGTCGAGCGAAGTCACCCGCGGCAAGCTGAAGACCTTGGCCAAGGAATTCGTCTTCGTGCTGAACCAGTGCCCGCCGATGCAGGAAAGCCAACGCGTCATGGACGGCGCTGCGGCGCTCGAAAGCATGGGCGGCCTGTTGCGACCTCTCATTGCCTCTCGCGTGGCCTATCAGGAAGCCGCGCGCGAAGGCATGGGCGTGACGGAGATCGATGCCGAGGGCAAGGCTGCCGACGAGATGCGCGTCCTGTGGACCTCGCTGAAAAAACGCTTGGCCCGGATCAAGGCGGCAGCCGCGAAGCGGGCCGTCGCAGCTTGAAGATCTCCGCCGGTCTTAGCCGTTCAGGACCGAGTTGATGACTTGGCCACCGCGCAGGATGGACAGCTTCCAATAATCGTACGACCGGCTTGTCGCCGCAACGAGATCCTTGGTCGTCCTGATCGCGTGGCCGTTGATCGACAGGATCATATCGCCCTTCTGGAACGCGACGGCGGCAGCATTCGAGTCGGAAGCGATCGCGATCACGACGACGCCGTCCCGATCTTCCGCACTCGACAGTTCCTCGGCCACGGCCGGTGAAAGATTGGCGGCGGTGAGGCCCGCGAACGGTGTCTCGCCCTTCAATACGACGCGCTCTGGCTTCGGGGTGTCGGGCGCGCGCTGCAAGGCGATCTTGAGCTGCTCCGTCTTCGTGGCGTGACGGACGGTCAACGTCGCGGTGCCCCCGATCGGCTTGGTCCCGAAACGGAAGCCGAAACCTTCCGGGCTTTCGACCATCTTCCCATCGACCGCCGAAATGAGGTCGCCTTGCTTGAGTCCGGCGGCGGCCGCCGGTCCGTTGGGATTGATCTCGGTGACAAGCGCACCCGTCGGCCGGTTGAGGCCGAACGATTCCGCGATCTCGTAAGTCACAGCCTGGAGGCTTGCGCCAAGCCATGGCCGATGCACCAGGGTGTCGCCGCTTTTCGCCGCCTGAACCACGATCTTGACCATGTCGACGGGGATCGCGAAGCCAATCCCGACCGACCCTCCCGATTGCGAGAAGATCGCCGAATTGATGCCGATCAGATGCGCGTGAGCATCGACGAGCGCGCCTCCGGAGTTGCCTGGATTGATCGAAGCGTCCGTCTGCAGATAGAAGCTCGAGTTCGGTCCTCCCACATTAGCGCGCGCCAGGGCTGAAACGATTCCTTGCGTCACCGTCTGTCCGACCCCGAAGGGATCGCCGATGGCGAGCGCGATATCCCCGACCTCGACGGCGTCGGACGATCCCATCTCCATCGTCGGAAACGTCTCTCCGCCACCCTTGAGCTTGAGCACGGCGAGGTCGTTGCGCTGGTCGCGCAAGACGATGTCGGCGGGATATTCGCTCTGGTCCGAAAGGGCGACTTTAACATCGGTCATCTGATCGATGACATGATAGTTGGTGACAATGAGCCCGGACTGGTCGACGAGCACACCCGATCCGAGCGAGCGTTGCGTCTGCGATCGCTGCTGGTCGCCGCCGGGCGATCCGAAAAATTGCCGGAACACCGGATCGTCGAACAGCGGGTTGCGCTGGAGTTTCTCCGTTCGCGACGCGTAGACGTTGACGACCGCTGGCGCCGCTTTCTTTACGATGGGCGCGAACGACAGCGACACCTCTTCGCGCGATTGCGGCACCTGCTTCGCTTCCGCATGAGCCACCGTGCTCGCCGCCAGAAGCAGCGATCCCGCGAAGAGCGACGGCAAGACTCGTGCGAACATCGCAAGCTCCATTGCATCCGGTAACGGGCAAACCGCGCCGGGCGTGCGAAGCTGCGGTTTCGCTAGGCCGTACGGCTGGCGTCACACTATTGCGCGAACGAGACCCTCAAGCCGCCTCGGCATCCTGGGTCGGACCCGAGTCCTTGCCCTTGGCGGAAACATCGCGGTCGACGAACTCGATCACCGCCATGGCGGCATTGTCGCCATAGCGGAACCCGGCCTTCAGGACGCGCGTGTAGCCCCCGTGGCGATCCTTGTAACGCGGGCCGAGTATGTCGAAGAGCTTGCGCACGAGGTCGACGTCTTTGATCTGCGCAATCGCCTGACGGCGGGAGTGTAGATCACCACGCTTGCCGAGGGTGACGAGCTTCTCGACGACAGGACGCAAGTCCTTCGCCTTGGGCAGTGTCGTGACGATCTGCTCGTGCTTGATCAGAGCCTGGCACATGTTGGCGAACATCGCTTTGCGATGTTCATGCGTGCGATTAAAGCGGCGCTTGGCGCGACCGTGATACATGGCGATCTCCTAGTTCTTGCGGCCGCCGTGCCAAGGTACGGCCGTCCTTCGTTGGCCGCGCGACCCTCGAAAACGTCGAGAACCGCCTAGTAGTGTTCCTCGAAGCGCTTTGCGAGTTCGTCGATGTTCTCCGGCGGCCAGCCCGTCACTTCCATGCCGAGATGAAGCCCCATCTGCGCGAGGACTTCCTTGATCTCGTTGAGCGACTTGCGGCCGAAGTTTGGGGTCCGGAGCATCTCCGCCTCGGTCTTCTGGATCAGGTCACCGATATAGACGATGTTGTCGTTCTTCAAGCAGTTCGCCGAGCGCACGGAAAGTTCGAGCTCATCGACCTTCTTGAGCAAGGCCGGGTTGAACGCGAGTTCGGGAATGGACGGCGCGGCTTCTTCGCGACGCGGTTCCTCGAAGTTGACGAAGACGTTGAGCTGATCCTGGAGAATGCGGGCCGAATAGGCGATCGCGTCTTCTGGGGTCAGCGACCCGTCGGTCTCGACGTCCATCGTCAGCTTGTCGTAGTCGAGGATCTGTCCCTCGCGCGTGTTCTCGACGCGGTAGCTCACCTTGCGCACCGGCGAATACAGGCTATCGATTGGGATGAGGCCGATCGGCGAGTCCTCGTTGCGGTTGCGGTCGGCCGCGACGTAACCCTTGCCGGTGTTGATCGTGAACTCCATGCGGATCTCGGCGCCCTCATCAAGGGTGCAGATCGTCAGGTTGGGGTTGAGGATCGTGATGTCGCTCGTTGTTTGGATTTCGCCGGCGGTGACCTTGCCCGGCCCGGTCTTCTTCAAAACGAGCCGCTTCGGGCCGTCGCCCTGCATCCGGACGGCGATGTCCTTGATGTTGAGAATGATGTCGGTCACGTCCTCGCGGACGCCGGGGATGGACGAGAACTCGTGCAAGACTCCATCGATGTGGACGGAGGTGATCGCGGCGCCCTGGAGCGACGAGAGAAGGACACGCCGCAATGCGTTGCCAAGCGTCAGACCGAACCCGCGCTCGAGAGGTTCCGCCACCACGGTCGCGAGGCGTTTGGCGTCGTCACCCGACACGACCTCGAGCTTGTTCGGCTTGATCAGTTCTTGCCAGTTCTTCTGAATCACGTAGTGCACCTTCTGATGCGGACGGAGTCGCCGGATTGCGTGCCCGTCTGAAAAGTTGTCGCGTCGACGCGCTAAACGCGGCGGCGCTTGCGCGGACGGCAGCCGTTATGGGCGATCGGCGTTACGTCGCGGATCGAGGTCACCATGAAGCCGGCAGCCTGAAGCGCACGGAGCGCCGACTCGCGGCCCGATCCCGGTCCGGACACTTCGACTTCCAGAGTGCGCATGCCGTGCTCGGCCGCCTTGCGCGCAGCGTCCTCGGCCGCCATCTGCGCGGCATAGGGAGTCGACTTGCGCGAGCCTTTGAAGCCCATGGTGCCGGCGGACGACCATGAAATCGTGTTGCCCTGCGCGTCCGAAATCGTGATCATCGTATTGTTGAAGGTCGACGAGACGTGGGCGACGCCAGAGACGATGTTCTTGCGTTCGCGACGGCGAACGCGCCCTGCTTCCTTTGCCATGGTTCAGTCCTTCCAACGCGCCCGTAATTCCAGGCGCTAGGGTCATGCTCTTGCTGGCCGAGCCGATATCGACCCAGCGATCTTACTTCTTCTTGCCGGCGATCGGCTTGGCCTTGCCCTTGCGGGTCCGCGCGTTGGTGTGTGTGCGTTGTCCGCGAACGGGAAGCTGGCGACGGTGACGCAGGCCGCGATAACAGCCGAGGTCCATTAGCCGCTTGATGTTGATGGAAACCTCGCGACGCAGGTCGCCTTCGACCATGTAGTCGCGGTCGATCGTTTCGCGGATCTGCAGAACTTCGCTGTCGGTCAACTCGGACACTCGCCGTTCCGCGGGGATCGACACCTTGTGGCAGATCTCCTGCGCCTTCGAAGAGCCGATGCCGTGAATGTACTGCAGCGCGATCACGACGCGCTTGCCGGTAGGTATGTTGACGCCTGCAATACGTGCCATAGCTGCCTCTCCATGTGGCGCTCCAAGAAGGAGCGAAGCTCGCCGCGTCCGGTGGAGTCCGGCCCATGCGACGCGAGTCGATTGCATAACCGCACAACTCGACGCAGACGAGAGCGACCTCCGACGAGAGGTCACCGCGCCCGCGTTTTCTATGAATGATCGTTTGCTAAAGACATTGACCGCGTCCGTCAAGGCGATGATTGACGGGCGGTCGCTTCTGGGCCGGCGGATAGCGGTAACGTTCGCTAAGACGCCTGGAAGGCTCTCCTGCCCTCTAGGCCTAGGGCTGGCGGTTTTATCCATTACGGATGGCGCGAGGAATCATCCGTCGCGAGCCCGGGAGGTTGGAGGAGCGCGCCGAGATTACCTCGGCTCAGCATCGGCCCTCAGCAGTTTGATCGTCGTGTCGCCGAACACGCGCGTCGCTTCCACGCCATATCCGGGCGGGATTGTGACAGCGCTCGTCGTCGCCTCCTCGACGATGACGAGGGTGCCGGGTTCGAGCCAACCGCCGTCACGCAATGCCGTTAGCGTGGGTTCGGCAAGCCCGCGGCCATAGGGCGGATCGAGAAAAGCGAGAGTGAAGCGCTCGCCGGACGGTGCCGTCCCGAGTTTGCGAGCATCGCGGCGGAAAATCCGGGTCACGCCGCCGACGCCGAGCGCCTCGATGTTGGCCCGAAGCGCGGCCCGTGCCTCAAGTCCGTCGTCCACGAAAAGTGCATAGGTCGCACCGCGCGATAGAGCCTCGAACGCCAACGCGCCTGTCCCGGCGAAGAGGTCGATCACGCGCAGACCAGCAACGCCGCCGAAGCCGTGCTCGATGATATTGAAGAGCGATTCACGAAGCCGGTCGCTCGTTGGGCGAATGCGGTCGGACGAAGGCCCGGTCAGAGCACGGCCACCGAAGCGGCCGCCGACGACGCGCATCAGCGCTTCGGCTTGAATGGTCCGCGCGGCCCACCGCGCGGCGGCTTTCCGGAGGGGGCCTTATCGGAGGAATCTCTGCCGGAGGACCTCCTGTCGGAGGAAGTCTTCCCGGACGATGACTTCCCGAAGGAAGACTTGCCGAAAGATGACTTGCCGAAGGAAGACTTGCCGAAGGAAGACTTGCCGGAAGACGGCTTGCCG
>CAXTFG010000026.1:0-6140 GCA_964243415.1 uncultured Beijerinckiaceae bacterium | reverse complement strand
CTTGCCGAAGGAAGACTTGCCGGAAGACGGCTTGCCGGGCCTCCCCGGCCGCGATCCCGACGGCCTGTCCTCGCCGCGCACCGCCGTACGTTGCGTCCGCTCGGTCTCGTCGTTCCGGGTTGAAGCTCTTGAGCTTGCGCCTGCTCCGTAACGATCATCGGACTGTTTACGGTCCGGTCGGTTGGCACCAGGTCGGCCAGGAAACCGATGTCCCGATCGCGACGCGTCCCTGCCGTCTCCCTCGGCTGCGCGCCCACTTCGGGCATCGCGTCGTCCATCGCGAGGGGGCGCTTGGTCACCGGTTCGCATGAGTCTCGTCGAGACCCTCGAGCCTCCCTCGCGCCTTTCCACGCCCGCTTCGACGCGAGATCTCTCGTTTCGTTTCCCCGTGTCGCGCCGATCTGGACGGTTGCTGGGCTGGCGATGATGATCGCGAGCACCGTCCAGTTCATTGCTCCTCGGCGCCCCCCCGCTGCGGGCGACACGGGCTCGCTTGCCCTCGGCGGCGGGACTATGGCGTTTGCGACCCGGAGCGCGAGGCGCTTCGGTCGCCGTCATCACGCGCTCGACGGTGATCGTCCGCTCGTTGCGATCCTTGGTCTTGCTTCGTTCGATGCGTCGACGCGGACCGTCGGGCCGACCGGTGGCAGCCGGCTCGCGGAGAACCGACACGTGCCGCCGTGGTGTTCCCTCTGCTCGCTGCGGCCGCTCGAGAAGCGGCTCCGGACGGTGATCCTGTCGCATTGTCGCGTGGAAGCCTTTGGCGAGCGGGCGCAAACGCGGCCTGTCGCCGGCTGGTCGCGCCTCCGCCGAAGAGCCCGCGTTCATGATCTGTGGTTGACTTGCCTCGGCGGCTCCGAAGTCGACGCCGGCGGCTGCCGCCAGGTTCTCGCCGAGCTGATCGCGGAGGATTCTGGTGCGCACCTCTTCCACAGCGCCGTCGGGCAGATCGAGCAACTGGAACGGTCCGAACGAGAGTCGGATGAGGCGGTTCACCTCCAGTCCGATATGCTCGAGCACCCGCTTGATCTCGCGGTTCTTGCCTTCGCGCAGCCCCATGGTCAGCCAGCAATTGCTGCCCTGAATGCGATCGAGCTTGGCCTCGATACCGGCGTAGGCGATACCGTCAATCTCAATTCCGGCAGCGAGCTCGTCGAGCGTGGCCTGATCGGTGACGCCTTTCGCGCGCACCCGATAGCGGCGGAGCCAACCGGTGTCCGGCAGCTCCAACACGCGGGCGAGACCGCCGTCGTTGGTCAGCAGAAGGAGGCCTTCGGTGTTGATGTCGAGCCGGCCGACGGTGACGGTACGCGGCCCTTCCGGCCAGTTCTCACGCAGGAAGTCCGCGACGGTTTCGCGACCTTCCGGATCGTGATCGCTCGTCACCAAACCGCGCGGCTTGTGGAACAGGAACAATCGGGTTTTTTCCGCCGCTGGCAGGGGTGCACCATCGACGAGGATCCTGTCATCCGGACCGACGTCGCGGGCCGGGCTCGCCAGGACCTCGCCATTCACCTGGACGCGGCCGGCGAGAATCCAGGCTTCGGCATCACGACGTGAGCAGAGCCCGGCGCGCGCCATTGCCTTG
Organism: uncultured Beijerinckiaceae bacterium; assembly: GCA_964243415.1. Taxonomy (GTDB): domain Bacteria; phylum Pseudomonadota; class Alphaproteobacteria; order Rhizobiales; family Beijerinckiaceae; genus RH-AL1. The sequence goes on along the minus strand of CAXTFG010000026.1, from coordinate 4,552 downwards.
GCGATCCGCTGGCGCGACGGCTTGCCGTCAACCTCAGTGACCGGCAGGTCGGTGCCTCGCACGACAGGCGCATCAGCCTCGCCGTCGCGCCGGGCGGGACGGCGAGGCTGCCCCGTTTCATTTCTTGTCATCCGTCCTGATACAAACTCGCTGGTCAAAAGGGAACGCGAGATAATGGAATGACGGACGGGCGCTTCGATCCGACGCCGATGGAGCTGGCCCTCGCGATGGCGCAGCAGGCGGCAACTATAGGAGAAGTCCCGGTCGGCGCGGTCATTGTGCGAGGCGGCAGCGTCCTCGCCCAGGCGCGCAATCGGACGATCGGTGATCACGACCCGACCGCGCATGCCGAGATCGTCGCCATCCGCGCCGCCTGTGCGGCGCTCGGCAACGAGCGGCTGATCGGCTGCGACCTCTACGTCACACTCGAGCCTTGCGCGATGTGCGCGGCGGCGATCTCTTTTGCCCGTGTGCGGCGGCTTTACTGGGGCTGCGATGATCCAAAGGGCGGCGCGGTCGAAAGCGGGCCGCGGTTGTTCTCCCACGCCTGCTGCCACCACGAACCGGAGTTTTACGGCGGCGGCTTTCGAGGGGAAGAAGCGCGAACCTTGTTGCGGGAGTTCTTCGCCGCCCGTCGGCGGCGCTCGATTTCTGATCGGAGTTGAAGCCGAAACATGAAGTCGACCAGGACGGTCGACCGATCGATCGACCATGTCGTGACGAGGGAGCAACGCAGGCACCTGCTGAGCGTGCCGACCCGGCGCAACGCTTGACACCCTGGCTGACCCACCCCAATACCGAGGTATCAATCGGACAGTCGGCGTCCGGTTGGCCGACCCTCGCGCACCGACTTAGCGCGACTTCGAGGACCACATGACGTCAGCGACGGATGCGACGATGACGCGACCGGGCGACACGCTCGCCGCCGCAAAGCCGAAGCTTCGCGTTTTCCTCTGCGCCCCGCGCGGGTTCTGCGCCGGTGTGGTGCGGGCGATCGACGCCGTCGAGCAGGCGCTGCGCATCTACGGCGCGCCCGTCTATGTCCGACACGAGATCGTCCACAATAAGTATGTCGTCGAAGGGCTCAAGGCGAAGGGGGCGATCTTCGTCGAAGAGCTGTCGGAAGTCCCGGAAACCGACAAGCCGGTGATCTTCTCCGCCCACGGCGTTCCGAAATCGATACCGGCCGAAGCCGGGCGGCGAAAGTTCCATGCCATCGACGCCACCTGCCCGCTCGTCACCAAGGTGCACCGCGAAGCGCAATCGCATTTCAAACGCGGCCGGCAAATTCTGCTCGTCGGCCACGCCGGCCACCCCGAAGTCGTCGGGACGCTGGGACAGCTTCCGGAAGGCTCGATCCTGCTCGTGCAGACGCCTGAGGACATCGAGGCGCTTCAGGTCAGGGACGAGGCCAACCTCGCCTATGTCACGCAGACGACGCTTTCCGTCGACGATACCCGGCAGATGGTCGACAAGCTGCACCAGCGCTTCCCGATGATCGTCGGCCCGCAGCGCGAAGATATCTGCTACGCGACAACGAACCGGCAGGAGGCCGTGAAACGGATCGCGCCTATTGTCGACGCACTTATCGTCGTCGGCTCGTCGAACTCGTCGAACTCGCAACGGCTGAGGGAAGTCGCGGAACGCTCCGGCTGCCCGCTTGCCCGCCTCGTCTTGCGCGCCGAGGATGTCGAATGGGACCTGTTCAAGAACATCGCGACACTCGGAATCACCGCCGGCGCCTCGGCGCCGGAAGTGCTCGTCGAGGAGATCCTGGACGCATTCGCCGCCCGCTTCGAACTCGCCATCGAGATCGTGTCGACGGCGGACGAGAGCGTGTTCTTTCCGCTGCCGCGCGAACTACGCACGGTGGTGCAGGGCGAGTCGGTCGTCGCCTGACACACTACGCGAAGCGCTCGCGCGTGGCCATGAACTCCGCCACGACGGCCCGCAGCGCGATATCCCGGCGATAGAAGCCATCTGGCCAATCGATCTTCGCGATCGCTTCGTAAGCCGCGTCTCGCGCTTCTGCCGCGGTCCTGCTGTGAGCCGTCACGTTCAGCACCCGACCACCGGAGGCGATGAGCGTGCCGTCGTTGAACCGCGTCCCGGCGTGGGTCACGGTCACGCCGCGAAGCCCGTCGAGCCCGCGGATAGTGCTCCCTGTCTTTGGAGCGCCGGGATAGCCCGCCGCCGCCATCACGACCGTGACCGCGACGGTGCCGGACAGCCGGACGGGCGTATCCGGTAGGGTGCCCTCCGCGCAAGCTGAGAGTAGCGTCAGCAAGTCGTCCTCAAGACGCGGCAGCATGGCCTGCGTTTCGGGATCGCCGAACCGCACGTTGTACTCGATGAGTTGCGGGCCGGCGGCACCGATCATTAGGCCAGCGAAGAGCACGCCTTTGTAGGGCATCCCCTCCGCCGCCATCCCGGCCAGCGTCGGCGCGATGATCTCGCGCATGACGCGCGACTCGGTCGCGGCGTTCATGATCCGTGCCGGCGAATAAGCGCCCATGCCGCCGGTGTTGGGACCGGTGTCGCCCTCGCCGAGCCGTTTATGATCCTGCGCCGAGGCGAAAGCGAGCGCGCGCCGGCCATCGCACAGGGCGAAAAACGACGCTTCCTCGCCTTCCAGGACTTCTTCAATGACGACGCTCGCCTGGGCCGCCGCGAAAATGGCAACAAGCGCTGCATCGGCCTCAGCTGGCGTGGCGGCGACGGTCACGCCCTTCCCCGCGGCCAAGCCATCGGCCTTGACCACGATCGGCGCACCGACCTCGGCCAGATAGGCGCGGGCGGCGGCGAGATCGTCGAAGCGCCGGTATGCCGCCGTGGGAATGCCGTGGCGGGTGCAGAAATCCTTGGCGAAGCCCTTCGAGCCTTCGAGTTGCGCGGCCGGGCGCGAGGGGCCGAACGCCTTGAGCCCCGCCGCCTCGAGCGCATCGACAAGACCGCCGACGAGCGGCGCCTCTGGACCGACGACCACCAAGTCGATCGCGTGCGCTCGGCAGGCCTCGATCACCGCCGCATGATCCTCCGGGTCGAGCGCCGGGAGGCAGGTCGCGACGGCGGCGATGCCCGGATTCCCCGGTGCCGCAACAAGCTTGGTCAGGAGCGGGCTTCTGACGATGGCCAGCGCCATCGCATGCTCGCGTCCCCCCGAGCCGAGAAGGAGTACGTTCAAGCGGGACTCCTATCGCCGGCCGAACAGTCGCTCGATGTCGGCGAGCTTGAGTTCGACATAGGTCGGGCGGCCATGATTGCACTGGCCCGAGCCTGGCGTCTCTTCCATCTCGCGGAGAAGCGCGTTCATCTCCTCGGCGCCGAGCCGCCGTCCGGCACGTACGGAATGGTGGCAGGCGAAGGTGGCGAGATAGCCATCGAGCCGGCGTTCGAGCGGCTCAGCGTCGCCCCGCTCCGCGAAAGCGTCGGCAAGATCCCGGACGAGTCGTGCCGCGTCGACCCGCCCGAGCATGGTGGGTGTTTCCCGCACCAGCACCGCGCCCGGCCCGAACGCTTCGAGCGCAAGGCCAAGTGTCTCGAGGAGCGGCGCCGCCTCGACCAGCCGCTCGACATCGCGCGGGTCGAGATCGACAACGGCCGGGATCAGCAGCATTTGCCGCGCGACACCATGGGTGCCTTTCTGCCTCTTCAAGCTCTCGTAAACGAGGCGTTCGTGAGCGGCGTGCTGGTCGACGATCACCACGCCGTCGCGCGTTTGCGCCACGATATAGGTGTCGTGCAACTGGGCGCGCGCCGCCCCGAGCGGCATAGCGACGGCCTCCGCCGGCACTGGCGCGGCGTCGGCGCGCGAGTCGACTTGCGGGCCATCGTCGACGAAGGTCGACTGCCCGCCTTCAGCGAAACCGCGCTCGTAATCGCCCGGACGGCTCGGCGATACGGCGGCCGACCACGGCTGGCCCGTCATACCGAGGCGCCCCGCCGACGGTCGGGCGAAACGCCCGACATCGGCGGTTGGCGTCGCCCGATGCCCGGCGGCGGCGAGAGTCTGCTTGAGGGCACCGACGATGAGGCCGCGCACGAGGCCGGGGTCACGAAAACGCACTTCGGCCTTGGCGGGATGCACGTTGACATCGACCTCGGCCGGGTCGCAGTCGACGAACAGGGCGACCACCGGGCAGCGTCCGGCCGGGACATAGTCGGCGTAAGCCGCGCGCACGGCGCCGAGCAGCAGCTTGTCGCGCACTGCGCGACCGTTGACGAACAGATGCAGAGCGGTGACATCGCTCCGATGCCACGTGGGTAACGCGGCGAAGCCGTCGAGCGCGACCCTCTCCCGACGCGCCGTGACCGGCAAGGCATTGGGGCGAAAATCGCGACCGAGGACTTGAGTGAGGCGCTCAAGAAGGCCATCGGGTCCCTCGGCGCAGGCGGGATGGTCGAAGCCGGCCGTGTCCGTGCTTGTCAGGGCAAAGCGTACGGTAGGGTTTGCCATGGCGAGCCGCCCGACGACCCCGGCGACTGCCCGCGCTTCGGCGCGATCGGTCTTCAGGAACTTGAGCCGGGCGGGCGTCGCCGCGAACAGGTCGCG
>CAXTFG010000025.1:0-26437 GCA_964243415.1 uncultured Beijerinckiaceae bacterium | reverse complement strand
TCGAGCAACAGGCTCTCGAGGTAGAGCCGGGTCTGGTAGTCGAGCGCGGAGAAGGGCTCGTCGAGGAGCAGGATGTCGGGATCCTGGATCAAAGTCCGGATCAGGGCTACGCGCTGGCGCATGCCGCCCGACAGCGTGCTCGGAAAGCTGTTCTCGAACCCGCTCAGGCCGAAGCGGGCGAGATAGTCGCGCGCGGTGTCCATGGCCTGCTTGCGCGGGACGCCGCGCACGTCGAGGCCGAGCAGCACGTTGCCGAGCACGGTGCGCCAGGGAAACAGCAGATCCTTCTGCATCATGTAGCCGATGCGTCCGCGCAGGCTCGAGACCGGCTCGCCGCGGTAGAACATGGCGCCGTCGTCTGGCTCGAGCAGCCCGGCGATGATGTTGAAGACCGTGGTCTTGCCGCAGCCGCTGGGTCCGATGACGCTGACGAAGTCGCGCTCGTAGATGTCGAAGGAGACATCGTCGAGGACCGGCGTCGTCACCGCTTTTCGCGTGAAACTCTTGCTAAGCCCGCGAATGCTGAGCTGAACCTGACCTGCCATTCGACCTCTATCCCCGGTATTCGATGGCGTGTGGCAACGGCTATGCCAGTGCGTCGTCTTCCACCGCAAGAGGTCTCTTCACACGTCGAGGTTCGCCACCGACAGCGCATTATCCTGGATGAACTCGCGCCGGGGCTCGACGACGTCGCCCATCAGCTTGACGAAGATGTCGTCGGCTTCGGAGCCTTCCTTGACCTTCACCTGCAGAAGCGAGCGCGCGTCGCGGTCGAGGGTGGTCTCCCAGAGCTGGTCGGGGTTCATCTCGCCGAGGCCCTTGTAGCGCTGCATCTGCGAGATGCCCTTGCCGCCGGCCGCCATCACCGCGTCGAGCAGTTCGCCGGGGCCGGAGACCTGCGTTTGGTCTGTCTTGCGCACCAGAACCGCCGGCTTGGCGTAGACGTCGGCGAGCGAGGCCGTGTGCTCGGACAGGCGCCGCGCCTCCGCGGACGCCAGCAGGCCGGCGTCGAGGATGGCGGCCTGGGTGACCCCGCGCACCTCTCGGGTGAGTACATAGCCCCCGTTCTCGACGCGGCCGGCCCAGCCCCGCTCCGTTTCATCGGAGCGGGCGTCGAGCCGCGCCGCCAGCGTCCGCGCCGCCGCCTCTGCATCCGGACTGATGTCGCTCGCGTCATGATCGATCGAGGCCAGCGCGCCGGCGATCGCGGCCTGTTCCACCACGCCGCGATCGTAGCGCGAGTGAAGGCCGCCGAGCAGGTGCTTGACGACACGGGCTTCCTCGACCAGCGCCCGCAGGTCGGCGCCGGCACGTTCCTCGCCGGTCGCGAGTCGCAGCACGGCACCGTCGAGCCCGTGCCCGATGAGGTAGTCCTCGCGCGCCCGTTCGTCTTTCAGGTACTGCTCGGAGGCGCCCCGCTTGACCTTGTAAAGCGGTGGTTGCGCAATGAAAATGTGTCCACGATCAATGAGTTCGCGCATCTGCCGGAAGAAGAACGTGAGCAGCAGCGTGCGGATGTGCGAGCCGTCGACGTCGGCATCCGTCATGATGATGATCTTGTGGTAGCGCAGCTTGTCGGCGTTGAAGTCGTCGCGGCCGATGCCAGTGCCGAGAGCGGTGATGAGCGTGCCGATCTCCTGGCTGCCGAGCATGCGGTCGAAGCGCGCCCGCTCGACGTTGAGGATCTTCCCGCGCAAGGGCAGCACCGCCTGGTACTCGCGATTGCGACCTTGCTTCGCCGACCCGCCGGCCGAGTCGCCCTCGACCAGGAACAGCTCGGCTTTGGCGGGATCGCGTTCCTGACAGTCGGCAAGCTTGCCCGGCAGGTTGGCGACGTCGAGCGCGCCCTTGCGCCGCGTCAGCTCACGCGCCTTGCGCGCCGCTTCGCGGGCTTGCGCCGCCTCGATGACCTTGCCCGTCACCACCCTGGCGTCGGCTGGATGCTCTTCCAGCCAGCGGTCGAGCATCTCGTTGACCTGGCTTTCGACGACGGGCCGCACCTCGGAGGAGACCAGCTTGTCCTTGGTTTGCGACGAGAACTTCGGGTCTGGGACCTTGACCGACAGCACGCAGGTGAGGCCTTCGCGGCAGTCGTCGCCGGTGAGGTCGACCTTCTCGCGCTTGAGCAGGCCGGAGCGATCGGCATAGCCGGTCATCTGACGGGTCAACGCCCCGCGGAAGCCGGCGAGATGCGTGCCGCCGTCGCGCTGCGGGATGTTGTTGGTGAAGGCGAGCACGTTCTCGTGGTAGGAATCGTTCCACCACAGCGCGACCTCGACGGTGATGCCGTCCCTCTCGCCGCGCATCAGGATGGGCTTGGCGATCAGCGCCGTCTTGGTGCGGTCGAGGTAGCGGACGAAGGCTTCGAGCCCGCCGTCGTAGAACAGCTCGTCGACCTTGGGCTCGGCGCCGCGCGCGTCGGTGAGCAAGATGCGGACGCCCGAGTTGAGAAAAGCGAGTTCGCGCAACCGATGCTCGATCGTCCCATAATTGTAGTCGGTCATCGTGAAGGTCTGCGTCGAGGCGAGAAACGTCACCTCCGTGCCGCGCTTGGGCTTGCCCTCGACGATCGGCGCCCGACCCGTGACCTCGAGCGGCGCGACGGCATCACCGTTGCGGAAGGTGATGGCGTGTTCGTTGCCCTCACGCCAGATGCGTAGCTTGAGCCAATCGGACAGCGCGTTGACGACGGACACACCGACGCCGTGGAGTCCGCCCGATACCTTGTAGGAGTTCTGGTCGAATTTCCCGCCGGCATGCAGCTGGGTCATGATGACCTCCGCTGCCGAGACGCCCTCTTCGCCGTGGATCCCCGTCGGGATTCCGCGGCCGTCGTCCGTCACCGTGATCGATCCGTCGGCGTTGAGGGTCACAGTCACGCGGGTCGCGTGTCCGGCGAGCGCCTCGTCGATCGCGTTGTCCACGACCTCGTAGACCATGTGGTGCAGACCCGACCCGTCGTCCGTGTCGCCGATATACATGCCGGGCCGCTTGCGCACAGCATCGAGTCCGCGAAGCACCTTGATCGAATCGGCACCGTAGTCGGCGGACATGTTCGGGGGGACGAGCGAGGGAGGGTTCGGACCGTTGGCGGCCGTATTTGCCATGCGATATCAAGCTTTCAGGGATTGGCCGTGGCCTGCGCCGACCGGATCGAATTGTCTCAAGGAGATATAGCGGTTCGCGGCCCCGATTGCATCTCAAACCGGCGCTGGGGTGTGGATCGCTCCGGGCGAAGAACGCCTCGGGGCGCTCCTGCGGCGCGAGAGCCCGGAGTTCTGCTCAGCGCAGGGAAAGCGCGAGCTCGCCGACGGAGATGGCCGGGCTGCTGACCGTGCTGACCAGCTGCAGCACCTTCTGAAGGTCGTTGATCGGCGAATTCGAGACGTACACGATGTCCTTGTCGTGGATCGAGAACTTGCGCGCGAGGAGGAGCGATCCGGGGTCGCGCATGTTGATGAGGTAGACCGTCGGGACGAGGTTCAGCGCCGTCTGCGCCGGGGTGATGCCGGGATAGGTCCGCGCGATGGCGACCGGTTCGTAGCGAAACACGAACACGCCTTCGGGATCGGCCCTTTCGTCGACGAATCCCGCCGCCTTGGCGATCGCCTCCTCGAGCGAGATGCCCAAGGCGTCGAAGGCGATGTTCGAGTTGCGCGATGTTGCGCCGATGGCGGTGAAGGTGAGGGGGTAACGGATCACCGTCAGCGTATCGCCCGGACGCGCGAAAATGTTTTCCTTGGGATGGTTGAGGAGCGTCTGGAACGGGACGCGGACGGTCTTCTTCCCGCGCGTCAGTTCAAGGAAGGTTTCGTTCGCCGGAGACAGGATGCCGCCCGCTGCCGCGATCGCGTCGAGCAGCCGGTCGCCACGCGTCGAAAGCGGCAGGCGGGCGCCCCTGATGCCTTCCCCGCTCAATGTGATGCTCGACGCTATCGGCGTGTCGATGGTGACGATCGCTTGCGGTTCGATCGCTTTGCCGGTCAGCTTTTCGACGACGAGCTTCTCGACCTCCGGCGTCGTCTTGCCGACGACCTCGACCTGCCCCGCGTAGGGGACGGTGATCGTCCCATCCTGCTGAACAGTCTGCGGCGGCACCGTCGCCGAATGCGCCCCGGTCGTGTTGGCAGTTGAGACCGGCTGGGCGAAGAGACCACCTGCCGCGGCCTCGAAGATCGAGACTTCGATCGTGTCGCCGACCCCGATCCTTTGTTCGACGGCGCCGCGATAGTCACCGAACTTGCCGTAGAGGCTCGGTCCGGGGAAGCTGATCAGTTGCTGGACGACGTAGTCGCTGATCCGAACGAGGAGGTAGGGCTGGTCCGGCGCCTTGCTCGCCTGCAGCACGCTTTCTTTCGTCGGCCCGACATTCGGCACGGTCGAGCAGCCCAGGAGCGCCGCAGCCGCACCCAAGGCGAACAGGATCGAGATCGACCTTCCCGCTGCGCGACATGGAATGATCGATCGGACCAAGAATCACCCGCTGTTAGCCAGAACGAGCGGACATCGGCGCAACGGAGCGTCTGCCGGGATGCGTCCGCTTTTTGCGAGTCGCTCTGGGCCGGCTCGTCGAATCAGGTCTAGGACGGCAGGCTTGCTCGAGGCTGTAGCGAGGGCCTTTGGCCGGTCGCGACGGCTAAAACGGGCCGAACGTACGATTTATAGTGGGCGAACGGCGGATCGAAGCCACCGATGCTTGACGGGGAGGCAGCCTTGCGTTTCGTCTTGAGCCCATCGGAGCGCGGCACGTCAGGCCGACTCTCATGCGGTCGACGGGAGAGACGAATGAAGGAAGCCACCAAGAAAGCGGCGGAGAAGCCTGCCAAGGCCAAGGCGGCGCCGAAGGGCACGTCGACGAAAGGCCCGACCAAATCGGCCCCTTCCTCCCCGACCAAGCCGAAAGCCAAGCCGGCTCAACAGCCGCCGAGCGCCTTCTCCAAGCCGTTGACGCCTTCGAAGGAATTGGCGGCCGTGGTCGGCAGCGAGCCACTCGCGCGCACGGTCGTCGTCAGCAAGGTCTGGGAGTACATCAAAGAGCACAAGCTGCAGAACGAGAAGAACAAGCGCGAGATCCTTGCCGACGACAAGCTGAAAGCGGTCTTCGGCAAGGACAAGGTGACGATGTTCGAAATGAACAAGCATCTGGCCGCCCACCTCAAGAGCTGACAAAGCGTCTCTCGGCCGTAAAGGCACCCCCTCGCGAAGGCAGCGCCACGCCGGTTTCGGCGTGCGCTGAAAGTCTGGTCGCGACCGTCGTGGTACTTTCGCGACGCTGCCGGACTAGCCCGAGCGTTTCTCGCCGCGCGGCTCGCGCGGTCCATCACCGCGACGCCGGCGTCGGCGTGGTCAGCCCAGCGCCGATCCGGGGCGCGCATCCCCCACGCCGGCCGCTACGGCGCCTTGCGCAGGGCGACCAGAAAGCGAGGCGCCAGCGTCGGTTGGCAGCCGCAGGAACGCCAGGAGCGAGCTGCCCGAGACCAGAGCGACGGCCAGGAACGCCCAGTGGAAGTCGGCGAGTTCGAGGGCGCCTCCATGGCGCTCGCGCATGATCTGAACGACGCCGGCCCCGAGCGCGACGCCGACGCTGAGCGCAAGCTGTTGTGCGACTGATGCGAAGGCCACCGCGCGGCTCATCCGGCCGATGTCGATGTCGGCGTACGCGATGGCATTGATCCCGGTGAACTGCAGCGACCGGAAATAGCCGCCGACAAGCAGGATGCCGAGCAGCAGCGCGATCGGCGTCGCCGGCGACAGCAGGCCGTTGACCGCGATGAAGGCCGCGCCGACAACGCAGTTGACGACGAGGACGCGGCGGAACCCGAAGGCGGTCAGGATCGGCGAGGCGGTGGTCTTCATCGCCATGGATCCGACCGCGGCGACAAAGGTCGTGAGGCCCGAGCGCAGCGGTGTCATGCCGAATCCGATCTGCAGCATCAAGGGCAGCAGCAGCGGCACGGCGCCGACGCCGATGCGAAACAGCGAGCCGCCGCTGACGCTGACCCGAAACGTCTGCACCTTGAGCAGGCTCAGATCGATGATGGGGTTGGCGATGCGTCTGGCATGACGCACGTAGACGGCGAGCACCGCGCCTCCGAAGCCGATCAGCGTGAGCACTTGCCAGAGCGGGATGAAGCCGCGGCCGAGAATCGTCATGCCGAACACGACGCTCGCCAGGCCGACGCCTGACAGGAAGAACCCGGTCATGTCCAAAGCGCCCACCTCGGGATCCCGGATGTTCTCGATGAAGAGTGTGACGAGCGTGATGCCGAGCACGCCGATGGGCACGTTGATCCAGAAGATATAGCGCCAATGAAAGTAGGTCGTGATGAAACCACCCAAGGGCGGCCCGAGCATCGGACCGAGCAGAGCGGGCACGGTGAGGTAGGACAGCGCCCTCACCAGGTCGCGGCGATCAACGGTGCGCAGCAGCAGCAGGCGGCCGACCGGCACCATCATCGCGCCGCCGATGCCTTGGACGACTCGGGCCAACACGAAGCCGGTCAGCGAACTCGACAGGCCGCACAGGATGGAGCCGGCGGTAAACACGATGATCGCCGCGCGGAAGACAGTGCGCGTGCCGAAGCGATCGGCTACCCAGCCGCTCGCCGGAATGAACACCGCCAGGGCGAGCAGGTACGAGGTCAAGGCGAGTTTCAGCGCGATCGGGTCTTCGTGGAGGTCGAGCGCGATCGCCGGCAGGGACGTCGAGATGACTGTCCCGTCGATATTCTCCATCAGCAGCGCGCATGCGACGATAAGGGCAGTGAGGGCATAGCGCGGCAAGAAAGGTCTCCGAACCCGGCGCGAACTCACGGGCAGCGAAACCGGACCTTCGATTTAGGCAGTGCAGCCTCGTTTTTCGAGTTGCGCCGCACGATCCCACGAAGGCGTGAACGGAAAGCCGGACGGCACCTTGCGATCCGTCCCGACTACGCGCAAGGATATTACAAATGTTAAGTTCTGTTCGTCCGACCGGATCATCGCCATGGACTGGACTGCCGTTCTCTTCACCGCGATGATCATCATTGGATCGTGTCTCGCGATGCTGACGGGATTTCGCGGCATCTGAGCTGCGGGTTCAACGCATGCGGCGAGACGTTGGCGGCCGGGCACAGGTCTGTCCGAACGCCAGCGCATGCGGAGATGGCTAGTCGCTTTCCGTTCCTCATGCTATCAGCCGCTGCCAACTCGGCCGTCGAGCTCGTGCTCCGACCGACTCAATCGGGAGTTGGCCCTATGGCGACCGTCACACGCCTGAAGATCGAAGAGGCGCTGACGTTCGACGACGTTCTGCTGCGTCCCGGCCATTCCGAGGTAATGCCGAACCAAGTCGATCTTCGCTCGCGCCTGACGCCGCAGATTACGCTCAACCTGCCGATCATTTCGTCCGCGATGGACACCGTGACCGAGTCGCGGCTCGCGATCGCGATGGCCCAGGCGGGCGGGATCGGCGTCATCCACCGCAACCTCGATCCCGAGGTGCAGGCGGAGGAGGTCCGCAAGGTCAAGCGCTACGAATCCGGCATGGTGGTGAACCCGATCACCATTCACCCCGACGACACGCTGGCCGACGCGCGCGCCCTGATGAGCCGCCACGGGATCTCCGGCTTCCCCGTGGTCGAGCGCAGCGCCGCGACGGGAACGCCTTCGAAGCTCCTCGGCATCCTGACCAACCGCGACATGCGCTTCGCCGACCACCCGGGCCAGCCGGTGTCCGAGCTGATGACCAAGAGAGTGATCACAGTGCCCGAAGGCGTCGGGCAGGAAGAGGCCCGGCGGCTGCTCCACCATCATCGGCTGGAAAAGCTGCTGGTGGTCGACGAAGACGGGCGGTGCGTCGGCCTGCTCACGGTCAAGGACATCGAGAAGGCGACGCTCTATCCCGATGCCTGCAAGGATGGCGAGGGTCGTCTGCGCGTTGCCGCCGCCTCGACCGTTGGTGACAAGGGTTACGAGCGCGCGATGATGCTCATCGACGCGGGCGTCGACTGCGTGGTTGTCGACACCGCGCACGGCCATTCGCAGGCGGTGCTCGACCAGGTCGGGCGCATTAAGCGCGCCTCGAACAAAGTCGCGATCATCGCCGGCAACGTGGCCACCGCCGAGGGCACCCGCGCGCTGATCGACGCCGGCGCCGATGCGATCAAGGTCGGGATCGGGCCGGGCTCGATCTGCACGACGCGCATGGTCGCCGGGGTCGGCGTGCCGCAACTCACCGCCGTCATGGACGCCGCGTCTGCGGCGGGTGATGTGTCCGTCATCGCCGACGGCGGCATCAAGTATTCCGGCGACCTCGCGAAGGCGATCGCCGGAGGGGCGCAGGTGGCGATGATCGGCTCGCTGCTCGCGGGCACCGACGAGAGCCCCGGCGAGGTCTACCTTTACCAGGGCCGATCATTCAAATCCTACCGTGGCATGGGGTCGGTCAGCGCGATGTCGCGCGGCTCCGCGGACCGCTACTTCCAGCAGGACATCAAGGACACGCTGAAGCTCGTGCCGGAGGGCGTCGAGGGGCAGGTGCCCTATCGCGGGCCGGCCGCCGCCATCCTGCATCAGCTCGCCGGCGGGCTGCGCGCGGCCATGGGCTACGTTGGCGCCCGAACGATCGCCGATTTTCAGCACCGCGCCCAATTCGTCCGCATTTCCGGCGCGGGATTGCGCGAAAGTCATGTCCACGACGTCGCCATCACCCGGGAAAGCCCGAACTACCCGACGGGATTGTGACGCGCGCGACAAGGCGGGAACGGACCGAGGGGCACTTCATGAAGAGATCGATCGGAATTGCCGCGGCTCTCGCCGTCATCCTCATGGTCGGGGGCTGCGTCAGCGACAGCGAAACGCCGAACCTGTTCACCAAAGTCAAAAGGGATCCCGATGATCCCGACAAGCACAAGCCATCGTGCGACTACACGTTGGAAGGCGGACAACCGAAGACCGTCTGCTTCTGAGGTCGGCAGAAGTCGTCGGCTCAGCGCCTGACGAGAAGGTTGGTGGGGACGGATGGCGGCAAAGCAGATCTGGCTCGGGCTCTACGTCGTTCCATGCGGAAGCGTGAATACCTACCTGATCGACGGAGGCGCCGATGGGCTCGTCCTGATCGACGCCGGTTTCCCGGGTAAGAGCGACCTCATCTTCGACGGCATCCGCAACATCGGGCGGCGTCCCAGCGAAGTGAAGCACATTGTCCTGACCCACGCCCATCCCGACCATATCGGCGGTTTGGCCGATGTCGTGAAGGCGTCCGGCGCCCAGACGTGGATGCACGAACGCGACGCACCGATCGCCGAGGTCGGATCTGGATTTCGCCCGATCACGCCGGCCGGGCAGATCCCGAAGCTGCTGATGACGTATGTCTTCAAGCCGCCAACGAGCGTCTCACCGGCCCGGATCGATCACAAGGTCAAAACCGGCGACGTGATCCCCCTTGCCGGAGGTCTCCGTGCCATCGGCATCCCGGGACACTGCGCCGGCCAGATTGCGTTGCTTTGGCAAGGGCATCGCGTGATGTTCGTGGCGGACGCCTGCATGCATGTCTTCGGCATGCTGAGCGGACCGATCGGCTATGAGGACGAGACGGAAGCGCGCCGCGACCTCGTGAAGATCGCGACCTACGATTACGACCTGGCCTGCTTTGGACATGGATCGCCGATGAGCGGGCACGCCTCCGTCAAGATGCAGCGCAAATGGGGCGAAGCGCTCGAGCGCGATGCCCCGGCCTCAGGTCACTAGCGAACCTTGGCGAGCGTTGCCGCCTGCGCGTCGATTTCGGCGAGGCGGGCGGACACGGTGTCCCGGTGGGCGCGCCATTCCTTCACGCCTTCTTCGAGCCGGAGGATCGACTTCTCGGCTTCCGAAACGTCGAGTCCGCTCGCCCTCAGTTCCTCGATGAGGACCCGCTGCCGCGCGATCCGACGCTCTCCCTCGCTGAGATCGGTCTGGGCCTTGGTGAGGTTTTTGGCTTCGGCAGCGCGCTGATGGGTCATTGTGTCTCAACTCTCCGGGGGGGCGTCAGGTTGCGACGCCGCTACTCCCACTCGATCGTGCCCGGCGGCTTCGAGGTCACGTCGTAGACGACCCGGTTAATGCCCTTGACCTCGTTAATGATGCGCGTCGCGGCGCGGCCGAGAACGGTCATGTCGAACGGATAGAAATCCGCGGTCATGCCGTCGACCGAGGTCACGGCGCGCAGGGCACAGACGAAATCGTAGGTGCGCCCGTCGCCCATGACGCCGACGGTCTGCACCGGCAAAAGTACGGCGAAGGCTTGCCAGATCGTGTCGTAAAGCCCGGCGCGACGGATTTCGTCGAGGTAGATCGCATCGGCCTTGCGCAGGATGGCGAGCTTTTCGGGCGTGATCGCGCCGGGACAGCGGATGGCGAGGCCGGGGCCGGGGAAGGGGTGACGGCCGATGAAGGCTTCGGGCAGGCCGAGCTCGCGGCCGAGCGAGCGCACCTCGTCCTTGAAGAGTTCGCGCAGCGGCTCGACGAGCTTCATGTTCATCCGCTCGGGCAAGCCGCCGACGTTGTGGTGCGACTTGATCGTGACCGACGGCCCGCCAGAAAACGACACGCTCTCGATGACGTCGGGGTAGAGCGTGCCCTGCGCCAGGAATTCCAAAGGCCCTTCATTGTCTTGCGCGATCGTCTTGGCTTCCTGCTCGAAGCTGGCGACGAAGAGCCGCCCGATGATCTTGCGCTTCTGCTCCGGGTCCCTGATGCCGTGCAGCGAGGCAAGAAAAAGGTCGGAGGCGTCAACGTGGTGCAGCGGGATGCTGTAGTGCTCGCGGAAGAGCGACAGGATCTGCTCCGTTTCGCCCTCGCGCATCAGGCCGTGGTCGACGTAGACGCACGTGAGCCGATCGCCGACAGCTTCATGGATCAGCACGGCGGCGACCGCGGAATCGACGCCGCCAGACAGGCCGCACAGCACGCGGCCGTCGCCGACCTTGGCGCGGATGGCGGCGACGGCTTCGGCGCGAAAGGCTTTCATCGTCCAGTCACGGCGGCAGCCGGCGATGCTGTGCAGGAAGTTGGCGAGGAGGGCCGGGCCGTCCGGCGTGTGGTGGACCTCGGGGTGGAACTGCAGACCGTAGAAGCGACGGCTTTCGTCGGCGATGACGCAGTCGGGAGCGTTGTCGGAGCGGCCGATGCGGGTGAAGCCGGCGGGCAGGCGGGTGACCCGGTCGCCGTGGCTCATCCACACGGGGTGGCTGCCGTGCGCCCAGACGCCGTCGAGCAGCGGCGATCGGCCCACGGCTTCGACCTCGGCGCGCCCGTATTCGCTGTGATGGCCCGATTCCACCGCCCCGCCGAGCTGCACCGCCATGAGCTGCTGGCCGTAACAGATGCCGAGCACGGGAACGCCGGCCTCGAACACGACCTGGGGCGCGCGCGGCGACCCTTCCTCCGTGACCGAAGCGGGGCCGCCCGAGAGGATGACCGCCCTGGGTTTGAGGGTGGCGAAGGTCGCTTCTGCGGACTGGAACGGTGCGATCTCGCAATAGACGCCGGCTTCGCGAACGCGGCGCGCGATGAGCTGCGTCACCTGCGAGCCGAAATCGATGATAAGCACCTTGTCGTGCCCTTCGATCACGTCCGCGTGCAGGATATCGGTCATGGCGTTCCCTGGTGGCCGGATGGTCGACGAACCTTACCGCAAGCCTGAGCGGAATGCGGCGCTTTCGAGCCTTCGACTTGAAGGCACGGCAACGCGCCTTCGCTACAGTCTTCTTTCATCGGGAGGCAGCGCTCATGACAGCATTCTTGTACATTCGGGACGGCGACGCTCAACCGGCCCGCCGGGTCGATTTCACCCGGATCGCGAGTCTGTTCATTGAGTCGGAGGAGGCGCCGCAGGATCGTCGCGCCCGGCCACTGCTCCAGATCGCGGCCGCGATCCTGCTGGTGGTCGCCGCGGTTAGCGACACCGTCCTCGTGATGCGACCCGACTCGCTCGCGGCATGCGGCGCCGCCGGCCGACACACGATCACTGGGTCCGGGAAAAATCTCTGATCAGCGCACCTCTGTTCAGCTTGCCTTGACGAGGCTGGCGATGAAGAAACCGTCGGTGCCGGTCCGCAACGGCGACAGGCGCAGGCCGATGCCCGCGGAGTCGGCAAAAGCGGCAAGCGCGGGCAGGCCCGCGGCCTCGGCCACGCCGGCCGGGTCTTCCACGGTGAAACCGGGATGGCGGGCGCGAAAAGCGGCGACGCGGGCTTCGTTCTCTTCCGCAAGCAGCGAGCAAGTGACGTAGACGAGGCGTCCGCCCGGCTTCACGTAGCGGGCGGCCGTCTCGAGCACCGCGTCCTGTTCGCGGATCCGTTGCTCCAGCGCGCCGGGGCGCACCCGCCATTTCGCGTCCGGGTTGCGGCGCCACGTCCCGGTTCCAGTGCAGGGCGCATCGACGAAGACCAGGTGGCAGCGCTCGAGGAGATCCTCGATCTGCGGGATGCCACGCCGCGGGGCGCGGATCTGCACATTGCGTGCGCCCGACTTGTCGAGCCGCGGGAACAAACCAGCGAGGCGCCGCCCGTCCGTGTCGGTGGCGTAGACCTGCCCACGGTTCGCCATCGCGGCGGCGAGCGCCAGCGTCTTGCCGCCGCCGCCGGCGCAGAGATCGAGCACCTGCTGCCCCGCCGCCGGCTGGGCGAGCAGGACGGCGAGCTGCGAACCCTCGTCCTGCACTTCGACGAGGCCTTTGATGAAGGCCGGCTCCCCGGCGAGCGCCGGGCCGCGCCCGTCCTGACCGAGCGGCAGGCGCAGGCAGGTCGGCGCGTAGGTCGCCGGCTTCGGTGCGAGATGGGAGAGGGCCGCCGTAACCTTGTCGGGCGTCGCTTTCAGCGTGTTGACGCGGAGGTCGACGGGCGCGCGTTCGGCGAGCGCCGCCATCTCGTTGGCCAGCGCGTCGCCGAACGTCTGCTCGAACGCCGGCGCGAGCCAATCGGGAAAGTCACCGCTCATGTGATCCGGCGCACCGACCAGAGAGGGTGCGGCGAGCGCGGCGTGTTCGCTCTCGCTCAGCGTCTCGGGCGCGTGATCCTCGCCGGTGCAGATCGTCGCGATGTCGGCGACGGTCATGCCGCGGGCGCGCGAGAGCGCGCCGAGCATCACGGCGCGCGGCGTGTCCGCGCCCATGATCCAGGCCGACGAAGCGCGCTTGCGCAGCGCGTCATAGACGTAGGATGCGATGGCCGCGCGATCCTTCGATCCTGCGAAGCGGTGAGCCAGTCCGAAATCCTTGAGGGCGTCGGCGGCGGGGCGATGGCGCGTCTCGATGTCGGCCAGCACCTCGATGGCGGCCGCCAGCCTGCCGCCGGGGGTCAAGGCACGGATCCGAAGAAGACGCCGACGAAGATCAGCAGCCAGAGCAGGGCGGTGACGACGGCCGAGCCAAGGAACAGGGAGCCGCGGAGCAGCAGCCGGTTGCTCGTCACGTGGACGGCGGCGTGGCCGAGGCGGAACGCGACATACGCCCACTCGAACAGGACGAAGAGCCAACCGGTCTGATGCAGCACCCAGCCGAAGATGACCGCGGACAGGAACAGCACCGGCATCTCGAACTGGTTGGCGTAGCTGTTGGCGTAGAGCCGGGCTTGCGGCGGATAAGCGTCGGTGCTCAGCAACACGTCGCGGCGTCGCAGGCCGCCATCGAAGGCGTCCTTGCGCGCCTTCGATGCCAGCCCGAGCAGGACGAAGACGAGCGCGACTTGCACCAGCACGGGCAAAAGGACGGATTGGATCGACATAGATTAAGGCCTGGGCGTCTCTTCGACGACGAAGCGGTGGCCGTCGGGATCGAGGACGGCGATCGCCCTCGTGCCGTGCGCCAGCGCGACGACGCCGGGTGAAATGAAGGTCGCGCCACTGGCGGTCAGCGCTTCGACGATCGGCTCGAGATCGCGCGTTTGCAGCACGAAGAACGTCGCCGCGAGGTCGTTCGACCGGGTGGCACTGTCGATGGGCCGGCGCGCGCCGACGTGGTAGCCGAGCAGCTCGACGTGCGGCGGCGCGTTTATCGGCGCGAGGCCCGTCACGGTGACGCGCGCCTCGGGCACCGCATCCATTCTGGCTTGCTCGGGTCCGACGTTCTCCGATTGCATGCTTTGCGTCAGCCCGAAGCAGCCCTCGAAGAAGGCGATGCTCCCGGCGGTGCTGCCAACCGAAACGGCGGAATGATCGATGCCGAGAAAGAGCGCGTGGTCACCCTTGTCCTTCCAAACGTCCGGACCGCCGTCCGGAGGAAAGGCGAGCAGTTCCAGCGGGTGGCCGTCGCTATCGCGAAACTTGAAGGCCTGCACGCCGCCCGAGGCTTCCGGAAGCTGGATCGGGCCGCCTGCGGTGATCGGGGTGAAGCGGCCGCTCTTTCGCAGCTGCGCATAGGCTGCACCCATGTCCGACACGATCATGGCGAAGTGCTGGAACCAGAGATCCGTGCTCGTGCTAGCCGGTGGGTAGGGCCGTCCCGGCGCATCGAAACAGACGAGATCGATGTCCTGATCGCCGAGCCGCATGGCTGTATGGCGCGATGTGGCGCCGGGCAGACCCACGAGCTGCGCGAAGGCGTCACCCCCGTCGCGTCGTTCAACCATTTGGAAATTGAAGGCCTCCGCAAAAAACGCCTCCGCAGCGATGATGTCTGACACCACGAGCCCGAGCCGCGCGACGCGCTCGACCAACGGTTTCGTGTACATGCGGCGCTCCAGGGGCTGGTTCTTCGGCCTAGTGGTAGGCCGGCGCGACAGAGCCGTAGGCCGGCGTCGACGAAAAGGGATGTGTCGCGGCGTATTCCACGGCTGCAATCGGCGCACCGAGGACGATCAGGCCGAGCCCGCCGACGAGACCGAGGTTCTTCAGGAAATCCCAGAAGTGCGTGCGGCCCTTACTCTCGCCGGACGCGAAGAAGTCGCCGCACGCCCAGAACTGGTGATAAAGCAGGGCGGTCACGATGCAGTAGAACGCCAGCAGCGCCGCCGCCGCGCGATCGAGCACGCCGATCATGATCAGGAGGGATCCGCCCGTCTCCACCACCATCGCGAGCACGAGCAGGACTGGGCCGCCGGGGAGGACTCCACCGTCCGCCTGCTTGAGCGCGCCTTTCCAATTGAAAATCTTGTCGAGCGTGCTGAAGGGAAAGATCACGATCAGGCAAAATCGGATCAGAAGAGGTGCGACGATACTCACTCGCGATGCCTTCCGCGTTCGGTGCTAGGCCGGAATGCCGGGCCAGGAGAGTTCGGTCGGAACGCGCGGCTTCGAAGAAAGCTCATCCGTGGCATGCTTCCTCACGCGCCGCCGCGCCGTGACGTTCGGGTCAGCTCTTGGATCGAGGTCTCGTGCAGTCCGATCATTACGACGTCATCATCATCGGCACCGGCCCCGGCGGGGCGACTCTGGCGAGCCGGCTTGCGCCGACCGGCAAGCGCATCCTCATGCTGGAGCGCGGCGATTATCTCAAGCGCGAACAGGCGAACTGGGATACCGCCGCCGTGTTCAACGAGGGGCGCTACAAGGCCGGGGAAACCTGGTTCGACAGCGCCGGAAAGCCGTTCTCGCCGATGGTGCACTATGTCGTCGGCGGCAATTCGAAGGTCTATGGCTCGGCCCTGGTCCGCATGCGGCGCGAAGACTTCGGTGAGCTGCGCCATGCCGAAGGCGTGTCGCCGGCCTGGCCGCTCAGTTACGACGCGTTCGACTCCTATTATCTCGAAGCCGAGCGCTTGTATGCCGTCCACGGCCGGCGCGGACAGGATCCGTCCGAGCCCAACAAGATCGACCCGTTTCCCCATCCACCCGTCGAGCATGAGCCGCGGATGGCGCAGCTCGAGGCGGAGCTCGCCGGACAGGGCCTGAAGCCGTTCCACCTGCCGCTCGGCATCTATCTCGATCAGAAGCCCGGCACGCCGGATGCGGCGCCCCACAGCGCCTGCATCCGCTGCTCGGCTTTCGATGGTTTCCCCTGTTTGACCAACGGCAAGGCCGATGCGCAGATCGCCTGCGTCGACCCGACCTTGCGGCTTCACCCCAACGTGACGATGCTGACCGGCGCCTACGTGTCGAAGCTCGAGACCGACGGCCAGGGCCGCTCCGTGCGCTCGGTCCACGTCATCCGCGACGGCAACGACGAGCGCTACAGTGCCGACGTCGTGGTCGTTGCCTGCGGTGCCCTGAACTCCGCGCTGCTGATGCTGCGCTCGGCCAACGGCACGCATCCGAACGGCCTCGCCAACGCTTCCGACCAGGTCGGCCGCAACTACATGCGCCACA
The DNA here is from genome assembly GCA_964243415.1 of uncultured Beijerinckiaceae bacterium. Classification (GTDB taxonomy): domain Bacteria; phylum Pseudomonadota; class Alphaproteobacteria; order Rhizobiales; family Beijerinckiaceae; genus RH-AL1. The sequence continues at coordinate 10,174 of CAXTFG010000025.1, read as the reverse complement.
ACCAGTCGGTCCTGCTGGCGCTGTCGCGCGAGCGCAACGACACGGTCTTCCAGAAGACGCTGGCGCTGAGCGACTTCTATTTCGGTACGGCGGAGTGGCCGCACCCGATGGGCTTCGTCCAGATGTGCGGCAAGCTGCACGGCACGCATCTGCGTGGCGAAGTCCTGCCGTCCTGGCTTGAGTTCCTGTCCAACATGCCCTTCGAGGCCGTCGCCCACCACGCGCTCGACTTCTGGTTGTCGAGCGAGGACCTCCCTGATCCAGACAACCGGGTGACGCTCGGCAGCGACGGCAAGGTGACGCTCGCCCTGACGCCGAACAACTCGCAAGCGCACGTGAGGCTCAGGGCCGCGTTCGAGGCGAAGCTGCGCGCCACGAACATGCACGGGGTCTTCGGCCGGTCCGTATTCCTCCACAAGACGATCCCGATCGAAGGCGTCTCGCACCAGGCCGGCACGATGCGGTTCGGCACCGACCCGCGATCGTCGGTGCTCGACGTGAACTGCCGCACCCATGAGATCGACAATCTCTATGTCGCGGATTCGAGCTTCTTTCCCTCGATCGGCGCCGTGAACCCGACGCTGACCATCATCGCCAATGCCTTGCGCGTGGCCGATCACCTCAAGACGCGGCTCGGCGCGGACCGCTCAACCACCCTGCTCGAAGCCGGGATAGAGCGTCATGCCACCGTCGACGAAGAGCGTCGCGCCGGTCACGTAGTCGGCGTGGTCTGAGGCGAGCCAGACGGCCGCCTGCGCGATATCGTCGGGCTCGCCGATGCGCTTGTAGGGGACCAGCGTCATCAGCGACGTGTATGCCTCCGGCGTGCTCCAGGCCTCCTTGTTGATGGGAGTGCGGATGGCGCCCGGCGCGATGCCGTTGACGCGGATGCGGTGCGGGGCGAGCTCCTGTGCCATCGACTCCATGAGAAGTTTGATGCCGCCCTTGGACGAGGCATAGTTCACGTGTCCGGCCCACGGGATGACCTGGTGGACCGAGCTCATGCAGATCATCTTGCCGGCAGCGACCGAGACTTTGGTGTCGAGGCCGCGGCGGACGAATTCGCGCGCCGCCGCCCGCTGACACAGGAACTGCCCGGTCAGGTTGATGTCGATCACCTTCTTCCACTGGTCGAGCGTCATCTCGAGGAACTTGGCGTCCTGCTGCAGCCCGGCGTTGCTGACCGAGATGTGGAGGGTGCCGAAGGTCGCTACGACCTGCTTGAACATGGCTTCGACCTCGTCTTCCTTGCTGACGTCGGCCCTCACCACCATCGCCTTGCGACCGAAACCCTCGATCTTATGGGCGACCTCTTCGGCGGCCTCCGGATGGGTGACGTAGTTCACGGCGACGTCGGCGCCAGCCTGGGCAAGCCCAAGCGCGATCGCTTCGCCGATGCCGGAATTCGCCCCCGTCACGATCGCCGGCTGCCCCTCGATGACCTTGTCATAGCCGGCTTTCGGCAAAGGCTCGGTGCCGGGCGGTGACGGCGAGTCGGGCTGTCTTTGCATGTCGATCATGTCGCTACTCCTTCGCCGGAATGCGGCGGCTGGGTTCGGGTCATGCGTTCGGCGAGGTCGGGATCGATCTCGGAGCGGGGATGGAGCAAGAGGGCGACGAGCCCGGTCCAGCCGGTCTGGTGCGAGGCGCCGAGTCCGCGGCCAGTGTCGCCGTGGAAATGTTCGTAGAACAGGATCAAGTCGCGGAAGTGCGGATCGTCCTGCATCTTCGGCGAGCCGTCGTAAATCGCGCGCCGGCCGGTGCCATCGCGAAGGAAGAGCCGCGTCAGCCGCCTCGCGAGTTCGTGGGCGACGTCGGACAGATGCATCATCCGGCCCGACCCCGTCGGACATTCGATGCTGAAATCGTCCTCGTAGAAGGTCTGGAAGCGGTGGAGCGCGACGACGATGAGGTAATTGACCGGCATCCAGATCGGGCCGCGCCAGTTCGAATTGCCGCCGTAGAGCCGCGTCGTGCCTTCGCCCGGCGTGTAGGCCACGGTGTAGCGCTCGCCGTGCACGTCGACACTGGCGGGATGGGCGAGGTGAACCTTCGACACCGAGCGTACGCCGTAGTCCGACAGGAATTCGGTCTCATCGAGCATCCGGGCGAGGACGCGGTTGAGGCGCTGCTTGCGGACAAGCGACAGCAGCGAATAATCGGCGCTGTTCATGTCGCGCCAGCGCGAAACCAGGGAGGCGAGGTCGGGCCGGTTGGCGAAGATCCATTGCAGGCGTTTGTTGAAATCCGGCAACTTGGCCAGAACCTCGCCGCCGAGGAGCTCGACGGCGAACAGCGGAATGAGGCCGACCATCGAGCGGACGCGGAGCGGGATCTCGGGCTGTCCGGGAATTTCGAGGACGTCGTAGTAGAAGCCGTCGGTCTCGTCCCACAGGCCCGAGCCTTCGTCGCCGATCCGGCGATGCACCGCGGCGGCGATCAGCAGGAAATGCTCGAAGAACTTGATCGCCATATCCTCGTAAACGGCATCGTTCAGGGCGAGCTCGACAGCCATGCGCATCAGGTTCAGCGCATACATCGCCGCCCAGGCGCTGCCATCGGCCTGGCCGAGGTGGCCGCCTTCCGGCAGCTCGCCGCTTCGGTTGAAGAGCGAGATGTTGTCGAGCCCGAGGAAGCCGCCCTCGAAGATGTTGCGGCCCTGCGCGTCCTCCCGGTTCACCCACCAGGTGAAGTTGAGGATCAGTTTGTGGAAGACACGTCGGAGAAAGGTCGTGTCGGATTGGCCGCAGCGCGCGCGGTCGATGTCGTAGATCTGCAGCGCGGCCAGCGCGTGGACGGGCGGGTTGGTATCGCCGAAGTTCCACTCGTAGGCCGGGATTTGGCCGTTGGGGTGCAGGAAGCGCGACTGGGTCAGAAGCACGAGCTGCGCCTTGGCGAAGGCGGGATCGATCAGCGCGAATGTCACGCAATGGAAGGCCAGGTCCCAGGCGGCGAACCAGGGATACTCCCAGGCGTCCGGCATGGAGAAGATGTCGGCTGAGCAAAGGTGCGCCCAGTCCGCATCGCGGCCGAGCAGCCGTTCGTGCGGCGGACGCGGCTCGGCCGGGTCGCCGTTCAACCAGCTGCGCACGTCGAAGCCATAATATTGCTTCGACCACAGCATGCCGGCGAAGGCCTGACGCTGGACGAGGCGCGCGTCGGGCTCGGCGATGCCGGCCTGCAGGGCATCGTAGAACGCATCGCATTCGCTGCGCCGCGCGCCGAGAACCGCGGCGAAATCCGCGAACGGCTGCGTTCCGGCGCTTGCCTGGAGACGGAGGCGGATCTCGGCTCGCCCCTGCGCCGGAACGCTCAAGACGTGATGCACGGCGACCTTGGTCCCGTTGCGGGACGGGTTGACCGCATCGGCCGCGCCGTCGACGACGTGATCGTTGATCCCATCCTTGAAGAACCCGGTCCCGTCGATACCGTAGAGCCGCCGCAAGTTGGTCTCGTTCTCGCAGAAAAGCAGGGTCGGCGCGCCCTCGCAGGCGAGCCGCATCGCCGGCAGGTCGGGATGATTGATCGTGACCGCCCCATCGCCCTCGGCCGCGAGCATCGGCTTGCGGTTCGGCTCGCCTGTCCAGGTCCAGATGTTGCGCGACCAGAGCTGCGGCAGGCAGTGCAACGTGGCATCGGCTGAGCCGCGGTTTTCCACCGTCACCTGCATCAGAATGTCGTCCGGCGCCGCCTTTGCGTACTCGACCGTCACGTCGAAGTAACGGTCGTCGTCGAAGAGGCCGGTGTCGATCAGCTCGTATTCGCGCTCGTCGAGCCCGCGCCGCGCGTTCTCCTCGACGAGATGCTCGTAAGGGTAGGCGCCCTGCGGATATTTGTAGACCATCCGCATGTAGGAGTGCGTCGGCGTGCCGTCGACGTAGTAATACAGCTCCTTGACGTCCTCGCCGTGGTTGCCTTGGCTGTTGGTCAGACCGAACAGCCTTTCCTTGAGGATGGGGTCGACACCGTTCCATAGGGCGAGACCGAGACAGACCGCGAGCTGGTCGTCGGCGAAACCGGCGATGGCGTCCTCGCCCCAGCGGTAGGCGCGGCTGCGAGCATGGTCGTGCGGGAGATAGGTCCAGGCCTCACCGTCGCCGCTGTAGTCCTCGCGCACCGTGCCCCATTGCCGGTCGCTGAGGTAGGGGCCGAAGCGCCGCCACGGGGTGCCCGCGTCGGCTTCGGCGAGGCGCTTGCCTTCCGCCGTGTCGCGTACCGCGCCGTGCGGGACGTTGGGCATCTCGATCTTCATGCGACGACAGCGCGAGAGGACATGACCACCATCGAGATGCGAGCGCGGAGCCCGAGAGGGGACACATAGAGCGCAAGCTTGGCCGTCGCCACCTCTCGTATCTTACGCTGCGAGGGGAGGCGCTTACCCATGCTCACGCGAGATAACCGACGAGCATCGCACCGGCCCTGGTCTCGGTTCGGAGAGAAAGGGTGCAACGCAGTCGGAGCGCTCGGCGTTATTGCCTGGGAACAGGTGCTTCCCGGTGGCCGGCGCGACCATCATCATCTGTTGTGACAAGGAGCGTCATCGTACACGACGAGGCGGCTTTTCGTGCGATTTGGATTGGTGGTGCGCCCGTCTAGGCCTACGATGTGTCCGCGAAGGAACTACGACTGGACCGACGAAGCCAATGACGTCGCTCACCGAGGACCGATCGGATCAGATGCTGAGGCAGTCCGTCTCGTCGGCGCGCATGGCGATGGCGATCACGGATCCGCGACAACGGGACAATCCCATCGTTTTCGTCAATCCCGCTTTCTGCGAGATGACGGGTTTCGCTGTAGCCGATGTTCTCGGACGTAATTGCCGCTTTCTGCAGGGCGCCGAGACGGACCCGGCGGCGAGGGCCGCGATCAAGGAAGCCTTGAGCGAAGAACGCGACATCGAGATCGACCTCCTCAACTACCGTCGCAACGGCGAGCCTTTCTACAACCGACTCTTTATCAGCCCCGTTTTCGACGAGCAGAAACGGCTCGTCCACTACTTTGCATCCCAGCTCGACGTCAGCGTCCAGAAGCGCTCCGAATCGATCAACCGGCGACGAGAGAACATCCTCCGGCAGATCAGCAGCACCTTGAGCGAGAGGCTGCGAACGGCGTTGGGCGCGGTTCAAGCCATTGTGCACAGCACGCTGACATCGGCGTCGTCCGTCGTCTCGGCGGCCGACGACATCAGTGCCAAGCTCGTCTCGCTCGGTCATGTGCATGATTCACTGCTGAAGCAAGATTGGGACGAGCTGGAGGTCAAAGAGGTGATCGAAGCGATCGCTTCTTCGTTTCCGAAGACGAGCGAGCGGTTTCAGGTTTCCGGGCCTCACATCATCCTCGAGCCGCTTCTCAGCTTCCATATTGCAGCGCTCGTCCATGATCTCTGTGTCGGCTCGGTCCAGCACGGCGCGCTCAGCTCGCCGGGAGGTCGGGTTCGCGTCACGTGGTCTCACAAAAGCAATAGGTCGATCGAACTCGTTTGGAGTGAACTCTACTATATCGCGCTCGATCCCTCCGACGACGCTTTTCGGTTGTCATGGGGAGCGTTCAAGTTCCGGGGTGACGTGAACTGGAGCGTGCAACGGAACGCCGACGGCCGGGAGATCCGTTATTCGATCGTCCTGGACACGCTCGCAAGCCTTGCGGGTCAGTCGACCGCATAGCGAGAACGCCAAGGCACCGACGTGGCTTGCATCATCGGTGGTTCGCGTCGGTCACGGCTTGGGCGAACTGCCATCCCGGCCTCGCATGATCGCCGCTCTTGGCCAAGGTCAGAAGCTTCGCGCTCCAATCGCGTGCCGCGGCCAGGTCTCCCGCCGCCTGTGCCGCTCGCGCCGCACCGAGGAAGGAGCGATAGCGGTTCGGCGCAAGGGCGAGCGACTTCTCATAGTCGTCGAGCGCTTCACGCGGATGGCCGAGCGCGAGTTCCATGTCGGCGAGCGACTCGCGCATCGGCAGGATCTTGTTCTCGAGATAGATGTGCTTCTCGTGGCCGTCGTCCTGGGCCGCGGCGGCCCTCATGAGCGCCAACGCCTCGTCGGACTTGCCTTGGGTCTCAAGCAGCCAGGCTTTCGCGGTCTTGGCGTAGATGTCGATGAACACGCCCCAATATTCGCCGGCGCCGTCCGCCACCGGCTTGCGCAGCGCTTGCAGCGCTTTCAGCTCGGTCTCGGCCTGACCCGCGTCGCCCGCCCGCGCGGCGCCGTAGGCGCGGGCGAAGCGTGCAAGCCCGGCGTCGAAGGCGTCGTTGCCCGGCACGGGCACCTTCGCGGCATCGACCCAGTCGTCGCGCTCGAGCGCATAGCGGGCGACGATGATCGTCGGCATGCCGTCGATGCGACGGGCCGCCGCCAGATCTTCGGCGACCTTGCGATCCTCACCCTTCTGAAGCCGCGCGTAGGCGATGAAGTCGAAGGCGTGCTCGTAGACGATGTCGCCCTTCACCGGATCGTTGTTCGATGACGGATCGGCGAGGTAGTCCGAGCGGCGGTTGGCGGCGATGGACTTGTCCCATTCGCCGAGCATGCTCCAGATGTGGGACGGCATGTGCTGCGCGTGGCTCGACGCCGGCGAGATCCGCGACTCGACTTCGGCCGCGTGCACGCCCTCCCGCGCCAGCGCTGTATAGTCGTAGGCGTGTATCATGTAGTGCGGCGCGCCGGGGTTCTCCGGATGGGCTTGCATGACGGCCTGCAGGATGGCGCCGGCGCGCTTCTGCCGGCTGAACGTCTTGTCGTCCAAGTCCACACCTTCGATGATGGCGAGTCCGTCGAGCGCGGCGATGTCGGGATCATCGGGGTAGGAGGTGCGCACCGCGTCCATCTTGTCGGAATAGGCGCGCCCGCGCGCGATCGTGTCGGCGTAGGGACGATAATAAACGTCCATCGCCTCGATGAGAGCGCGCTCGCGCGGGGTCGCCTTGCTCGCCGCGGCCAGGGCCTTGTCGACGTCGGATCGGCCGAGCTTGAAGCTCTTCGCGTCGAGTGCGCCACCAAGCGGGTTACCACGCTTGCTCATGGCCGCGCCCCACCATGCGATCGCGCAATGGCGATCGTGTCGCGTGATCGCGATAAAGGCGTCGGTATCGGCTTCGAACGAGTGCAGTTTTGCGATCTCGAGCTGCAGCGCCGGCTGAACCGCGGCTGAGCAACTATTGGCGAACTGAACGCTGCCGAAGCCCGAGGCCGCCGTCGATGCCGCGGCGTGAGGTGCGGAGCAAAGGTGCGTCGCCGCGAGCGGCAGATCGGGCGACCAGGCCAGCATGACCGCCGCGCTCACCGCCAGCGTTGCTCCAACGGCCGACGCGATGGCGTGGACGTGCTTCAGCTTGCGCATCGAGCGTTCTCCATCCCTGCGGTATAGCGCGCCGGGCGCTGTGGGAGAAGGCGATCGCAGGAGCTACCCTGTCGCGGGTCGCACAGCTCAGCGCGGGCCGCTCGAGGCGGCAGAGCCAGCCACGTGCAGGAGTGGCGGAGGGACCGACTTCAAAGCGGCCAGCGATCGAAGAGCCTGGACATCGACCAAGCCGCGCATCTCGGCCACGATGCTCGGAGAGCTCTGCTGGAGCAGGGACGTGAACTTCTGGTGCCATTGCGCGCAGGAAGCTTCCGGTCCGCCTTGCGACCTGACGCTCCGTGCGGCGGCGGCGAGCGCGCGCGTTGCCTGCTGGGGACTGGTGAGAACGTGATGGCCGTTCAAGGCGCGGTCGAAAAGGGCGTCCGCAGCCGCTGTGGCGTCCGAATCGGCGGCGACCAGGTGTTTCGTTGCCGTGACCAGATCAACCCTTCCGCCGATCATCTCGCACGCGTGCGGCGTGTCGGCGACCGCCAGCGCATCCGTGAGGAAACGGGCAAGGTCGAGCAATGTTTCATCGTCGGCTCGGGACAAACCCGCAGCGACGGCGCTCCGCACGATGGTCGTCAGCGCCCGCGTGTTCTCGCCCTCCGATCGCCCGCTGCGGTAAGCGTCCAGATACCAGCCGGCGATGGCGTCGATCGCTCGCGGCGACTGTTTCAGGAAGACGCCGACGAGGGAGAAATTGCGCGAGATGAGCGCGCGGGCTCCTTCGAGCGTCGCGGTTCCGTCCAGGGTCGAATCCGGAAGCTGGTCGTCATCGACCCTCGCCGTGGCGACGTGAGCGGCCAACAACTCCTCGAACGTCGGATACCAAACTTCTTCCGGATTGATCTTCAGCGCTGTCGCGACGAAGTGCGGCTCGATCCCCGCGGCGATATAGGCATCCCGCTGTTCGCTCGAGTCGCCCTTGTACACGGCACCGAAGAGTCCTTCCTCGTAGGGCGCGTGGAAACCGAGCCTCGAGCTTGCAAGCACGACCCGCTCCCGGCCGCGGACGAACGCGAGGGTGCAGGCCGATATGCAATAGTCCGGGACGAAGGTCGTGAGCCGGTGCGCGGCGATGACGTTGCCGACCGCCTGGCCCTCGTCGGCAAGGCCGCCGTCGCTTGTCAAGTGAATCCTCACGATACCGGGATTGGTGGACAGCAGGTCGGCGAGACGGCGCGCGACGCCCTCCTGAAAGTCGCCGGTGAAGCGGACGTCGCGGCCGCCCGGTCCGATCTCGATCGAGGTTGGGGGCGAGGCGGGCCCGTCCGTTCCCATCAGTGCCGCCATTTCGACGGAACTGTCGACGAGACTGGATGCCACGAAGGCCGCACAGATCACGAGGAAGCCGATCGGCAGCGCGCAACAGGTTATGCAGCGCCGCCACGTGGGTTCGGCCAGGGCTGATCGCAAGCTGACCGCGACCGCGATCGCAAGAGCGAGGCTCGTCACGCCTGTGACGGCAAGGCTGGCCTGGTCGCTCAAGTTTTCGTTGGCGACAAGGTGCCTGATCGCAAGCACCGCGGTTCCGCTCGCCGTCAGCAAGCCGAGATGCAGAAGGATGGACACGAGCCGTCGCAACCGCGTCATCGTCGCCACGCCCATCGACGGGCGGCCAATGATGCCACGAGCCATCTTCCGCCGATGTCGCTGCGGCGACGGCGGATGACGGTGTCCAGCAAACCCGTCGCGTGAAGGAGCAAGACGCCTCCAGAAACAGTCTTTTGCAGTCACGTTGGCTGGCTTGCGTTGCGGCGACGCCATCCAGGAGCGAACAGAAGACAGGTCGTTTAAGGCGGAATTCGTATCGACCTCGCGCCGAATCGCCTCCCGCGATGGCATGAGCTCTGCCCTCTCCCGACCTAACGGGCGCTCGGCGACGACATGGGTGCCACTTTGGAACAACCGCCGTCCTTTTGCGGGACGGCGTGGCCGTGTGAGCGTTCGGAGTGCGGGTGTATGAAACAACAGGCGACGCGTGAACTCTTCGCCTACTGGAACGGCTTACGGGGCCAACGCACCGCCCCCGAGCGCAGCGAGATCGATCCGGCCGCCATCCGAAACGTTTTGGCCGACACGTTCATGCTCGACGTCGATCTCGACGGCGGCTTTCCGTTCCGCCTGGCTGGGACGCGCGTCAACGGCTTGTTTGACGCCGAACAGAAAGGCGCGGCGTTCCTGGACCTCTGGCGTCCGGAGGAACGTCGGAACGTCGCGGCCGTGCTGCTGACGGTCGCCGATGGAGCCTGCCCGGTCGTCGCGGGCGGTGGTGGCGCGCCGCGCGGACACGAGCCCTGCGGGTTCGAGGTTTTGCTCCTGCCACTGCGACATTTCGGTAAGACGCATGCGCGCATTCTCGGGCTGATCCGGCCGGCCGAGCAACCGGCCTGGCTCGGTCTGCTGCCGCTTGGCCCGCTGACGTTGCGCTCGCTCCGGATCGTCGACGATGCGAAAGGTGACTTCGCCCCGACTTCCACCTTCTCCGACATCCGCTCGCCGCCTCTCGCAAGCACGCTCCCTTGCGCGAGCACGCCGCCCTGCGCGGGCGCACACGGCCTTCCGACACATCGCCTCCCGGAGCCGATCATCCTGCCGGGTGCTTCGCTCGGCCCGGGCAAGCCTCATCTCCGATTGATCGAGGGCGGTCGGCCTTGATCGGCGTCGCTCAGAAATCCTCGAGATCGAAATCGAGGATCGCCATCTGCAGCGTGTAGGTGCGGCCCTTCGGATCGTCGGCGGAGATGATGCCGAGGAACTCGTCGCCGGCGTTGAGCTCGACCGAGTCCGTCTTCTTGGCGCGCGGCACGATCTTCAGCTTGTCGTTTTCGAAGAG